>DASTIX010000104.1:0-8484 GCA_035717165.1 Candidatus Dormiibacterota bacterium
CAAAAGGTGACCGCGTATGTGCGCGCCGCCGAGCCACAGCGAAAGGTGATTCGGTTGCGACCCCGGCGCGCGCTACGCAACTTCCGCAGCTTGGCGGCCGCCGTCGCGGTTCTGCTGGTGCTTGCCTTGATCGCAGGGTTGATTCTTGGAGGGCGGCTCTTTCGCGACCTCCGCAACTCGCCGGCGCCGGCCGTCAACCAGGGCGAGCTCCACAAGCTAGAGTCCCGGCCCCTCGTGAGCATGCAGGCCTGGCCTGCCGACGGCGTGTGTCCGATTGGTCCAGTGTCGCGAGACTTCCTCGGCAATCCGGCCATCGGTGACGCACCGGTGAAATCGTTCCTCGGCGCGTCGGCGGTCTACAACAGCGCCTGGGGAGCCTGGAACGGTACTGGCTTTGTGCTGAGCCCGCTCGACAAACGGCTCTTCCTCATCCGGGCCAGGGACATGCAAACAGGCGCGACGGTCTACTTCGCCGGCAACATCAGCAGTGCGGCCGACGCAAACATCGGACGCGCCTTTCTCACCGGGCCCGTCACCAGTCATGACCGCGTGAATGGCCACGACGTGCCCTTGACCCCAGAGATGGTCATCGATGCGTCGAAACCCTCCGACAAGGCGAATGGCCCGAGCGAGGATGTGTGGGTCTCGTACGTCGGCTATCCCAAGGGAGGGAGTGGCTGCATCTTCTTCCAGGTCGACCACGTCAGCACCCCACCAGAGACCTTCATCTATCGGTACTAGCTCCGGAACCAAACCCATCCCTCATTCGTATTCACCTGAGATGGCCGAGCGGAGGGGCGAACCTATAATCGCCTCAGTGGGGGCAGCCGACGCCGTAACGAGGGTCGCCGACTCATTCCTGTCGAACGTCGGCCGCGCCATCGTCAACAAGGACGAGGAGATTCGTCTCTGCCTTGTCACCCTGCTTTGCGAAGGCCACCTGCTGATCGAAGACGTCCCCGGCGTCGGCAAGACCATGCTCGCCAAGTCGCTGGCCCGCTCGCTCGACTGCACCTTCCGCCGCATCCAGTTCACGCCTGACCTTCTGCCCTCCGACGTCACGGGCGTCAGGGCCTACAACCAGAAGATCATGGACTTCGAGTTCCGGCCGGGCCCGGTGTTCGCGCAGATCCTTCTGGCCGACGAGATCAACCGCGCCTCGCCCAAAACGCAGGCCGCGTTGCTCGAGGCAATGGAGGAGCGGCAGGTCACGATCGACGGCGAGACGCACATGCTGCCGAAGCCGTTCATGGTCATGGCCACGCAGAACCCGGTGGAGTACTCCGGAACGTTTCCGCTTCCTGAGGCGCAGCTGGACCGCTTCCTCATGAAGGTGCGGCTCGGCTACCTCAGCGAAAAAGAAGAGGCGAACCTGCTCAACCAGCACAAGGTCGAATCGCCGATGGACGAGCTGCAGCCGGTCGTGTCACCGAACGAGCTGAAGGCGGCGCAGCAGGCGGTGCGAGAGGTGTTCGTCAAGCCGGAGCTGCGCGACTACATCGCCCGACTCGTCGGACGCACGCGAGGCAACCCCGAGGTCGCGCTCGGCGCGAGCACCCGCGGAACGCTGCACCTCCATCACGCGAGCCAGGCGCTCGCGGCGGTCCAGGGGCGCAGCTACGTCATCCCGGATGACATCAAGGCGCTCGCCGAATCGGTCCTCGCACACCGGATCATCCTGCGGCCGAACGCCGAGATGCAGGGCCAGAGCGCGGGCAAGCTCGTGGCCGGCCTGCTCGAGCGCGAGCACGTGCCGCAGATGGCCTACGACGGATAAGAAGCCACCAGGGGACATCCCATGAGCAAGGTCGCTCTCGCCGCTGCGCTCGTGATGCTGCTCTTCTTCACGTACCTGACGTCGATCCGTCAGGCCTACGCATTCACCTACGGCCTGTGCCTGCTGTTCGTGCTCGCGTGGATCTGGCCACGGCTGGCCATCCGCAACGTCAGCGTGACGCGCAAGGTCGACCCAGGATCGCCGACGGTCGGCGAGACGTTCGAAGAGCAGTTCGAAGTCCGGCGCAAGGGATGGATCCCGGCGCCGTGGGTCGAGGTCCGAGACCTCAGCCAGATTCACGACTACCAGCCGGGCCGCGTGATCTCTCTCGGCAACGAGCTCGTGCGCTGGAAGGCTCGGGGCGTCTACCGCCGGCGCGGTTGGATGGCGCTGGGGCCGACGTCGCTCAAGGTCCGCGAACCGTTTGGGCTTTTCGAGCAGGAGATGAAGATCACGCAGCGTACGTCGATCCTCGTCTACCCGCGCGTGCGACCCGTGCCCGATCTCGTCACGCCCAGCGCGCAGCAGGTAGGCAGCACGACGGCATTCGGCGCATGGTCGGACTATCCGCCTGAGACCGGCGGCGTGCGCGACTACACCACCGGCGACAGCTTCGGCCGGATCCACTGGCCGCTGTCGGTCAAGTACCAGCGGCTGATGTCCAAGACGTTCGAGCAGCCTCTGACCACCGACCTCTGGATCCTGCTCGACCTCGATCGCGGCGTCCATTTCGGTGAGAACGAGGAGTCGACGCTTGAATATGGCGTCAGCCTCGCCGCCTCGCTTTCGTCACAGGTGCACAGCCGCGGCCGTCAGGTTGGCCTGATCGCGAACGACTCGCGCGGAACGCTCCTCGAACCGCACCGCGCGGTGCGCCAGGATCGCCTGATTCTCGATTACCTCGCGGTCTGCCAGGCTGACGGGCGCACACCGCTGACGCAAACGCTGGCGTGGGACCGCATTCGCCGCCTCCCGCGCCGCGCGATCGCCGTGATCACGCCCAGCGCCGACCCCGCATGGGTTCGCCTTTTGCAGGCGGTGCGCGGCAAGCGCTCGACGCTGATCGTGTTCTACCTGGACGCTGCCAGCTTTGGCGGTCCGGACCAGAACGTCAGCTTCGACCTCGGCCAGGACGTCGACCTCTATGTCATTCGCAAGGGCGATGACTTCGCCCGACTGATGAGGACTCGCGATGCGATCCGTATCGCCTAGCAATCCTCTCTTCCAACCGGGTGACCTCGACGCCGGCAGCATGCCGTCGGAGATTCTGGGACGCGCGCGCGAGTGGCTCGGCGGCGGGCGTTTCTGGACGGCCGCAATCGTGTTTCTGCTCTCGCTCGCGGTGTCCAAATCGACCGCCACGGTGCAGTGGGTGCCCGGCATCGACGTCGTGGTGCCGATCGCGCTGTTCGGCGCGCTGCTCATGAGCGTCCTGGCGATCGCGCCGGTGCGCGAACCTGTCGCGCTTGGCATCGGCGCCGTGCTCGCACCGATCGCGGCATTGATCGGAGCGTGGCCAAAGATCCACGCCGCTCATCCGGACGATGTTCTCGGCCTGGGATTGCTCAACGTCTGGTGGTCGCGCATCCAGGATGGATCGGCGGCCTCGGATCCGTCCTTCTATCTATTCCTGATCTGCCTGTTGATGTGGATCACAGGCGGATGGCTTGCGTGGTGCTCGCTGCGCTGGCGCAAGCCGATGCTCGGACTCGTGCCCGGCGCGGCCGCGTTCGCGACCAACGTCCTCAACTTCCCGAACGACCAGAACGGTTATGTGCTCGCGATTTTGGTGCTGACCCTGGCGCTGTTGTTGTGGAGCAACTACACGTCGTCGATCACGAGCGCCGATCGCGCCAGCGTCAAGCTCACGGGCGACGCGAAGTGGGACTTCTGGGAGAGCGGGCTCGTCGCGATGGCGGCCCTGATCGTGCTTGGCATCATGCTCCCGCCGCTCTCTACGCAGGACCGCACGCTGGCCCTGGAATCGAGCGTGTTCAGCAACTGGGCGCAGCTGCAATCGCGCCTGAACAACCCCGGAATCTTCACGCAGACCGGGGCCACCCACGGTGTGACCGGCTTCACCGACCAGGTCAAGCTCAGCGGTGCGCTGCAGCGCAGCCGAGATCCGGTGTTCGAGTACACGATCAAGGGCGACTACGCGGGACCGCTGTACTTCCGCGGCATCGATGAGACCTACACCGCCGGAGGGGAGTGGCGGAGCTCGCCCCAGTGGGGGTATCAGGGCGTGATCTCAGCCAACGCGTACCCGGATTACGCGGAGAGCTACCAGAAGCTGGCGGGCGCGACCATCGACATCACGATGCGCGCGCCGCCGCAGGGCTTTTCGTCGGTCCTGTTCTACCCGGGCGTGCTGTTCAAGATCAATCGCCCAACGTTTGCCAGTCAGGCGTTTCTCGCAACCGGCCCGCCGAACGACCAGCTCTTCACGATCGACCGGCTGGACAGCACCAAACAGGGAAGCACAGCCGGGACGTATGCGGTACAGGCGGACTTTTCCACGGCCACGGAGAGTGACCTGCAAAACGCCGGCACCGATTACCCGGCATGGGTCGCTCCTTTTGCCAGCGTGTCACCTCAATACCGCAGCCCATTCGTGCTCGAACAGATCCACCAGCAGGCTCTGAAGATTGTGCGGGACGCAGGCGCGACGACCCCGTATGACATGGCTAACGCCATCCAGAGCTACCTCCGCGACACGAGCGTGTTCAAGTACGACCTATCGGTGGTCCCGCCGGCCAACGTCGACCGGATCTACTGGTTCCTGTTCCAGAGCCACACCGGCTACTGCGAGTTCTTCGCCACGGCGATGGGCGACATGCTGCGCTCGCTCGGAATTCCGACCCGGCTCGTAAACGGTTACGGACCCGGCGCGTTCAGCACTCAGACCGAAAGCAACGTCGTGCGCGGTGAGGACGCGCACACGTGGGTGGAGGTTTACTTCCCGACATACGGCTGGCAGCCGTTCGAGCCGACGCCCGACGACCTCGGCGTGTACAGGCCGATACCGCGCGGGCAGACCGGCACCAACCCGTGCTTCCGCGACAACAACTGCGATCCAAGCCAGATCGATGCCGGCCTCCCGGGCGGCACGGTTGCGACGCCCCGCATTCCCCGCGGCGTCACGGACCCGAATGTCGGAGCCGCGGGGCCTTCGTTCTCGGTCTCGACGTTCAGCGGAAGCATCCTGACCAAGGTGGTCGGCGTTTTCGTCGCGCTGTTATTGGTCTTGCTCGTCGTGCTCTTGCGCTACCTCCGGCCGCGCTCGGTGATGTCCGTATGGAAACGCGTGCTCATGCTCGCCAACCTCGCCGGCGCGGAACGCCGGCCGGGCGAGACTCCCCTGGAGCTCGGCCGGCGGTTGGAGCGAGCTTTCCCCGAGGCCGCGCAGCCCATGCACGACCTCACGGGAGCGTTCGTCATCGCCGCCTACGCGCCGACCGAGGAAGCGTCCCAGCAGCGCTCCTCGATCATGGAGGCGTGGGTCGCGCTGCGACCGATGCTGCTCCGCCGCGTCCTCGCGCGCCTGAGACCGAGACCTCTCTAACCTGTTCGGAGTGTCGCGCGTCCGGGCTCCGCTGCAGATTTGCGAGATCGACGGCCGGAGCCAAGAAGAGGGTGGCGCGTTGAGGAGCGCATCGATGATGCGCGACGAGGGCGCGCCGGGCCCCTCGACGCAGGCTTCGGCGCCGGAGGCGCCCGGCCGTCTAGCTCGCAAAGATGCGCGGGGCATCGGAGGCGCGGCACTCTAGTGGCAGGGGTCGCCGGGAAGACGTACCCGGCGGTGCAGATCGAGATCGATCCCGGGCGCGCAGCGGAGTTCGCACGCGCGATCGGCGCCAACCCGGACGACGGCGTCCCACCGGCGTATGCTGCCGTCTACTCGCTAGGCGTCACGGCGCCGCAGCTCTTCGGTGATGACGAGGCCGCGATCGATTTCGCCCATCTGCTTCACGCCGAGCAGGGTTTTGAGTGGCAGCGCCACCCACGAGCGGGCGAGACAGTGACGTCAGTCGGTCGGGTCGCCTCGGATACGAGCCGTAGGGGCATGCGCTTTGTGACGTTCGAGTCCGAAACCACCGATGCGAGCGGCGCACCGGTATGCAAGTCGCGAGCCCTTTTCATCATCCGCGAAGATCGCCCTGCGCGCGAACCGACGCGTTCTTGACCGAACGCAAAGTCACCTTCACCAAAGAGCAGATCGCGGCGTACGCCGAAGCGGGTGGCGACCACAACCCGATCCACCTCGACGACGAATTCGCACGCAGCGTCGGGCTTCCGGGCGTGATTGCACATGGCCTGCTGCAGATGGGACTCCTGGCCGTGGTCGCCGCCGAAGCTGCTGGAGGACCATCACACCTGCGCAGTCTTTCCTGCCGCTTCGCGGGAATGGTCGTGCCGGGCGACACCGTCACGTTCAAAGCCGAGCCGGCGGCGGCGGGAAAGCTCGAATTGACCGCTGTGAATCAGAGAGGAGAGCCGGTGTTGACCAAAGCCGTGGCGGATTACGACTGATGGGACTCGAGTTTTCACTGAGCGACGAGCAGAAGGCGATCAAGCAGCTCGCGCACGAGTTTGCCGAGAGGGAGATGCGCCCGGTGGCGCCGCACTACGACGAGACGGAGGAGTTTCCGTACGAAGTCGTCAAGAAAGCGCACAAGCTTGGCCTCAGCCCCGCAGCGTTTCTTCCCGAGGAGTACGGGGGGCAGGGCCTGGACTTCCTCACCGAGCTGATCCTCAACGAAGAGCTGAGCTGGGGGTGCGCAGGCATCGCCGTCTGCATCCAGTCGATGGCTCTCGCGATGGCGGGCATCCGCTCCAGTGGAACGGACGAGCAGAAGAAGCGATGGCTCCCCCAGTTCACGAACCCGGACAAGCTGGTGCTCGGCGGGCTCGGTCTGACCGAACCCGACTCCGGTTCGGATGCGCTCGCGATGAAGACGCGCGCCACGCGCGTCAGCGACGGCTATGTGCTCAACGGCACCAAACAGTTCTGCACCAACGGCGGAATCGCCGACTACCACATCATCTACGCCAACACCGACCCCTCGAAGGGACCGGCCGGCATCGCGTCCTTTCTCGTGGAGAAAGACACGCCCGGCCTGCGCATGGGCCGCAAGGAGCAGAAGCTCGGCGTGCGCGCGAGTCACACCGCACAGGTGATCCTCGAGGACTGCCACGTGCCCCTCGATCACCGTCTCGGCGGCGAGCCGGACGCGGAAAACGCCGGCCCCGGCGCCCTCGGCGCGCTGATGACGCTCGAGGCGACGCGTCCGGGTGTCGGCGCGGGTGCTCTCGGCATCGCGCGCGCGGCTTACGAGTTCGCGCTCGAGTACGCGCAGGACCGCAAGCAGTTCGGTAAACCGCTCTGGCAGCACGAGGCGGTCGGATTCAAGCTCGCCGACATGGCGATGAAGATCGACGCGGCGCGCTTGCTGATCTGGCGCGCGGGCTGGATGGCGACGCAAGGACTTCCGTTCGAGCGCGCCGAAGGCTCGATGGCGAAATGCTTTGCCGCAGACGTCGCGATGGACGTGACCACCGACGCGATCCAGGTTCTCGGCGGTTACGGATACATCAAGGAGTACCCGGTCGAGAAATGGTTTCGGGACGCGAAGATCTATCAGATCTGGGAGGGGACCGCGGAGATTCAGAGGCTTGTCATCTCGCGCGCCATCGCGGGGCAGCGAGGAACGATTCGATTGAGGGGATAACGAATGTTTGATCTTTCAGGCAAAGTCGCAGTTGTAACGGGCGCGTCGCGCGGCCTTGGCCGTCAGGACGCGCTGACTCTCGCGAGCCTCGGAGCCGACGTCGTCATCACCGACGTGCTGGTGGAAGACGACCCGCATCTCCAGGAGACTGCCGAATCCCAGGGAAGCATGCTGGCTCAAGTCGCGGTGTCCCAGGGTTGGGTTCACTCCAACGCGACGGCCGAGGCGATTCGCAAGATGGGACGGAAATCGCTCGCCATCAAGATGGACGTGACCAATCGCGAGCAAATCCGCGAAGTGTTCAAGAAGGTCAAGGACGAGTTCGGCAAGATCGACATCCTCATCAACAATGCGGCCACGCTCGACCATGCGGCGCAGATTCCCAACCAGTCCTATGAGCTGTGGGACCGCGACGTCAAGGTCAACCTGACCGGCGCCTTCAACTGCACCAAAGAGGTATGGCAGTACATGGTCGAGAACCGGTGGGGCCGCATCATCTTCATGTCCTCCGTCGCCGGGACGCTCGGCGGTTTCGGGCAGGCCAGTTACTCGGCGACCAAGGCAGGCCTCATTGGGCTTGCCAAGACCGCAGCTCTAGAGGGTGGTCGTTACAAGATCACCGCCAACGCGATCGCTCCGGGAATCATCGAATCCGAGGCGGGCAAGGCCGCGGCCGCGAACAACCCGATGTACGAGCGCTTCAAGTCGCGCACCGTGTTCAAGCACTTTGGCCAGCCCGAGGACATCGCCAACACGATCGCGTTCCTCTGCACGGAAGAAGCGGGATACATCACCGGCGCGGTGATAGAGGTCGCGGGCGGCATTCCGCTTTTCACCGCCTGATGGGCGAGTGCCTCGACGTCAGGCGCGAAGGCGCGATCGCGCGCGTGGTGATGCACCGGAAGGGCATCAATGCGATCGCCGAGGATCTCCTGGTCGAGCTCGAGCAAGCCTTCGACGAGCTCGGCAAGGACG
>DASTIX010000105.1:0-11324 GCA_035717165.1 Candidatus Dormiibacterota bacterium
CTGAACCTGGTCAGCCGAACTTCAGGCTAGAAGTCGTCGTCTCCGCCGCCGAAGTCGTCGTCCCCGCCGCCGAAATCGTCCATGCCGCCCTCACCCCCACCGAAGTCGTCATCACCCCCGTCTGATTCGCTCCCGCCCATCGTCGCGAACGTCGACACGAGCCGGCGAAGAGCCGGCTTGCCGCAGTGAGGACAAGCGGGATCGGGCGATGAGTAGCTCGTGAGCAGCGTCGACGACTTCTTGCCGCACTCCTCGCACCGGTACTCGTAGATCGGCATCCCTACGATTATCGCGACGTTGATTTCCCTCGAGCGGATCCGCGCGGCCGCCGAGCGCGCGCGTCCTTATGTAATGCGGACGCCCTTGGTCCCGGTCGAAGGCGCGATGCTGAAGGCCGAATCCCTGCAGCCGACGGGAAGCTTCAAGGTCCGCGGCTTTCTCGCCGCGGCGCTCGCCCTGTCGGCGGATGAGCTTCGCAGAGGCCTGATCACGGTCAGCGCGGGCAACGCGGCCGCGGCGTGCGCATACGCCGCGCACCGGCTGGGGGTGCCGTGCCGGGTGGTCATGTACGAAACGGCGCCTCCGCCAAAGCTCGAAGCCGTCAAGCACTGGGGGGCGGCGCCGATCCTCCTCCCGCGCGAAAAGGTCCTCGAATGGCTGGCCACGGAAGGTTGGAAGAAAGAGCCCGAGCACTTCCTGCATCCGTTCGCCGACGACGAGGTTCTCGCCGGACAGGGCAGCCTCGGTCTCGAGCTGATCGAGGACGTCCCCGAGCTGCGCCGGGTCGTGATACCGGTCGGCGGTGGCGGGCTGATCGGCGGCACGGCCTCGGCCTTGAAAGGATCCGGCAAGGAGGTGGAGGTGATCGGCGTCCAGTCCGACGGCTACCCGTCCTGGCCGCGCAGCCTCGAGGCGGGCGCGCCGGTGACGATCAAGGCGGACACCATCGCGGATGGCACCACCGCGCCCACCACTCAAAAGATGTTCGACCTGCTGAGGGAAGTCGTCGATCGGTGGATCGTGGTGCCAGAACCGCGCCTGAAAGCGGCGATTCCCGAGCTTGCCGCGGCGGCCAAGCTCGTCGCCGAGGGTGCCGGCGCTCTCGCCTATGCGGCTCTCGAGCAGCTGCCACCCGGTCCGTCGACCGTGGCGATCGTCAGCGGCGGAAACATCGACCCGAAGCTGCTCGCCAGCCTGGTCAGTAGCTGATCCGCCGCATCGCCCAAGGTCCGCGTCGGATCAAGGCGATCAGCATCCAGACGAAGAGCAGCACGTCGATCGGCGTGAACACATACGCGACGATGCGCGTCAGCACTGGCGGTTGCGGTTCTGCTGCCGTCAGCGCGCCGCCCACGGCCAGGTTGATCAGGTTGAACACCGAGCCCGCGAGCGTGAACCCGATGAGGACCAGGATCACGTAGTAGGCCCACACCCAACGCTTGAGGGCAGCGACGATGGCGATCACCGACAGCGCGACGCCGAGCATGGCTCCGGCCCACAGCGAGCCCGTCATCATCGAGGTCATCATCGCCGTGAACGCGGCGGGCGGCGGCGTCGCGCCCGGCGGCAGCGCCTCCTGCTGCCGCTGGATGCTCTGCTGCATCACCTGCGACATGTACCGGCCCATCAGAAAGGGAAGCATCAGCCCATAGGCTCCGGCGAGGACGTAGCGCACGATCACCGCGATCTGCAGCGGCTGCGTCCAGGACGTCGCCTCGCGTTGGGCCGGCGGCGCGAACGCTGGCGTATAGATCGGCGGGGGAACGGGCTCCCAGGTGGTGCCGTTCCACCGGAAGCGGTGGTCGGGCGACAGGGTCGAGGCCCAGCGCTGCCCGTCCCAGTAGTACATCCCATCCGGGGACAGGTGTGAGCTCAGGCGGTGAGGACCTCCTCGCAGATCCTCAACGCCGACTGGATGTCCTCCGCGTCGATCCCGTAGTGCGTGACGAATCGGATCCGCTCTTTTCCGGCTGTGGCGGAAAGCAGTCCTCGCTTTGCGCACTCGTCGATGAACTCGTCAGGAGCCATGCGATCGAGCTGGAAGAAGACGAGATTGGTCTGGACGCGGCCGAGGTCGCACTTCACGCCCGGCAGCTCGGACAGTCCCTCGGCGAGCGTGCGTGCGTTGGCGTGGTCCTCGGCGAGGCGGTCGACCATGTCGTCGAGCGCGATCAGGCCGGCGGCCGCCAGCACCCCGACCTGGCGCATACCGCCGCCCAGCCGCTTGCGCCAGCGTTTGGCCTCCGCGATGTCCTCGGCAGAGCCGCAGAAGATGCTCCCGATCGGGCAGGCCAGGCCCTTGGAGAGGCAAAACGTGACGGTGTCGGCGTACGCGGCGATTTCGTTTGCCGGGACGCCGAGGGCGACGGCGGCGTTGAAGATGCGAGCGCCGTCGAGGTGAACCCGAAGGCCGTTCGCGTGGGCCGCGTCGCTCGCCGCCCGCAGGTCTTCGAGCGGCCAGACCACGCCTCCGTGGCGGTTGTGCGTGTTCTCGAACGTGACCGCCGCCGTGAGGGGCTGGTGGGGGTCGTCGCGCGGGCGGATCGAATCGACGATCTGAGCTGGAGACATCACCCCGGCCGCCGTCGCGATCGGCCGGATCTGGACCCCGCACACGGCCGCCGCACCCGCCGTCTCGTAGTGGAAGACGTGTGAGTCGGCGTCGGCGATCAGCTCCTCCCCGCGGCGGGCGTTGACGGCGACGCCGATCAGGTTTCCCATCGTGCCGCTCGGCACGAACGTGGCCGCGTCCTTGCCCATCCGCTCGGCAGCCACCTCGAGAAGCCGGTTCGTGGTCGGGTCGTCGCCGAACACGTCGTCGCCGAGGGGCGCGTCGACCATGGCCCGCCGCATCTCCGGGCTGGGCATGGCGACTGTGTCGGAGCGGAAATCGATCGTGGTCACCCGATTAATCTAGCGAGCCAGTGCGTGCCGACCTCATCCTCGCGCGCGGAAGGATCCGCACGCTGGGACGAACGGGGTTGACCCCGGTGAGCCATCTCGCGATCGCGGGCGGCAAGGTGATCGCGTGCGGCGGTCGGGAGGTCATGAACCTCCGCGGCGCGCGGACCAGGGTCGTCGACCTGAAGGGATCGGCGGTTCTGCCCGGCTTCAACGACGCTCACGCGCACGTCGTCTATTACGGGTTGACTCGATTCGCGGCCGACCTGACGGGAGCGCGCGGCATCGATGACATCCTCCTGCGGCTCGAGGATCACGCGCGCAAGCTCAAGCCGGGCGAGTGGCTCCAGGGCATGGGCTACCGCACGGACGAACTGACCGAGCGCCGCCAGCCTCACCGCAGCGAGCTTGACCGCGTGACCGGCGACCACCCGGCCTTCATCGACGAGCGTGGCGGGCACGCCCGAGTCGCGAACTCGGCGGCCCTCGCGGCCGCGTCGATCGCGCACGACACCCCGAACCCGGCCGGCGGACGGATCGGACGCGACCTCAACGGCTCGCCCAACGGCCTGCTGCTCGAAGGCGCGATGCGCCTTGTCGCCGACGTGCAACCGGCGCCCTCTCTGGAGCGCCGCATCGAGGGCGTGCTCCAGGCCCAGGATCTGCTGATCTCGCGCGGGATCACCTCGGTCGGCGCCGCCGTCAACCGGGGTTTCGCGGACGACCTGCGCGCCTACGAGCACCTGGCGTGCGATGGGCGCCTCAGGGTGCGGGTCAACGAGTTTCTGTCGTGGGAGCTGCTCGAGGCGGCGTCCGAGCTCGGGATTCGCGCCGGTTTCGGCGGCGCGATGGTGCGGGCGGGACCGATCAAGGTGTTCATCGACGGCGGCGCCGAGCGCGTGGCGATGCGTTCCGGCGGCGGCGTGTGGCGCACGACACCAGACGAGGTGCGCGACATAGTGACGCGCGCCAGCGCGAGGGGACTGCAGGTCGCGGCGCACGCGATCGGAGACGCGGCGATCGAAGCCATGTGCGATGCCGTCGAATCCGCGCAGGCGACGCAGCTGCGCCATCGCGTCGAGCACTGCACGATCTGCCCGCCAGACCTGCAGGCGCGGCTTGGCAAGCTCGACATGGTCGCCGTCATGCAGCCGATGGCAGCGCGCTTCGGTCGTGTCGCATCGACGATCTTCTTTCCGGTGCGGGATCGGAAGGACCTCGCTCCTCATCGCGGCCTCCTGAAAGCCGGCGTGCCGGTTGCCTTCAGCTCCGACCTGCCGGTCGCCATCGATCCCAACCCGTGGCCGGGCATCCGTGTGGCCGTCGACGACCAGGTCAGCGGCATCAGCCTTCTCGCTGCACTTCGTGCCTATACGTCGGGCGGCGCGTATGCGAGCTTCGAGGAAGGCGTCAAGGGCACGTTAGAGCCGGGAATGCTTGCTGACCTGCAGGTCTATCGCGGCGATCCGCTGGAAGAACCGGATGGAGAGGTCGACTGGGAACAGCTCCGCCCAAGAGCGGTGCTCCTGGGCGGAGTGAAGGTGTTCGGCTCTCTTTAGCTCTCTGTTATCTCGAGGACCTCGACCTCGCCGATCGGCTCCATCACCATCTCGGGCTCGCTCGAAGCTGTCTTGGCCGCGGGTGAGCGGCGTGCGCTGCTGCGGCGCGAAGAGGTTGTTGCGCGGCGGCTCGGAGTGGCGCGTCGACGCGCCGTGCCGGTGGCCTTGCTGGCGGTCTTCCTTGCCGTCTTGCTCGCGGTCTTGCGTGTTCGGGTCGCGGCGCGCTTGGTCGTGGAAGCCGCACGCTTGGTCGTGCTGGCGGCCCGGCGTCGTGTGCTGGCGGTGCGCGTACCGGCGCCGCGCACGATCGTCCGCGCCTGCTTCGCGAGGCCATCGATCCGCTTCAGCACGTTGTTCACATCAGCGCGGGTGCTTGCTTTCTTGACCTGTGCCTGCAGCGTCTTGATGGCCGCCCGCGCCGCTTTGTCCGCGTCCCTGAGACTCCGGTCGATCTGGCGGCGCAGGTCGGGCGGGATGCGGCTTTCGGCTTCTCTGATCGCCCGCCGGCCACTGCTGACGGCCCTGCCGACAAGACCCGATCGTCTTGAAGTGCGCTTCCTTGTAGCCATAGGAACCTCCATGAAATGCCCACCTGGGGTGCATGACGCACCGCATTAGACTGGGCCCCGTTGTGACGTCCTCCCCTGAGCGACACCTTATCAAGAAGTATGCGAACCGCAAGCTGTACGACACGCGCACGAGTCGCTACATCACGCTCGAAGGAATCGCGCAGCTGGTGCGCGAAGGTCATGACATCAAAGTCGTGGACCGCGACGACGGTCGTGACCTCACGCAGGTCACGCTTTCGCAGGTCGTGCTCGAAGAAGAGAAGCGCGGTCCGGGCCGGCTGGTGGACGCGGGTGGGGAGATGCTCCACGACCGCGGCCAGGCCGTTCTCGATTACGTGCGCAGGACACTGAACGTGCCCAACGAGCTGCGCCACGAGGTCGGCCGGCGGCGCGAAGGGCTCGAGGCGGTCGTCGACGACGCCATCGAGCGTGCGCTCCAGCGTCTCCGCATCCCATCTCGTAAGGACATCGACCGCATCAACGAACGCCTCGACCGTCTCTCCGCCCAGCTGAAGAAGAACGGCGCTACGAAGGCACCGCGTAGACGAAAGGCTTCTCGCTGATCACCGAGCGAATCACGACGTCCGACTCGACCTGATAGCTCGCTCTGCGGACTCGCCTGTCGGCGCGCAGCTGCTGCGTCATCAGGTCGGCGACCAGCGTCAACCTGGTGGTGTCGCCGATGGCCGTGATGGTTACCGGTGAAGACACGGCGGTTATGGGCACGCCGACGACGATCCGCTCGCCGTTGATGTCGATTGCTTCTGCGCCCGCCGTCATCAGGTTGTTGACGGCATCCTGCACGTCCAGCGCAGTGAGACCGCTGGCGTCGATCTCGAAGACCACGCCCGGTCCGTGGACGGGAACGAGGCCTTCCACCTCACGCAGCTGATCGGCCTCGGCGCCGAGCACCTGGTCCGCCGCGCCACTTTGCCCGGATCGCAGCTGCGCCTGCCTGCTCTTCAGGTCGGTCGCCTCGGCCTGCAGAGAATCGTTCGCGCGGTGCAGGTCGTCGATGAGGAACGCAAGCGCAGTCGGATCGGTCCCCTCGAGGCTTCGCTGCACCTCGACCTCGCTCCGGATCTGGATGGTCGCGACCAGCGCCACCAGCAGCGCGATCAGCCACACGCTGATCCCGGTCGCGCGGTTACGCCGGCGAGACATTGGAGGTCTGGAGGCTGGAATCGGCCGCGGGCAGCGTCACATCGGGCGTGCCGAAAAAAGCGAGATGCAGGTTGAACTCGACTTCGCGCGCGCGGATCGACGGCAGAGCGGCGGAGTCGTCGAGCGCCGCGACCATGCGGTTGCGGTCACCTACCGCGACGATCTTGATGGGTGATGTGAACGGCGATCCCTGGTCGATGACCACCTGCCCCGCGGAGCCGGAGAACGCGGTCAGAGGCGTGATCCGGCGGCCGTTGACGGCAACGCCCTCGGCCCCTTCGGCGAAAAGCAGATTGACGACGTCCTGCACGTCCTCGTAGGTGATGAGGTAACCGCTGCCGGTCACGCTCGTGGCCGCATCTCCGTTGCGGAGGTCGACCTCCACGCCCGGGCCGTGCACGGCCACCAGGCCCGCGTGCGCGCGAAGGTCGCCCACCTGGCTCCGCAGCGTCTGCGTCTTCGCGGACCGGGCGGCGGCGTCGGCCTCCAGTGCATCGATCTGGTCGCGAAGCGCGGAGACATCGCGCCGCGAAGCCGCGTTGGTCGCCTCGAGGTCCTGCACGCTGAGCACCAGCGCCTGATATCGAGCGACCTGGTTGGACGGTGTCAGCAGCTGCGCCTTCGCCTGGCTCGCGAGCACGAAGCCCGTCGCGAGGGCGACGACCGCGAGAACTGCTATGCCTGCAAGCTGGCGCGGGGACATAGCGCTACTATCGGGAATCGCGAAGATGGCTGTGGAGACGCGGGCCTCTGCCTTTCAGACTGCCCAGCGTCGTTTCGACGCCGCGGCGGACATCATCGGCCTGTCGGACGACGCGCGGCGCGGTCTGCGCGAGGTCAAGCGCGAGCTGACCGTCCACTTCCCGGTGCGGAAGGATGACGGGTCGGTGCACGTCTACACCGGCTGGCGGGTGCAGCACAACATCAGCCGCGGTCCCGCGAAAGGCGGAATCCGGTATCACCCGGACATCGACCTCGACCTGGTGAAGGCGCTGGCGATGCTCATGACCTGGAAGTGCGCGGCCGTAGGCATCCCGTATGGGGGCTCCAAGGGCGCGGTTCGCGTCGATCCGCACCAGCTCTCGCCGACCGAGCTCGAACACCTGACGCGCCGCTACGCGACCGAGATCTCGCTTTTGATCGGCCCCGAGAAGGACATCCCAGCTCCGGACATGGGGACGAATCCGCAGGTGATGGCCTGGATCATGGACACGGTCTCGATGCACCAGGGCCACTCGGTGACCGCATCGGTAACGGGCAAGCCGGTGGATGTCGGCGGATCCGAAGGACGCACCGAGGCGCCAGGCCGCGGAGCGACCTACCTCACTCTGGAGGCGCTCAAGTACCTGCACATCGATGAGGAGACGCCGAGCGTGGCGGTGCAGGGATACGGCGCCGTGGGGCAATCGACCACGCGTCTTCTATCTGAGGCCGGACTGCGCATCGTGGCCGTGAGTGACTCCAAGGGCGGCGTCTACAACCCCAACGGCCTGGACCTCGCCGCGCTGCAGGAGCACCGCCAGGTGCGGGGTGGGGTCAGCGGTTTCAAGAAGGCGGACGACGTGACCAACGCCGAGCTGCTCGAGCTGCCCGTCACGGTGCTCGTGCCGGCCGCCGTACAGGACGTCATCAACGAACACAACGCCGACCGAATCCGCGCCCGCCTGATCACCGAGGGTGCAAACGCCGCGGTGTCGCCGGAGGCCGACCCGGTCCTGCACGAGCGCAACGTCTTCCTCGTGCCGGACATCATCGCCAACGCCGGTGGGGTGATCGTGTCCTACTTCGAGTGGGTGCAGGACCTACAGGCCTTCTTCTGGGAAGAAGAAGAGATCAACACCAAGCTGCACCACGTGATCACGCGGTCGTTCTACGAGATCCTGCACACGGCGGTGAACAAGCGCATCGACATGCGCGCCGCCGCCTACGCCCTCGCGGTCCAGCGAGTGGCCAACGCGACGACGGTCCGCGGCATATACCCCTGAGAGCAGACGGGAGGATCAAGCTCCGTCCGACCAGGCGCGTAATTCGCCGTTTGCCGGCAATCGGACGTTCGAATGCGCGCGCACTACGCCGTTTCCCGGCAAGCGGCATCGGCGAGACGCACTGTTTAATGGGGAGGCCGTGACTCCCCAGCGCATCCTCATCACGGGCGTGTCCAACCCCCTCGGCGCGGAGGTGGCGCGCCGCCTCGCGCCGCAGGTGCCGTACCTCTTCGGCTGCGACGTCGCCGATCCGGTCAGCGCGCTGGAGGAGATGGATTTCGTCCACGCCGACACGCGCCTTTCCGTGATCGGCAAGCTGATCCGGCAGCTGCACATCGACACGGTCGTGCACCTGGCGGTCATGGTCGACTCGCCGCACGAGGAGCGCTCGATCCATGAGACCGACGTCATCGGAACGATGAACGTGCTGGTCGGCTGCTCCGCGCCGCTGAGCCCGGTCCGCAAGCTGGTCGTCAAGTCGAGTCAGGCGATCTATGGCGCCGGCCCCGCCGATCCGTCGTTCTTCTCCGAGGACATGGCGAATTGGGATCGTTACGCGTCGGGCGTCACGCGTGATCTGCTCGAGATGGAGCAGCTCGTCAGTGAGTTCGCGCTCCGCAACGAGCGGTGTGACGTGACGGTGCTGCGGCTCGGCTATCGCGTCAGCGAGGACACAAGCCTCGCGCGGTATGTCTCGCTGCCGCTCGTTCCGACCTTTGCAGGATTCGATCCCAGGCTGCAGCTGCTGCACGAGGATGACGCGGTCGAGGCGATCGTCCGCTCGGTCGTCGGCGCGCACGCCGGCGTTTTCAACGTGGCCGGCGATGGCGTCGTGCTTCTGAGCCAGGCCATCGACATCATGGGCGGTCGCGCGGCGCCGGTTCTTTCGCCGTACGGCAAGTGGTTCTCGCGCGTAGGGCTGAAGGTGCTGGCGCGCGTCGACATGCCGTCGCACCTGGCTGATTTCCTGACGTTCGGTTCGGTGATGGACTGCTCGCGCCTGGCCGCCGAATTCATGTGGTCGCCGGCGTACACCTCGCGGCAGGCGATGGATGCGCTTGCGCATGGCAAGGAGGTCGAGCGCATCGAACCGCCTTCGCCGCCCCAGGAATACGAGCTTCAGAAATACCTGCAACAGCGCCGCCGCCGAGAGCGGCTTCTCACGTGATGCTCGAGACGACGCGCGAACAGCGGCGGCGCAACAGCAAGAAGGCCGAGATCGTGACCGCGCCTCGCGGCTTGAGACTCCCGCGTCCCGTGCGCCGATTGCAGAGACGCGCGCCGATGTATGCGCTGCAGGCGATCGGTGAGGTGTCGACGCGCCTTCGCGAGCTCACGGGACGCGAAGTCATCGACCTCAACCGGATCATGGACGTGGTCCAGTTCATCTATCAGCAGCGGGCGCTCGCGAGCCGCGGACCGAACTACGCCGTCGATGAGTTCGGCTTCGACGCGGAATGGACCGAGTCGCTGCTCAACGTCTTCAAAGGGCTGTACCACGACTACTGGCGCGTCGAGACGACCGGAGTCGAGCACGTTCCCAGGTCCGGACGTGCGTTGCTCGTTGCCAACCACGCGGGCGTGCTGCCGTGGGACGGCACGATGATCAAGACATCGGTGTTCGTCGAGCACCCGCATCCTCGGCACATCCGAGCACTGGTCGCGAGCCAGTTCATGGGCATGCCGACGTTGAGCTGGTTCCTGCGCCGCACCGGCCAGGCGGTCGGGCATCCCGATGACACGCGCCGCCTGCTGGAGCGCGACGAGCTCGTGCTCGTCTTTCCCGAGGGCACCCGCGGCACCGGCAAGGGTTTCAAGGATCGCTATCGCCTTCGCCGCTTCGGCCGCGGTGGATTCGTCGCGACCGCGATCCGAGCGAAGGCGCCGATCATCCCGATCTCGGTCGTCGGCTCGGAGGAGATCTACCCGATGATCGCCGACCTTCGCCCGATCGCGCGCCTTTTCGGCTTGCCTTACTTCCCTGTCACGCCGTTCTGGCCGTTGCTCGGCCCACTCGGGATGATTCCGCTGCCCAGCAAGTGGCGGATCCAGTTTCATGAGCCGATCTCGGTCGCGCACCTCGGGCCGGAGGCGGCGGAGGATCAGCACGTCGTCATGGCGATGGCCGACGACGTGCGCGATGTGATTCAGCGCGGGATCTACGAAAACCTGAAGCTGCGGAGAGGTGTCTTCTTCTAGTCCCGCGCCGGCGCGGGGCGTGCGCGTCCATTGGGAGGACGTTCCGGCTCAGGTCCGCGCTGCATGGGAGACGCGTCTGGGCGCGCGCGTGGTCGAGGCGATCACGCAGCCGAGCGGTTTTTCGCCTGGATTGGCCGCCCGGATCCTCCTCGACGATGGCCGGCGCGTCTTCATCAAGGCCGTCAGTGAGGACGCGAACCCGGACACTCACGACATTCATCGACGCGAGGCGACGATCCTCGCCTCGCTCCCCAATACCGTGCCTGCGCCGCGGTTGCATTGGTCCTTCGACGAGCTCGGTTGGGTCGCGTTGTGCCTTCAGGACATAGATGGAAGGCATCCGCACGAGCCGTGGACCGAGCATGATCTCGACCTCGTGATCGGGTCGGTCGAGAAGATGTCGCGCGACCTCACCCCGTCGCCGATCGAGACCGAGCAGACCGTCTCGGATTTCTTCCGTCTCACCGTCAACGGATGGGAGATCGCGCTGGCACGCGGTGAGGAGCGCCTCGACCCGTGGATCCGCCGCAACCTCGAGCGCCTTGCCGAGCTCGAGGCTCGGGCCCCTCAAGTAGTTGACGGCGAGAGCCTCGTGCATTGCGACGTGCGCGCCGACAACCTCCTGATCTCGGAAGACGATCGTGTTTACGTGCTCGACTGGCCGTGGGCCCGAACCGGCGCCTCGTGGGTCGACCTCGTCGTGATGGCGCCGAGCGTGGTGATGCAGGGCGGACCGGGCTGCGAGGAATTCCTGTCGCGACTCGATCTTCGCGGCGTGCCGCCTGACGCAATCGACGCCGTGGTCTCGAGCCTGGCCGGCTATTTCGTGGTCCGCGCGCTCGAGCCGGCGCCGCAAGGGATCCCCACCGTGAGGGCGTTCCAGGCGGCGCAGGGACGCGAGGCCATCTCGTGGTTGCGCGAGCGGACGGGCTGGGATTAAGTTGTTA
>DASTIX010000106.1:0-6008 GCA_035717165.1 Candidatus Dormiibacterota bacterium
AGAGGGATCTCCCTTATGGCCCTGATGACACTCGTCTCCGGCTGTTCTCAGAGCAGTGGACCGGTAGGAAGCGGATCGTGCGGCCCGGCGCCGACGACGGAGGTCAATCTGAGCGGCGCGACGGCGATTACGACATCAGACATGTGGGTCGTCGGCATGTACCAGATTCAAGGCCCGGCGGTTCCGTTCACCGAACATTGGGATGGCTCGAATTGGACGGCGGTTGATGCACCTGTCGGCCCATGGACTTTCGGCGCCCACCTGACAGCTGTCGCGTCCGCCGGACCGAAAGATGTCTGGGCCGTCGGCGCCGGACAGAAGATCGGCGAAGAGCAGACTCTGATCGAGCATTGGGACGGAAAGCATTGGGCCATCGTTGCGTCGCCGAACGCAAGTGCGCGGACAAACGACCTCACTGCCGTTGACGTGATCAGCACTAACGATTCTTGGGCGGTTGGCGATTACCTCGGTCCGATTCGTGATCTTGCCTTAACCGAGCACTGGGACGGGTCGTCGTGGACGATTGTCGATGCGGAGAACCCTGCTGCCGGGATCAATCGATTGGCTGGCGTTTCTGCGGTCAACTCGACCGACGTCTGGGCGGTTGGCTCACGAAGGGAGTCAGACAACACATCACCCCAGACCTTGATCGAGCACTGGGATGGCCTGCGCTGGGCGGTTGTGACAAGTCCAAGCCCTGGGCGCACCGCTTCTCTGACAAGCGTCGACGCAGTTGCATCAGACGACGTCTGGGCGGCGGGAAACTACGACAACGGAAAGACGTTCCTGCCCCTGGTCGAGCATTGGAATGGCCGTGCCTGGACGGTCATGGCCAGTCCTCAAGCGCCGAATGCAACCATGCAAGTCATCACTGCCGGAGACCTCAAAGATGTCTGGCTGGCAGGCGCGTCCAGCCAGGGCCATGGCGACGACTGGTTCATCCAGCACTGGGACGGACGTCATTGGATGCCGACCACACCTGCGCGAGGGGCCACCGGCATCGTAAATGCTGCGGTGGCGGCACAAGGCGTCGTTTGGGCTATGGGCACCTATCGCAGCAGCGCATGTGGTCCCGATTGGGCATTAGTACAGCGCTGGGATGGGAGCTCG
Source organism: Candidatus Dormiibacterota bacterium (assembly GCA_035717165.1). GTDB lineage: Bacteria > Chloroflexota > Dormibacteria > Dormibacterales > Dormibacteraceae > 40CM-4-65-16. The sequence goes on from DASTIX010000106.1 coordinate 1,111, forward strand.
TGGACCTATGTTCCAAGCCTCCATGACGGGCACTCACAGTGATTCGAATTCGCGGTCGGGCCGTCCGACTCGCTCTGGCAACCATCATCGCCGTCTTCGCAGTGCTCGGAATCGCGTACGCCGGACTTGCCGTGTCCGGGAAGGGCATCGTCATCGGCGGTCTAGATTCCTGCGCGGCCATTCCGGATCCTAATCAGCCGCGCTATGCGGCTGGAACCGTGACGGTCCTCAAGGGTGACGTCGCGTGGCGGGCCGAAGGCTCAGACCACTCAGTCGCGGTGTTCCCCACCGTCGTCGTCGATAAGCGCGAGGTGGGTGCAAACGGCTTGTACCTGTTCGTGCTTGATCAAGGTGCATACGTACTGCAAGGCAACTACAGGACAGCCACCGCCGTACCCTGGATCGAATTGGCCGTCACGCCGGGTACGGTCGCTCATGTCGATGTCCCCAATATGTGCATTTGAGGTGTGGGAGCTCCGCCATTCAGGAACGGAAGTGCAGCGGTGACTGGCGTGGTCTCCTTCTCGTTCTGGCGGCTTTCGGTCGGAACGGTTGTTGTATCTGCGAATCGAGCCGAGCGGTGGCTGGCAGACAGCGAGCCTTTCCAGCCGCTGAGTCGAGCTTTGGTTGAGCGGCATGCTCGTGGAGCGGAGTCAGGACACCTGCGGAACGTTGGCTCGGGTCCAGTGAAGGCCGCCATCGATGGTCATGCCCAATCCATAGCCGCCCAAGACGGTCAGCTGTGCCCACGCGTGATTGGCATCGAGAACATATGGCATGAACTGCCAATCGGGCAGGGAGCGAGTGATCTGCTTCCAAGTCTGTCCCGCGTCCGAGGATTTGGAAAGCACGGTGCCACCGATCGCCCACCAGTGAAAGGCATCCTGGTACCCGACCTCGCCCGGCGGTGCTGGCACAAATCTCCACGTGTCGCCCGTATCCAGGGACGTGAACAGGTCTGCCTGGCTGGTCCCGGTCACGCCACTCTCGGTCGTTGCGATGGCGCCGATCTGGGGGAGTAATTGAACGGTCGTACCGGATCCGCTCGTGTCCCAGGTTCGACCTGGCGGTGGCGGCAAATCATGCCGCCGCCATGTGTGCCCAGCATTTGTGGACGTGTATACGTGTGGAACACCTGGACCCAGGCTGCCCATCCAGGCCTCCCCCGGCCCGCGAAACGCCAGACCGTACGCATCGCTCGGTGGGTCTGGAAGCGGTTGCCAGGTGGCGCCCCGATCGCTGGTTGCAAACAGCTTGAAAAGTTGAGCTGCGACCGCCTCGATCTGGACAGCGGCCAAGCCATTGCTCGGGTCGTTGAACGTGACAACAACACTCTGCGCGGCGGGAAGGCGAATTGGATGCCACTCGTTGCCACCGTCACTTGTCAGATAGACCTGCTCACCCATGGATGCGAGATCCACGGTCATGTAGCCGTCCGACGTATCAAAGAAGTGAACCGCGATCGGTGTGAAGCCTGGGCTGCTGCTTTGGCCCGTGAGTTGCTGCTGCCAATGCTTCGCACTATCAACCGTCCTGAAAACACGAAACTGCCCCACCGAAGTTGATGGCGTGTATGGGTTCACAACTGCCCATCCGAGCGACGGGGTAACGAACGCGAAGCTGACCGGGTTGAGGCCCGACTCCAAAGGATTCGCAGACGGCAGCGAGCTCGGCTTCTTGGTGGTCACATTGGTGTTCAACCGCAAGTAGGCGAGGCCGGCGGCAGCAATCACGATGAGCGCCAGGGCAGCGATGGCTGCGGCTCGCCGTCCCCGCGGGGAGAGACCGTCAGTGGGCATGCCTGGTGTTGTCTGGCTCATCCGGCTACCACACCACCTGAAAGCTCGTCGTTAGCGGACGCTCGGTATACGAGGGGGGCGGCTGGCCGACATTCGGCGGACCTCCGACGAGCGCCCGCTGGCCGGGTCCGGGCGGTTCCGCGCGACCGATACAGCCATCGCCTAAGCCGATCTCACCTCTTCGGCCAAAGCTCCCAGCCACCTCGTATCTCGATCACCAGTGAGAGAGGCAGCGCGATCAATATCGCGCTCGATCACCTCAAGTGCCGGAAGGTTTGAGAAGGCTTGTATCTCAAGACGCCGGTTAAGAAGGTAATGCCAGGTGTTGGCAGCAACCGCGCGGGCGCTCGGAACTCGACGCCTACGCCCATCCGAGAGAACAACCACCTGGTCTTCGAGAAGAAGGTCGAGCGGGTGCTCGCCGCTGTCCAGGGTTCCGACGCAGAACCTGCAGTCGCAATAGCGCTTGGTGTACTTAGCAGGGCTGAGGTTGCGGCCGAGATGCTCGGCATCAGAGAAGTGCAGCGAATGGCGCACGCCGGGAACGTAGGTCCGGCAGGACCGCATCATCAGCCGCTGCTCTTCCGCTGGCTCGCCTTTGTCGACCCAGCCGAGGTGATGGATGATGGCCGCCAGGCCGGCGTCATGGAGCGCCGCGATCGCGTAATTCCCGTACTGATGACCGACCGGAATACCGCGATCCGCCAGAACAGCAACCAGGTGCGTGACGGCGGCGAAGGTGGCGTGGTCAGTAATCAACTGCGCTTCGGTGACTTCGGGCGTCCAGATGAACACCGAGTTGATACCGTCCTTTGGCAGCCCGGCCACGATGGCTCGAATCTCATCTCGGTCTAGAAGACGATCGAGCGGCGCAATGAGTTGCGCGGCAACGGATACACCGGCGACTTCGACACTCGCCTCGATCAGCAACTGGTTGAAGCGATCCACCTCGGGTGAGTAAGCCACCAGCCCGGGGGCGATGAGACGAGCCGGATGAAGCTCGCGAGGATGACTTTCGTCGAGAAGATCCAGCTGGGTCGGCACCGCGTGCAGGCGGTTCTGCTGATATCGGATCACGTTCCCGGCCAGAGTCCGCCATTCGTCATCGCTCGCGACCGTCTCTAGGAGTGGCCCGGCGGCCATCTTGATCGAGGTGTCCTTCGAGTAAGAAGCCGCCAGTCGGTTGTAGTTGCGCTTGGTCTCACCTTTTTCATTGCGCCACCATTTGGGCACCTGAAAACGCCAGAGCACCGGATCGACCGCGAATGGCACGGTCGTCTTCCACAGGCAAACAGCTGCGCTCTGCGCGCTGTTCTCAAGTTGATTCGCGTTGACGATGACTTCGTCCATCAGGCCAGGGCTGACGTAGGTCAGGTCATCGGAGGTACGAACCCGGACTATGTGGTGGAGCGGAGTTCTTGCCACTGGACTACCTCGACCGTCGCCGCCTCGCCCGGCCTTCGACCTGGTCACGAATCAGGGAGCGCTCTGCGTACTTGGGCCAGGTCTTGTAGACGCGGCGGAGAAGGTTCGGCTTATCCCACTCCGAACGTAGGCGCTGAATGTAGGCATAGAGCTGGTCGTAGGCGCGGCTCGACTGCCGAAGCCGCTCCGCGGCGCGGTGGCCCTCCTCGTTGAGGGCGAACTCCTCAGTCGCGGGCTCCTCGTGTGGCCCGGATCGTTGGAAGACCGTTTCCATCATCGCCTCGAAAGTCGGCGGCTCAGCAGAAACCGATGGAGCGCCGCGTAGAAAACCAGCCAGCCGCAAGGCGTTGGCGGCGTCGTTGACTTCCTCGTTGAACGGGCCATAGTTGAAGGCGTAGAAGCGACTCTGGCTGGCCAGGTTCTGCTCGATGACGAACAACAGCTTCTGCAACCGGGTGATCCCATGGACCGCGTTCTGGCCTCGCTCGTTGTTGGCATGAAGCAGCAGGACCATCAGGTCTTTGATCGCAGGTTGTCCGGCTTCGACTCGGTTAAGTCCAAGAGCCTCCTCCTCACGAGCAATTGCTGCCTCGATCCAGTCGCGAGCGAGGCTGTGGTAAGGCCGACGGAGTTCATCTGCGCGGGCCTTGAGCGCGTCCAAGAGCTCGTTATCGAGTTTGAGGTTGAGCTGCTCGGTCTGCGGTTCGTCCGGAGCAGCAGCATCACGCGGCGCTACGGACTGCCGGATGCCATCGACGATCCAGGACCGAGCCATCGAGTGGTAGGGCAGCGAACGTGCCGCCGCCACCCGCTTGATTCGAGCCAGCAACGCAACCGGCAAGCGCAGTGTGATCTGCGCGGTCATCGGGCGCGGCACCAACTTAGGGGCCTCTGGGAGCGTGTCCCACTCCGCCGACCAATCACGCTCGAGCAGAGAATCCCAGCGGTCATGACTCATGGCGCTAGACGGCGATAGGTTCGCCGTTCCATGTCGGTCATCTCCCTCGCGCTGTAAACCCGAACCACGCCATTGGGCCGCTGCTCATATACAAGGAAGAGCATCCGACCGCCGTTGGTGACTCCCAACATCAGCAGGGCGTCTCCATGCCGGCGCTTGGTGTGCGGGTTGCGGAAGCACTGCTCGGCCTCGAGTGCGGAGACACCGTGGCGGCGTAGCAGCTTCTCTTCGTTGTCTTCATCCCATTCAAATTGAGGCAGCGGCCCACCTCCCGCCTCGACTCACCAAACGTGAGCAGATCGATCTACGGGACGCTTTCTCACACTCTGAGAGTATCGTATATCCCCGAGATATACAAGGCCGTTCAGAAATCCGTGACCCGGCTGTGACATGCGGGCCTCGAATCCGGCCGGAAATTAAGGATTTCGAGTTCAAAACCTGGTCGGGGGCCCGGTGTGTGATTTCAGGACATAGTGGAATGGCTCCGCGGCCATTTCCGATCTGAGCCTAAGGCTGGCTGCCGACCCAGCTCACCGTCTTCCCAGCTCGTTGTGAACTCGCGGTGAACCCGGCCTGATCGCGAGCACCGTCAGCGTCGCCAGTTCAGCTTCAGGCCCCGCAGCTGACCGTCACGGCCAAAACATTCCGGGATGTCCTGAGACATGACATGGTCGGGGGCCCGGGATTTGAACCCGGGGCCTCACGGTCCCGAACCG
>DASTIX010000107.1:0-2833 GCA_035717165.1 Candidatus Dormiibacterota bacterium
GAGAAGCCGAAGCGGCTGTAGTACGGCGCGTCGCCAACGAGCACGACCGCGGCGTGGCCGCGCCGGCGAGCCGCCGCGAGCGCGTGATCCACGAGCGCCGCGCCGACGCCGCGGTTGCGGCAATCGGCGGCGACCGCCACCGGTCCGAGCAGCAGCGCCGATTGACCGGTGCCACACACGACATTCCAGAGGCGGGCGGTACCAATCACGCGCTTCCCCTCAGTCGCGACAAAAGCGAGCCCTTCGGCCGGGAATCGGCCGTCTCGCAGACGCTGCGAACTCTTGCGCCACCGGTGATTGCCGAAAGCTTCGTCGAGCAGCACTTCGCGCGCCGCGACGTCGGGGGGACGTTCTTTCCGGATCGATATCATGTCAGCCTGCTCCCGCCCCGGCGCGCGATCGGGCGCGCGCTGCAAGGGGCGTTGCTTGTGGGGTGAGGGGAGCCGGCACAACCGGCTCCCGGCGATGTCAGATGTGATAGGTCTTCAGCGGCGAGAAGCCGTTGAACGCCACCGAGGAGTAGGTCGCCGTGTAGGCGCCTGTGCCCTCGATCAGCACCTTGTCGCCGATCTCGAGGCTGACGGGGAGCATGTAGGGCTCCTTTTCGTACAGCACGTCGGCTGAGTCGCAGGTCGGGCCCGCCAGCACACAGGGTGCCAGGGCGTCGCCGTCCCGCGGGGTGCGGATCGGGTAGCGGATCGATTCGTCCATCGTCTCGGCGAGACCGCCGAACTTGCCGATGTCGAGATAGACCCAGCGCACGTCGTCTTCCTCGCTCTTCTTGGAGACGAGGACGACTTCCGCCTCGATGGTGCCGGCATTGCCGACCATGCCGCGGCCCGGCTCGATGATGGTCTCCGGGATACGGTTGCCGAAGTGCTTGCGCAGCGCCTTGAAGATGGCCGTGCCGTAGGTCTTCACCGACGGAACGTTCTTCAGGTACTTCGTCGGGAAGCCGCCGCCGAGGTTGACCATCGTGAGGTTGATGCCGCGCTCGCCGCATTCCTTGAATACCGCTGCCGCTGACGCGAGCGCACGGTCCCAGGCATGCTGGTTTCGCTGCTGAGAGCCGACGTGGAACGACACGCCGACCGGCTCAAGACCGGCCTTGAGGGCATGTTCCAGCACGTCGACCGCCATGGCCGGCTCGCAGCCGAACTTCCGCGACAGCGGCCATTCGGCGCCGACACAGTCGGACAGGATACGGCAGAACACGCGGCTGCCGGGTGCGGCCCGGGCGATCTTCTCGACCTCGGCCTTGCAGTCGACGGCATAGAGGCGAACCCCGAGCGCAAAGGCGCGCGCGATATCGCGCTCCTTCTTGATCGTGTTGCCATAGGAGACGCGGTCGGGCGTCGCGCCGGCAGCGAGCACCATCTCGATCTCGGCGATCGAAGCGGTGTCGAAGCAGGAGCCGAGCTTGGCCAGCAAGGCCAGGACTTCCGGCGCCGGGTTAGCCTTCACGGCATAGAACACACGGGTGTCCGGCAGCGCCTTGGCGAAGGCGGTGTAATTGTCGCGAACGACGTCAAGGTCGACGACCAGGCAAGGGCCCTCGTCTTTACGCTTGCGTAGAAACTCGCGGATGCGCTCAGTCATTGCGCTATTCCCCACGGCTATAGGGCTTTCCAAGCCCTTGATGATGCGGCTTAAGAGCTTGTCGCCTGCGCGCGATGGGGACGCGCCGACGCCTGCACTCTGCTGCCGCTCAGCTGCCTTGGATTGGATGGGGAGATCCCCGTCCGCACGGCCGGCAAAGATGAACAAGCCTCTTCGGTGACCCGCGCCGGTGATGGAAGCCGGCAGAGACCAAGGAAGCCCGATCGTCGTTGCTTTAAGCCGCGTCCCCTGCTGAGAGCAGAGTGCGCCGGTTTCGCCTCCGGCTGCCGGTCAGATTTCTTGGAGAGGTTGGCTCTTCTCTCCAGGCGGCTGGCCGGCCTCTTGTCCGGCTACCTACCGACCGACACACGGCCACAGGCACGTGCGAAATTGGGCATTACGGAAATAAGTAATTTTGGTGACACATGCAAGCAAAAGTTCGCCGCGACAAAAAACTTTCTTAACTTTTTCTTTCAGCGACCGACGACGCGCGCTCAGCCGCGCGTGGTGAACGGCTCGATGCGATGCGCGGCGCGGATGAACTGCGCCATGACGGCGAGGCCGCAGAGGACGAACACAACGTCGAGCACGCGCGCGCCCCAACCGCCGAGGTCGAACAAGGTGGCGATGGCCCACGAGCCGGCGAACGCAGCGCCGAACACCTCGGCGCCGATCAGGATCGCGGCGCTGACGACGGTGATGACGTTGAGCCAGTTGATGCGGCTGCCTTCGGCCATGCGGGTCTCCTTTGCGAGGCGCAATCTCTCCGAATCCGGCTGCGAGATCAAGTCCATAGCGCAACAGCTCGCTCGCACGAATTGTCACAGACGAGCGTCGGGCGGCCGGTGATCGCGAGGCGCTCGATCGTCTGCTCGGACCACGGCAGTCGTTAACGCGGGTCGAGAGGCAGGTGGAGAGCCGCGCTCGCCGGGTCGTGGCCGGAATGTGGCCGCGGTGAGAGCGATCAAGGGTCTCGCCAAGGCGCCACACTCCGACTAGATGGACGGGATGAGCGACACATCCCCCTCCCCAGATCGTCAGAACCCGTTGCTCGCCACCTGGTCCGGCGAGTTCGAGATGCCACCATTCGCCGCGATCAAGACCGAGCACTTCCGTCCGGCATTCGACCGGGCGTTGGCGGAGCACCGGGCCGAGATCGACACGATTGCCCAAAACCGGGCCGAGCCGAGCTTCGAGAATACGATCGCGGCGCTGGAGAAGGGTGGGCGGGAGC
>DASTIX010000108.1:0-11099 GCA_035717165.1 Candidatus Dormiibacterota bacterium
GCAGCCGAGCAGGTTCCGCAACCCACGGCCATCCTCGACGTCGGGTGCGGCACCGGACGGTTGCTTCGGAGTGCGCAAGCGCGCTTCGCCGGCGCGCGGTTCGACGGCGTCGACCCAGCGCCGGGGATGGTCGAACAGGCCCGCGCGTCGAGTGACGGGATCAACTTCCAGCTGGGATCAGCCGAGAAACTGTCCCATCCGGACGCGGCGTTCGATCTCGTGTTCAGCACGATGACCTTCCACCACTGGGCTGACCAACAGCGCAGCGCTGCCGAGGTCGCCAGGGTTCTGCGGACGGGCGGTCGGTGGATCCTCGCCGACTTCGTGGCCACCGGCGTGATGGCCTATGTCACGCGTCTTTTCCGTGTCACGCAGTTTCCCCAACGCGGTCGTCTGGACGCGATGCTGGCCAGGGCCGGCCTTCGCGTGGTGGCGGAGCGTCGCGTCCGAGCGCAGATTCAGGTTTTGGCGATCGCGCGATAGAGCTGCGACCGCGTCGCACCCTCGGCCACGAGCCGGCCGCGGTGCCACACCTTCTCGGGCGGCGGCTGCAGCCGCATCGCCTCGCCCCAGGTCTCGACCGGCAACAACTGCATGTCTGCGCGCGCTCCCGGCCGGATCCCGTAGTCATCCAGGCGCATGGACATCGCGGGCGCATCGGTGACCGCTCGCAGCGCGAAGCCGAGGTCGGCGTGTGTCGTCAAGTGCGCGGCGTGGGCCGAGATCAAGGCCACCTCGAGCATCGAGCCGCGGCCGAAAGGATAGAAGCCGTCCTTGACGCAGTCCTGGCCGAAGAAGACGTTTACGCCGGCCGCTCGAAATTCACCGATGCGCGTGGTCCCGCGCCGAATCAGCCCGCGGTCGCCGCGGCCCTGCAGCACCAGGTTCGTCACCGGATTGGCGGCGATCGAGATCCCGGCGCGACGGCACTTCGCGATCACGCGACCGGCGTACTCGTCGTCCGCGGCCGCGAGCGAGCACACGTGGCCGGCGGTCACGCGACCGGCGTAGCCCCGGCGTAGCGCCTCGTCCGCCACCATCTCCAGCGTCCGCACGCCGCCGTCGTCGGTCTCGTCGACGTGCATGTCGAGGTCGCGATCGAAGCGTTGCGCGAGGTCGAAGCACAGCCGCACATGCTCGCGCTGCGCGGCCTCGTCGCGCTCCCAGTGCGGCATGCCGCCTACGACGTCGGCCCCCGCCTCTAGCGCCGCCTCCATCAGCTCGTAGGCGCCGGGGTCGCGGAGCAGTCCCTCCTGGGGAAAGGCGATCGTGCGAACCTCGGCGATGTCCGCGCAATCGGCTGCCGCCGCCATCACACCTTCGAGAGGTACGAGCCGTCCGATCGTGTCGACGTCGACGTGTGAGCGCAGCCGTGTCGTCCCCAGTCGCACCGAGTCCTCGATGACCGCGGTCGCCCGCGCCCGCACATCGGCGACCGTGTACCGCCGTTTGCGCTCATGGATCGCGCCGATCGCGCCGGAAAGCGTTCCGTCGTGCTCGCGAAGCTCGTCGCGGATCAGCGCCTTGTCCAGGTGCACGTGCGCGTCGACGAACGCCGGAAGCACAAGTCGGCGCCCGCAGTCGATCACAGCGCCGCCACCGGCGCGGACGCCGGGCGAAACCTGCGCAATGCGCTCGCCCTCGACCACGATGTCTACCACTGACCCGTCGGCGAGCCGGGCATCTTGCAAAGCCCACATCGGAGGCTTAAGTTAGCGCCGGGCTCGGGCGTTCCGGGCGCGTTCGCTAGGGGAGGACGCCATGGCAGTCGCAACTTCCGCGCGCGAGCGCGGCGTCGTCTATCCGGAGGACCGGCTGCCCTGGCCGCAGACGATCCTCATGGGTCTCCAGCACGTGATGGCGATGTTCGGCGCCACCGTGCTCGTGCCGTTGATCCTCGGCTTCAACCCGAACACGGTCATTTTCTTCAGCGGAGTCGCGACCCTCATATTCCTGTTCGTCACCGGGCGCAAGGTGCCGAGCTACCTCGGCTCCTCTTTCTCCTTCCTGGGCGCCGTGCTGGCCATCCAGGGCGGAAGCTCCGCTCACCACGACCTCGCGTACGGCGGGATCCTGATCGCGGGCGTCATCTATTTCTTGATCGGCGTCGTCGTCCAGTTCGTCGGCGTCGACGTCATTCGGTTCCTGCTGCCGCCGGTGGTCACGGGCACGGTGGTCGCGGTGATCGGCCTCGCGCTTGCGGGCGCGGCGTGGAACAACTTCAAGGGCGACCTGTTCACCGCCACGGTAACGACCATGGTCGCCGTCCTCGTCAGCGTCTACCTGCGCGGATTTCCGCGTCTGCTGCCGATCCTGTTCGCGGTCGTCGCGGGCTACATCGTCGCGTTGATCGATCCGAGGTGCGGCGCCGGTACCGCGTGCCACATCAGCTTCTCCGGCGTGCAGAGCGCCAGCTGGGTCGGGCTGCCCACGTTCTCGTTCCCGAGCTTCGGCAACCCGGTGCACCAGTTCAGCCTGTTCTGGTTCATCCCGCTCATCCTGGTGGCCGAGAACGCAGGCCATGTCTTCGCGATCAGTGGAATCATGAAGCGCGACCTTTCGGGCTATCTCGGCAGGACCTTCATGGGCGATGGGCTCGGGACCATCGTCAGCGGACTGTTCGGTGGCACCGGCGAGACGACGTACGCGGAGAACATCGGGGTCATGGGCGTGACCCGAGTGTTCTCGATCTGGATCTTCTTCATCGCCGCCGGAGCGGCGATCATGCTCGGCTTCATCCCGAAGTTCGGCGCTCTGGTCGACAGCATTCCGTCGAGCGTGATCGGCGGCATCGAGCTCTATCTCTTCGGCCTCATTGCCGTGATCGGCGCCAAGATCTGGGTCGACGCCAGGGTCGACTTCGGCAAGCGCGCCAACCTCGCCGTGGCGGCGGTCCCGCTGATCCTCGCCGCCGGTGGCGCCGACGTCAAGTTCGGCGACTTCGAGCTCAACAACCTGGCGCTCGGCGCGCTCAGCGCGATCGTGCTCTATCAGATCCTGCGACCAGGCCACGTCCGTGACACGGAGACCGAGCCGGTGGAGGTCGCGTCGAGCTAGGCCGCACTATTGTTGGGCTCTTGACGGAGGAGATCGACGCACTCCGCACGAAGCTGCGCTCGGGCACGCTGCCCGATGCGCTGCTCCGGCCGGGCGACGAGGTCGTGCTGCGAGCCGGCGGGCGCAGCATCACACGGACCGAGCTCGGGGTCGCCGCCGCGGAGGCGGCGGGCGGCCTGACATCGCTCGGCGTCGTTGCCGGCGACCGGGTTGCCCTCTACGCCGCGAACTCGCTCGACTGGGTCATCGCCTACCTCGGCATCCACCGCGCCGGTGCCTGCGCGGTGATGCTGAATCCCGACTACCACTCGTCCGAGGCAAAGCACATCCTCGGCGACTCGGAGCCGAAGCTCGTGATCGCGGATGTAGCACGTGCCGACATCGCGACCCGGCTGGGCTTGAAAGTCGCACTGGTCGAAGCGCTGCCGCAGGGCCCGGTGCCGCCGATGCCTCCGCTTACGTCCGAGAGTGCCGCCGCGATCCTCTACACATCAGGGACGACCGGTCGGCCCAAGGGCGCGGTGCTGGACCACGGCAATTTTCTTGCCCAGGGCCGCGGGGCGCTCGAGGTGTGGCGGTGGACGTCGCGCGACGTCCTGGTTCACGCCCTGCCGCTATTTCATCTGCACGGGCTGGGCATGGGTTTGCACGGGACGCTGCTCAGCGGCGGCAGCGCCGTGCTCGTGCCCTTCACTCCCGAGAACGTCGTGCACGAGCTGACGCATGGCGGCACGATGCTGTTCGGGGTGCCGTCGATGTACCAGCGACTGTGCGAGTGGCTCGAGGCGAATCCGACGGACCTCTCGCATGTGCGTCTGTTTGTCAGTGGCTCGGCGCCGCTGCCGCCGGCGTTGTTCGAACGCTGCGCGACGCTGCTCGGCCAGGCGCCGGTCGAGCGCTACGGCATCACGGAAGGCGGCATCGTCGTCACCAATCCGTACGACGGCCCTCGCCAGCCGGGACGCGTGGGTTACCCGTTCCCTGGAGTCGAGGTCCGACTCGGTGAGCTCGACGAAGTCCAGCTCCAGGGCGGCCAGGTCTTCAGCGGATACTGGCGCAATCCGCAGGCGACTAAAGAGGCTTTCACCGACGACGGCTGGTTTCGGACCGGCGACGTCGGTCAGATCGGCGATGACGGATCGCTCGCCATCCGCGGCCGCATCAAGGAGCTGATCATCACCGGCGGCTTCAACGTGTATCCGCGGGAGGTCGAGCTCGTGCTCGAGGAGCACCCATCGGTACACGAGGTCGCGGTTTGCGGCGTGCCCAGCGAGAAGTGGGGCGAGGAGGTCACCGCGTTCGTCGTGCCGTCAGGTCAATTGGTCGAGAAGGACGTGATCGCTTTTGCGCACGAGCGGCTTGCGTCCTACAAATGTCCGAAGCGCGTGATCAGCGTGCAGTCGCTGCCGCGCAATGCGATGGGGAAGGTGCAGCGCTCGGTGCTCACCGCATCGCTCGCGTCATGAGGTTCCTCGACCTCACGCAGGATTTCTCGCTGCACACGCCGGCGTTCGCCGGCTATCCAGGTCCGGCGATCCGGTGGATCAAACGGCTCGCATTCGAGAAGGCGGGCGGGCAGGAGATCACGATGACGCTGCACGTCAGCACGCACCTCGATGCTCCCGCGCATTTCATGACCGGCGGCAAGTTCATCGGCGATCTGCCGCTCGACTTCCTCATCGGTCCGGCATGTGTCGTCGACCTGCAGCGCTACGGCATCGGCGACTACGACGTCTACGGCCCCGAGCACTTCGAACGGTGGGAGAAGGACACGGGGATCAAGATCGACGGCCGCGACATCCTCATCATCCGCACGGGTTATCACCGCTACTACCCCGAGAACTGGACCGACCGTTCACGTGTCGACGAAACGCGGTACTTCATCCGCCATCCAGGGCCTGCGCGCGAGTTCGCGGAGTGGGTGCTCGATCGGCGAATCCGCTGGATCGCCGTCGACACGGGCAGCGCGGATCATCCGATGAACACCGTCATCCGCCGCATCCGCGCCGACGAAGCGGAGGAGGCGGAGAAAAAGCTGGGTCGCAGCCTGGACGAGATATTTCCGAAGGCGGACTACCAGATCATGCACACGCTGCTGTTTCCGCACGACATCATCCACATCGAAAACCTCGGCGGGCGCCTGGACGAGGTGCTCGATCGGAAGATCCTGTTCGGGTGCTTTCCGTGGCGGTTCCAGGGCGGCGAGGCGGCGCTGTGCCGCGCCGTCGCCATGCTCGACGAGTGATGTGAAGCCCGCCCCGTACGCCTACCACGCGCCCGCGTCGGTCGAGGAAGCGTGCTCGATGCTCTCGTCTCTCGAAGACGCGAAGGTGCTCGCGGGCGGGCAGTCGCTGATCCCGCTGCTGAACTTCCGGCTGGCGCGGCCGCAGCACCTGGTGGACATCAACCGGATCGCCGGTCTCGACCGCATCTACGAGCGCGACGGTGGCGTCGCGATTCAGGCTCTGGCTCGGCAGGCTGCCGTCGAGGATTCGGGCATGGTGCGAAACATCTGTCCGCTTCTCTCGGACGCGATTCGCCTGGTCGCCCATCGCGTGATTCGCAATCGGGGCACCGTGTGCGGCAGCCTCGCGCACGCCGATCCGGCTTCAGAGCTTCCAGCGGTCCTGCTCGTCCTGGGCGGGCATGTGATCGCCCGCTCGGTGCGCGGTGAACGGTTGATCGCCGCCGAGCAGCTGTTCAAAGGCGTCTTCGAGTCGGCGCTCGAGCCAGACGAGGTGCTGGTCGAGGCGTGGTTCCCGGAGGTCACGGGCCGCCACGCGATCCTCGAGGAGTCCCGCCGCCACGGCGATTTCGCGCTCGCAGGCCTGGTTCGGTGCGGGGAAACTCTCGCCCTGTTCGGCGTGGCGCCGACGCCGGTGCTGGTCGATCCTGGCAATCCGACCGCCGGGTTGCAGCCGAGCGCCGATCTGGAGGCATCGCCCGAGTTTCGTCTCCACCTGGTCCGTGTTCTCGCCGCAAAGGCCATGGCCGCGTGAAGGTCAACGGCGTCGACCACCCGGCGCCGACCGATGTGCGGCGCCTTCTGTCCGACCACCTTCGTCACGACCTTGGGCTGACAGGCACGCACGTCGGCTGCGAGCACGGCGTTTGCGGTTGCTGCACCGTGCTTCTCGATGACGCGCCCGTGCGCTCGTGCCTGATCCTGGCGGTCCAGGCCGAGGGCCACGACGTGACGACCATCGAAGGTCTGGCGCGTGACGGCGAAGCACTCCATCCGGTGCAGCAGGCGTTCCATGAATGCCATGGCCTGCAGTGCGGTTTCTGCACGCCGGGATTCGTGATGTCGGTGGTGGGGTTGCTGGCCCAACATCCGAAGCCAACGGACGAGCAGATCGAGGAAGGGATTGCAGGGAATCTCTGCCGCTGCACCGGTTATGCGTCGATCAGACGCGCGGTCCATCGCGCGGTCGAGCTCAACAAGAAATGACGACGCGCTGGTTTGGCGCGCCGGTCCAGCGGGTGGAGGACGACCGCCTGCTGCGGGGTCACGGGCGCTTCACCGACGACATCGACGAAGGCGCGCTCGAGTGCTGTTTCGTGCGCTCGCCTTACGCGCACGCACGCATCGCTTCGATCGATGTCACGGCCGCGCGCGAGATGCCAGGCGTCGTTGCCGTCTACACCGCGGGTGATCTTCCCTTCGGCGAAGTCGACCTGCCGCTGCTCATACCGCATCCCAACCTCACTCACGGCCGAACGCAGAAATGTCTGGCGTCGCAGATCGTTCGTTACGCGGGCGAAGCGGTGGCTTTCGTCGTCGCGCACAGCCGCGCCGAGGCGGAGGATGCGGCGGAGATGGTCGAGGTCGAGTACGACCCGCTGCCGGTCGTCATCACCCCCGAGGCGGGCGAACGCGCCGAGCACCTCGTCCACGACGACGTTCCAGGCAACGTTGCGGCCGAGATGGAGCAGGAGGTCGGCGACGTCACGGCCGCATTGAGTGTCGCACCGCACCGCATGAAGTTCCGATTGCGCTACGAGCGCGGCGCGGCGTCGCCCATGGAAGGTCGTGCCGTCTGGGCACGGTGGGACCAGCGCGAGCGCCGGCTCACGGTCTACGACTCGACGCAGTCGCCGACCTCGATTCGCGGCGGGCTCGCGGTGCTGTTCGGGCTGCCCGAGTCAGACGTCGAAGTCATCGCACCGGACGTCGGTGGCGGCTTCGGGCCGAAGATCATGCTGTTCTACCCCGACGAGCTGCTGGTGCCATTCGCGGCCATGCAGCTCGGCAAGCCGGTGAAGTGGACGGAGGACCGCCAGGAGCACTTCACCGCGGTGAACCAGGAGCGCGGCCAGGTCCACGAAGTCGAGTTCGGTTTCGATGACGAAGGCCGCGTGCTCGCGATCGACGATGACTTCATCCACGACGCGGGCGCCTACACCCCTTATGGCATCATCCTGCCGATCATCACGGCGGCCCAGCTGCCCGGGCCGTATCGCGTTCCCGCGTATCGCGTGCGCTTTCGCGACGTCTACACGAACGCGACGCCGACCTCGCCTTACCGCGGGGCGGGACGGCCGCATGCGTGCTTCGTCATGGAGCGTGTGCTCGACAAGATCTCGGAGGTCACGGGCATCGACCGCGTCGAGGTGCGCGAGCGCAACCTGATCCAACCCGACGAATTTCCATACAACGTCGGTGTTGCGTGGCAGGACGGCAACACGGTCGTCTACGACAGCGGCGACTATCCCAGGCTCCTCGACCGCGCGCTCGAGATGCTCGGTCCCCGGCCCGAGGGCGACAACATCGGGCGCGGTGTCGCCGTCTACGTCGAAGGCACGGGCGTCGGTCCCTACGAGGGCGCGCACGTGCAGGTGCTGGTTTCGGGCAAGGTCGTCGCGGCGACCGGCATACCGAACCAGGGCCAGGCACACTCCACGGTCTGGGCGCAGATCGTCGCCGACCAGCTGGGCGTCGACGTCAAGGACGTCGAGATCACGAGCGGCGACACGCGCCGGTTTCCATGGGGCGTCGGCACCTTCGCGTCGCGGGGCGCGGTGACCGCCGGCAACGCGATGCATGTCGCCGCGAGCATGGTCGCGACGAAGGCCAAACAGGTCGCGGCCGACCAGCTGGAGGCGGATCCGCAAGACCTCGAGCTCGTCGACGGTCGCGTGCGCGTCAAAGGCTCGCCTGACCGAGGCATCCCGCTCGGCGCAGTCGCGGTGCTGTCCAATCCGGTTCGCTATGCGTTCGGTGGCGGGACCGAGGCCGCCACTCAGTTCACTGCTAAGGCGCGCCCGGGCGCGCCATTGGCAGTCGGCGAGCAGCCCGGCCTCGAGGCGACGGGCTACTACAGCCCTGAAGGCTCGACCTGGGCCTCGGGCTGCCATGCCGCGTATGTGCGCGTCGATCCCAAGACATTTCGGCTCGAGATCCTGAGGTATGTCGTCGTCCACGACTGCGGACGTGTCATCAACCCGCTGGTGCTGCAGGGCCAGATCGAAGGCGGCGTGGCGCAGGGCATTGGCGGCGCTTTTTACGAACGGCTTGCCTATGACGCGGATGGTCAGCTGCGCAACGCGTCGTTCATGGAGTTCCTCATTCCTTACGCGACCGAGATCCCGCCGATCGAGATCGACCACTTCGAAACACCCTCACCGCTCAACCCGCTCGGCGTGAAGGGAGCGGGCGAGGCGGGAGTTATCCCGGTCGGTGCTGTGCTGGCATCAGCGATCGAAGAAGCCCTCCACGTGCCGATCACGGAGATGCCGCAGTCGCCGCTCAAGCTGTACGAAGCGTTGTCACATTCATGAACGATCACGCGTCTGTGGTGAGAATCGAAAGACACGAGCCGTCGGCAGGGCGTCGCGACGAGGTCGCTGGGGTGTTGAAAACGGCGGCCGAGACGATGCGCGACGCATCCGGATGTTTCGGCGCCCAGGTGACGACGTCGGATCGTCAGCCGACGCAGGTCGTGCTGATCGAACGATGGCAGTCGGAGGATGCGATGCGCAGCTTCCACGAACGCCCGGAGTTCACGAGCCTCGAGCGGACGCTCGACAATAAGCCGTCCGTAGAAATCTTCACGACCGCCTGAACGTCTGGGTCCCGCCGAACGCGGCGCCCGACAACCTCGCGCTGCTGCCGTCCGGCGTCGACGTCCACAAGGTGTCGGACCGTGACATGGGCGAAAGCCTCGGGGCAGGCGAATTCCTCGTCGCGGGCTTCGATCCGCGGCTGATGCGCGAAGCGATGAAGCGCCTCGTGGGCTTGCGTGTCGTGCAGACCTTGAGCGCAGGCGTCGACTGGCTCGTCGGCGATGTTCCGTCCGGCGTCACGCTCTGCAACGCGTCCGGTGTGCACGATGTGCCTGTCTCCGAGTGGACGTTGATGGCGATCCTCGCCATGCAGCGTGAGCTTCCGCTGCAACTGGGCTGGCAGCAGAGCGCCCGATGGCATCGTCCCGGACCCGAGACCGGCGACCTCGAAGGGTCGACGGTGCTGATCCTCGGCTACGGATCGATCGGTCGCGCGGTCGAAGCGCGCCTCCTGCCGTTTGGCGTCGACGTCGTGCGTGTCGCTCGCACGGCGCGCGACGGTGTTCATGGCATGTCCGATCTGGCGTCGTTGCTGCCGCGTGCGGATGTCGTGGTCATCCTGCTTCCGCTGACGGACGAGACGCGAGGGATCGTCGACGCGCGTTTCCTGGCTGCGATGCATGACGGCGCGCTGCTCGTCAACGCCGCGCGGGGATCGATCGTGGATACGGCGGCGCTTGTGGCGGAGGCTCAGAGTGGCCGGCTTCGCGCCGCACTCGACGTGACCGATCCCGAACCGCTGCCGGATGGTCACCCGTTGTGGACCGCTCCGGGTGTGCTGATCACGCCGCATACGGCGGGCTCATCGCAACGCTTCGCCGAGCGTGCGTGGCGGTTCGTGGCCGACCAGCTGGGTCGCTACGAGCGGGGCGAGCCGCTGCAGAACGTCGTGGTCAACGGCTACTGAATCGGTTTGTCCGCGATATCAGGCAATCGAGACGGGCAAAACCCCGGATAGGCGCGCCTATCCGTTAGTGCGGACCACCGCCGCGACGATGTTGCCGCCCGGCGGCCCCTGGTGCGAGTTGCGCTCGCCGCCGCTCACGTAGTTCGTGGTCCGGCCGGTCACCGACGCCACGAGCATGCCGCCCAGCGCCTTGCCGATTGTGTAGGCGTCCGCGTCGTCAAGCAGCGTGATGTGCTGACCGCGAATCACGTTGGTCCCCGGGATCACTGATTTGGCGAAGACATGCACGAGCCGCTGCAGGTCGTTCTCATCCGGCAACCCATCGCTGAAGTGCAACCCCGCCGCGCGCAGCGCGTCGCGTACGCCCTGCGCGTCGATGAAGTCGCGCGTGACGGCGTGGCCGACCTGCAGCTCACTGAGGGACGCCGTCGAGTTGCCAAAGACCACCACTTCGCCGTGTCGCTTCTCGCCGCCGGAAGACGTCATGGCGACGTTGGAATAGAGGTCCCAATTACGGCGCACCACATCGTCGGACAGCGCCGACTCGGGCACCTCGCCGAGCGCCATCGCCACGCCCAGCGCCGCGGCATCGTTCGCGTACGAGCCCGCCCCCTCGGGTCCGAACGTCAGGTCATGCGAGACGACGGTCTTGCCGCGCGACTCGGCGTCGCGGATGCTCGCGACCGTCAGGCCGGGCACCTTCACCATCACGAGATGAACATCTTTCGGGTCGGTGAGGCCGGCGTCCTTCATCGCCTCGTGGGTCGCGCTTGCGACCTTGTGCATCATCCCCATGCGGCCGACCTCTTCCGGCGCGATCGCGTCCGAGCCCGCGCGGCCGACGACGAGACGCTTGCGCTCGCTCGGCCGGTCGACCTCGACCCATTCGCGCGTCACCGCTGCGATGTGCGGCGTGATGACGCCGGGGCAACCGCCGCTCAGCACGAAGATCACCCGCTTCGCCACTTCGTCCACCGGCACGCCAAGGAATCGCGCCGTCCAGTCACGGAGCGCGACGTCCGCCCACACGCGACCCCAGTCGTCGTGGAAACCGGTGCCCTCGGTCTTG
>DASTIX010000109.1:0-22121 GCA_035717165.1 Candidatus Dormiibacterota bacterium
TGCCGGTCAGCCGTCCGAGCTCGCCGGGGTGAGGCGTGAGGACGCGAGTCTTGCCTAGCTTGCCCTTGACGCGCTGCGAATCCGCCAGCGCGTTGAGGCCGTCGGCGTCGATCACGAGCGGACATCTCGCGTGCTGGGCGAGGTCGACGACGAGCCGCCACGTCGAGCTGTCGCGACCGAGGCCCGGGCCGATGATGCCGGCCTCGGCCGCCGCCAGCTGGCCCAGGATGGAGCTGTAGGCCGCGTGGCCGACCGCGCCGGGCGCCACCTCGGGCACCGGCGTGGCCATCACCTCGGTGCACTTGGCGGCAAGGATCGGATAGATCGTGTCCGCGACCAGCAAGCGCACGAGGCCCGCGCCCGTCCGCGCCGCGGCGGTCGACGAGAGGAACGCGGCGCCCGTCAGCCCGAGGCTGCCGGCAAGCACGACAGCCGTGCCGAACGTGCCCTTGTGCGCGTCTTTCGGCCTGGCCGGAATGACGACGGCGTCGGGGGCCGGCAGAAGGTGCGGGGCGCCGTCGGGCATCTCCAGATGCGCGGTCGCGACCGCAAGGCGGCTGTGGTGCGTGATGCTCACCTCGACCTGCGCGCCCCGATCGTCGCCGAGCAATCGTGTGCGCGGAGCGCCGTTGGGACCCGGCAGCACCTCGATGCGCCGGCGGGGAAAGCAGATTCCGGTGCCGTCGAAGCACTTGATGATCGCTTCCTTCGCCGCCCAGCGCCCGGCCAGCCGCTCGTCGTCGCCTCGACAGTAGGCGAGCTCGGCCGGGGTGTAGACCTTGTCGAGGAAGCCCTGGCCGGAGCGCTTTACGGCAAGCGCAATCCGGTCAACCGAGACGGCGTCGACGCCGATGCGCTGCACGGCACCATTCTCCGGCCCCTCCGGCGCTTCGCGCCACCTCCCCACTTCGTGGGGAGGTCTTCGAGCTATTCGACTGTGACGCTCTTGGCGAGGTTCCTTGGCTGGTCGACGTCCTGCCCGAGCTTGACGCCGATGTGGTAGGCGAACAGTTGGAGCATGACCGTGTTGAGGATGACCGACGCGGCCTCCTCCACCTTCGGCATCACAAAGAGGTCGGTGGCGACGCCGTCGAGCGAGTGATCGCCCTCCGTCACGAGCGCGAGCACGGGCGCGTTCCGGGCCACCATCTCGTGGACGTTGCTCACCATCTTCTCGGCCGTGGCGCTCGCGGTGCAGACGGCGACGACCGGGAAGTTCTCGTCGAGCAACGCGATGGGGCCGTGCTTCAGCAGTCCGCCCGACGTGCCCTCTGCGTGCACGTACGAGATCTCCTTCAACTTGAGAGCGCCCTCGGCCGCGACCGGGTAGCCAAGTCCACGCCCCACGTACATGAAATTGCGGTACTTGCTGTACTTCTCCGCGAGTTTCTGGATCTCGTCGTCTCGCGCGAGCATCTCGCGCACCTGGTCGGGCAGTGCTCGAAGCGATGCGACGAGCTCCTGCCGGCGCTCGGGCGACATCCTTCCTTTGGCCGTGGCGAGACGCAGGGCGAGCAGGTAGAGGCTGATGATGTGCGCGAGCAGCGTCTTCGTCGACGCGACTCCGATCTCAGGTCCGGCGTGCAGATAGATCGCTCCGTCGGCATCGCGCGCGGCGGTGCTCGCGATGACGTTGGTGACGGCCACGCTAAGCGAGCCGCGCTGCTTCGCTTGCTGCAGAGCGACGAGAGTGTCGGCGGTTTCGCCGGATTGGGTGATGACGACGTTCAGCGTGTCCTTGCCGACCGTCGGCCGGCGATAACGAAACTCCGAGGCGTCCTCGGCCCGCGCGGGCATGCCGACCCAATCCTCGGTCACGTACTCGCCGATCATCGCCGCGTGCAGCGACGTGCCCATGCCCAGAAGCAGCACGTCCTTGAGCTCGCGCAGCTTCTTGTCCGGGATGTCGAACTCGCGGAAAGATACAGCGCCGTCGTCGGACAGGCGGCCGCGCATCGCATTGGCGACCGCGTCGTCCGATTCGTGGATCTCCTTGAGCATGAAGTGCGGGTAGCCGCCCTTCTGCGCCTGCTCGACATCCCAGTCGACGTGGACGATCTTCGACTTCACGGTCACCCCGTCGAGCGTCGACACCTCGGGGCCGAGCGGGGTCACCGCTGCGACCTCGCCCTCGCCGAGCACGAGCACACGCTTTGTGTACGGGATGATCGCCGTGATGTCGGAGGCGACGTAGTACTCGTCGTCACCCAGCCCTACGACCAGCGGCGCGTTGAGCCGCGCTCCGACGAGAAGCTCGGGGTCGTCGCTCGAGAACATCGCAAACGCGTAGGCCCCGCGAATCCTCTTCAACGCCTTGCGCACCGCCGCCAGAAAGTCGCCGTTGTAGTACTTCTCGATCAGGTGCGGCACGACCTCGGTGTCGGTGTCCGACGGAAACTCGTGACCCTCGGCCTCGAGCTCAGCCTTGAGCTCGGCGAAGTTCTCGATGATCCCGTTGTGGACGACGAAGATCTTGCCCTGGCAGTCGGTGTGCGGGTGGGCGTTGATGTAAGTCGGTTTGCCGTGGGTGGCCCAGCGCGTGTGCCCGATGCCCAGCCTGCCCGACGGCATGTTGGACTCGAGCTTCTGGATCAGCGTGTCCACCTTCGCCTCGGACTTGGTCACGCTCGTGCGGATGGCGTCGCCGTTTTTGGGCAGCTCCAGGACCGCGACACCCGCCGAGTCGTAACCCCGGTACTCCAGGCGCTTCAAGCTCGCCATGAGGATCGGCGTGGCCTCGCGCTCACCGAGGTAGCCGATGATTCCGCACATTTCTTTACCTCTTCTAGAAGTTTCCGGGACGCGTTTCTACCTGTCTGCCAGGACGTTCAAACGTCGGCGGAGGCGGCCAGGTTACTCCTAAGGCGTGGCGGTTGGCGAGACTGCCGGATTCGCCGAGATCGAGTACTTGACCGAGGCGATGGAAACGGAGCCTGAAACTCCATCCGGATACGGGATGTTCACCTGAAAGTTCGCGTCGGAGGTCCGCCCGCTGAGGTCGAGCGCGGGGAGGGTGATGCTGCGGAGCTTGCCGATGGTCGTCGGGTCGCCGGTGATCGTCACCGTGTTCGGCGTGATGGTGACGGCCGTCACACGGTAGCCGTTCGCCGGCGGGTGGCTCGGCGGTGAGTCGAGCAGGACGATGGTGCTGCTGTTCGAGCCCGGCACGGCCTCGATGTGGATCGACGCCGTGAGCGTGTCCAGGCTCGCGCACGGTTGGGTCCGGCACGTGTTGAGGTCGACCAGACCGTTGATGTTGCTCAGCTGAATCGACTGGTTGGGGAAGTCGATCGAGCCGAGGTTGACGGCGCCGGGGTAGCTCACGCTGGCGGTCATGTTCTTCAGCCAGCTCGCGGGGCCGCTGAAGTGGACGACGCATGGGGTGTTCGGACATGAGGCCGAGGTTTTGGTGATGCTCCACCCTGGCGCGGCGTGGGCGCTTACCTGCACCGTCAGGTCTTTGGCCTGCACGTACTGATCGATCGTCACGTTGATCGGCGGCGGGTTCTGCACGTTCAGGTCGGGGATCGTCGATTTCGCCACGACGTCGAACTGCACGTTCGAGCCGGGCTTCGCGTGCGAGAGGTCGACCGTGGCGGTGAAGCACGAGCAGTTCCTGGCCTGCTGGATCTCGGCGGCGGTGCCCGAATACGTCACCGTCACGCTCCCCGGTGGACTGAGCAGGATCAGGTTGGAGGGAGCGTTCTTGTAACCGAGCTGGACTTTCTGTGAGTCGGACGTCGGCGGGTTCTGCGAGAACGCGACCGCGCCGAGCATCAGCACCGCGAGGCCGACCGCGAGCAGCTTGAGGCGCCAGTCTTCGGTGATCGTCCGCCAGCTCATTTCCGGATCCTGAACCGAGAGCGTCCGTTGCCGTTCGGCGACGGCACCTTGAGCGCGATGCGCCTGCGCAGGCTGTCGGCGTCGAGGTTGCGGCTGATGTTCCCCTCTTCGATCACCGAAATGTTGCCCGTCTCCTCCGAGATGACGAGCACCAGCGCGTCCGAAGCCATCGACAGGCCGAGCGCCGCGCGGTGTCTCGTGCCGAGACGCTCACGCACGCTCGAGTCCTCGGGCAGAGGGAGCAGACAGCCTGCGGCGACTATGCGGTCACCGCGCACGATCACGGCGCCGTCGTGAAGCGGCGAGTTCGGATAGAAGATCGACTGCAGCATCTCCGCGGAGATCTGGCCGTTGATCCGCACGCCCGTGGCCGCGTAGTCCTCGAGCCCGACCTCGCGCTCGAACGCGATCAACGCGCCGGTGCGCTTGATGCTGAGCCGCTCGGCCGCGCGGATCGCCTCGGAGATCGCCTGGTTGTACTCACGCGCGTTGAAACGCGACAGCGGCCGGCCGACGTGACCGATGCGCCCCAGCTGGTCCATCGCGCGTCGGAGCTCCGGCTGGAAGATCAGAAGGATCGCGATGATGATGTAGGGCGTCGCGTTCTTGAATACCCACGAAAGCAAGACGAGGTTGAGGCTCGTCGAGACGACGCCCACGACGGCGAGCAGGATCAAGCCGACGACGATCTGCGTGCCCTGCGTGCCCCGCAGCAGGCGGAGCACCTGGTAGAGCGCGAACGCGACGACGGCGACGTCGAGGATCTCGATCAGACCGAGGTGGTGCGCGACGTCGAGAAGCTGCGTCCCGAACTGCGTGAGGCCGGTCACGGCGCGAACAGCTCCGACATCAGCGCCATCTGCGCGTAGAGGCGGTTTTCCGCCTGCCGGAAGACGACCGAGCGGCTGCCGTCGATGACCTCATCGGTGACTTCCTCACCGCGGTGCGCGGGAAGGCAATGCATGAACACCGCTTTTGGTGCGCGGTCCATCACGCGCTGGTTGACCTGGAACGCGCCGAACGCCTTCTGGCGCGTGATGCGCTCGTCTTCCTGTCCCATCGATGCCCAGACGTCCGTATAGATCACTGATGCGTTCTCCAGGCCGGCGATCTCGTCCGCGAGCACGACCTGACGTGCGGCGGAGTTGATGCTACGAGCGCGGTCGATCACGGATTGCTGCGGGTGATAGCCGGGCGGGCTGATGACCTTGAGCTCGAACCCGGTGAGCGCGGCAGCTTCGATCAGCGAGTTGGCGATGTTGTTGCCGTCCCCGATGTACACGACCTGCTGCTCCGACAGCTCACCCTTCAACTCTTCGATCGTCATGAGGTCGGCCAGGACCTGGCATGGGTGTGAGTGGTCGGTGAGCGCGTTGATCACGGGCTTCTCGGACGCGTTCGCGAGCTGAAGCAGATCCGCGTGCAATCGCAAGCGGGCGATGACGCCGTCGACGTAGCGGTCGAGGACCTTCGCCGCGTCGGTGACCGATTCACGAAAGCCAAGCTGGACGTCCTGCCCGGTGAGAGTCGTGATCGTGCCGCCAAGCCTGGCGATCCCGACCTCGAAGCTGACCCTGGTGCGGTGCGACGGCCGCTGGAAGAGCATCGCGAAGTGCCGGCCCTCCAGGGGCCTCTCACGCCACTTTCGCGCCTTGATCTGGTGACCCAGATCGAGGACGCGGCGCAGCTGGATCGCCTCCAGATCCGCAAGGTCGATGAAGTCGCGGCCCTTGAGGGAATTCACTGGCGAGATCATGATCGCCTGTGCCGGTCGTTTGGGTTATAGGCGCGGCTCGGTGAGTTCTCCAGCGACGACCGGCGAGACCACCAGGTCGCGCAGGGAGTCGAATTCGGGCAACCGGGCCCGCAGCTTGGGTTCATCTCGCAGCTTGAGGATCAGGTCGCGGCAGGCCGCCGGCTCGAGACCGAACGCGGCGGGCTTGAAGCTGAGCGGCGGCTCATTGCGAAACCGGATGGTGAGTCGATCCGTGAGCCTCACATGAGGCCAGGACGCTTCTTCCGCCAGCGTGACCGTCTCCATCACAGTCCAGACGGCGCGCATCTCGTGACGGCCGTTGATGACGAGTATCCGGTCGCGGAAGAAGCCGAGCTTGGCGGGGGGCCAGCGGCGCAGCTGCCAACCTCCCCACGCGGCGACCAGGATGCCGCCAAGGGCGCCGGCGGCAAACGCGATGCCTGCGCCTTCCTCTTGACTGAGCCCGAACGCCACGATCGCGAGCGACCCAAACACTGCGCCCGCGACAAGCCCGGCGATCGTCACAGACACGATCGAACGGCTCGATCGAACGTAAATCAAGCTCGCCCCACCACCAGCGAGTAGTGTATTCCCGAGAGTGGCGAGGGACATCAAAGCCGAGCGGGCCGCCATGGATGAGGCGGCTCGAGGCAAGACGGTCCTGACGAATTTCGAGCAAACCTGCAGCGAGATCCCGGACCGCGACGCGCTCAGGTGGAAGGACGGCTCGGGCGCCTGGCACGGCCTGACGTGGGCCCAGTACCGCGAACAGGTCCGGTACGCAACCGCAGGGCTGAAGGCCATCGGGGTCAAGCCCGGTGAGTTCGTTGTGATCATGGCGCGCAACCGCCCAGAGCACCTGATCGCGGATTACGGCGCGCTGCACGCGCGGGCCGTTCCGGTCAGCCTCTACAACACGCTGGCGCCGGAGCAAGTCCAGTACATCGCCAACCACTGCGACGCCGTGGTGGCGATCGTCGAGGACGCGGGCTTCTTGAAGAAGTTCGAAGCGATCCGGAGCGAGCTGCCCAAGCTACGGACGATCGTCGTCATGGAGCCCGCCGGCGTCGGCCTCGACGACCACGTCATCACCTGGGCGTCGCTGATGTCCCGCGGGGAAGCCGACGACAAACGCAACCCGGAAGCCTTCGAAGAATGGCGGAAAGTGACGCCCGACGACCTGGCCACACTCGTCTACACCTCGGGCACGACCGGCCCGCCCAAAGGTGTGATGGAGGCGCACAGCAATGTCTGCTGGATGGCCGAAAGCGTCGAAGGCTATCTCTCCGTCTCGCGGGGGCAGCGGCATATTTCGTATCTCCCGTTCGCGCATGTGTTCGAGAGATATGTCGGGCACTACGGAGCGGCGCGGCAGCAGACCACGGTCTATTTCTGTCCTGATCCGACCCAGCTGTTTGCGATCGCGGTCGAGGTCAAGCCGACACAGCTCATCGGCGTGCCGCGGGTATGGGAAAAGCTGCAGGCCGGGCTTCTCGCAGGCATCCAGAACGATCCCGATGACCAGCGCCGGACCGCGATTCTTCAAGCGATCGAAGTCGGCCGCAAGCTCGTCAAACTCGAGCAAGCACACCAGGCGGCTCCGCCCGAGCTTCTCGCGGCGGCCGAGCGTGCAAAGCCGGTGTGGATGGCGATCCGCGCGAAAGTGGGGCTGGATCAACTCGAGTACGGCATCACGGGCGCGGCGCCGATCAATCCGGACGTGATCGAGTTCTTCCAGGCGCTCGGCTTGCGGCTGTGGGAGGGCTGGGGCATGACCGAGTGCACGGTCGGCGCCACCTACAACCCGCTCGACGGGATCAAGAACGGCACCGTCGGCATCGCCGACCCCGGTGTTGAGATGAAGATCGCCGACGACGGCGAGGTTCTCCTGCGCGGCGGAAACCTGATGAAGGGCTACTACAAGGACCCGCAGAAGACGGCCGAGACGATCGACTCTGAGGGGTGGCTTCACACGGGTGATGTCGGCGAGATCGATTCCGAGGGCTACCTCAAGATCGTCGACCGGAAGAAGGAGCTCATCATCACGGCCGGCGGCAAGAACATCTCACCGGCCAACCTCGAGGCGTTGCTGAAGCAGCATCCGATCATCGGCCAGGCGGCGGTGATCGGCGATCGCCGGCCCTACGTCAGCGCGCTGATCGTGCTCGATTCCGAGGTCGCGCCGGTCTGGGCGCGCAAGGCCGGCATCGCGTTCTCCTCGCTTGCCGATCTGGCCTCGAACCCAGCCGTGCGCGACGAGATCCAGAAGGCGATCGACGACACGAACCGCCATGTCTCGAACGTCGAGGCGATCAAGCGCTTCACGATCCTGCCGGCGGACTGGACGCCCGAAACCGAGGAGCTGACGCCGACGCTCAAACTCAAGCGGCGCGTGATCACCCAGAAGTACGGCGACCAGATCGAGGACATGTACGCGCGGGAGGAGCCGCGGCGGGCGGCCGAGGCGAAAGAGACGGCGCCTAGGCCTTAGCTCCGTTCTTCGCCGGCTTGTACGCCATGACCGCGTCGGTGAAAAGGCGCCTCGCAAGCCGCGTCTTGGGCTCGCCAGTCCGCGTGGCGATCCTGCTCAGCTGATCGATGACCCTGGGTTCGACGTTCAGGCGGTAAAGCTGCGTGACGACTGCTTTCTTTTTCATGCGGTCGATTCTCGATTGGCGTGGTCGCTGCGCCAACCCACCCTGTTAAGAGCAGAATGAATCTGGGCCGAGCTTGTCCGACAGTCAGGTGGCGCGCTGCACCGGCTGACGGACGGTGCCTACGCCGATTGCCGGCAAACGCACACGTAACAGCCACTCGCACGCGGCGATTGCCGGCAAATGGCGAAGCCTCTTCCCGCGGAGAGCTTCCGCCTACCCTAGCCTATGGCCGAGCCGGTCGATGTCGGTTGCCGCCATCCCGGAGACTTCGAGGTAGCTCGCAACGCCGCCCCACCGCCGCTCGAGGTGTTCAAGCACTCCGAGGATTCGTTCCGGCGGACAGCGCAGCTCGTCGCGCATGGCGGCGCGTCTCTCCTCGGGAGCGTCGTTGATCCACTGCTCGTACATCGCGGCAAGCTGGACGTCTGTTTCGCCAAAGTCCGCAGCGATGTCGGCTGGGTCCACGCTGGATAGCTCCAGCAGCATCGCCGCGACAAGACCGGTCCGGTCCTTACCCGCGAAGCAGTGGAACAGGACCGCGCCGTCGGCGTGCGCGATCGAAGTGAAGATCTCGCGGAACGCTTCCTGGCGGGTGTCGAGCATCATCAGGTACCGCTCGAACATGTCCGACGCTTCGCCGAGCCGCTGCAGGCTTGCGTCGTCGACCAGCTCGTGGTGCAGGTAGCGGACGCCGTCGGCTTTCACGAGCTGCGCCACGGGCCGCGGAAAGCGGGCATCGAACGTGCCGCTGCGCTCGGACTCGCTTCGGAGGTCGATCACCGTCCTGACACCGTAGGCGCACATCGCCTCCCGACCGTCGGCGTTCAGAACCGAGATGTCGTCCGAACGGACGACGACCTTCGAGCGCGTGACTCCGCCGCGACGAGCGAGGCCGCCGAGGTCGCGGGCGTTACGACACGCCGGCCAATCGAGCCGGCGAGCAGCTACCGCTTCGTGTACTGGGGAGCCTTCCGAGCCCGCTTCAGTCCGTACTTCTTGCGTTCCTTCATGCGCGCGTCGCGCGTCAGCAGTCCGGCTTTCTTCAAGGTTGGGCGCAGGTCGGGATCGTAGCGCTGCAGCGCACGCGCGATGCCGTGCGCGATCGCGCCGGCCTGACCGCTGCTGCCGCCGCCCGCGACCTTGACGGTGATGTCGAACTTGCGGGTCGTGCCGGTGACGCGGAGCGGCGCGAGTGCCGCCATCTCGAGGACGCGGCGGCCGAGGTACGCGAGCGGGTCCTTCTCGTTCACGGTGACGCGGCCCTCGCCTGGCGTGATGCGCACACGCGCGATCGCATTCTTGCGGCGGCCGGTGCCGCGGTTCAACGTGTCAGCCAATCTTCAGATTCCCCTTTGCATCGAAAGTCAAGGTCTTCGGCTTCTGCGCGGCGTGGCCGTGGGCCGCACCGGCGTAGACACGAAGGCGCTTCAGCATATCCGCCCCGAGCGTGTTGCGCTGCAGCATGCCGCGAACCGCGTTCGTAACCGGAAAGGTCGGGTCGAGCTCCTGCGCGCGCTCGAGCGTGCGCTTGCGGAGACCGCCGGGATAGCCCGTGTACCGGGTGTACTCCTTCGTCTGCAGCTTGGTGCCGGTCACCTTGACCTTGGCGGCGTTGATGACGACGACGTGGTCGCCGCTGTTCAGGTGCGGCGTGTACGTCGGCTTGTGCTTGCCACGCAGGACCGCGGCCACTCCTGACGCCAGGCGGCCGAGGACCTGGTCCGTGGCATCGACCACGTACCAGTCTGATTTGAGGTCAGCCGCCTTGGCCGTCCACGTCTTTTGTTTGCTCATAACTCCTTAAGAAATGCGCCCCGCGCGCGCCCGGCGCTTCAAATCTGCCGCTTTCGCGGTCCACGTCTTTTGCTTACTCATACAAAGGTTCTCTAGTAAATCACTTCCATCAATGTCAGCCCTCCCGCGGGCGCGGTGCGCGGCGCCTGCCGGCGGTCGCGCGCTCGAAGGACCTCTCCCACCCACTTCGCCGGACGCCGGCCACGGCCGACCTCGGCCAGGGCGCCCGCGATGCTGCGGACCATCCCTCGGAGAAATCCTTCACCGACCAGCTCCAGATCGACGAATTGCCCGTGTCGAGCCACGGTCGCAGAGCGCATCTCGCGCACGCGACCATCGGCCGGCTCGGACGCTGAGCAGAAGCTGGTCCAGTCGTGCTTGCCGGCGAGAGCCTCCGCGGCCAGGGCCATCGCGCCGGCGTCGAGCTGACCTCTAACGTGCCAGCACCGTCCGCGCTCGAGCGCCGGGCGAGCCGGCCGGTCGAGAAAGCGGTAGCGATAGCGGCGCCACCGGGCGGAGTAGCGGGCGTGGAAATCGTCATCCACCTCTTCGGCGGACAGGACCGCCACGTCATCCGGCAGACGCGCATTGAGCGCCGCCATCAGGCGTTGCGGAGCGATCCGGCCGTCGGTGTGGAAGTTCGCCACCTGGCCCTCGGCGTGCGCACCCGCGTCGGTGCGACCGGCGCCGTAGACCGTCACGTCCTTGCCGACAACCGAGCGCAGAGCTCGCTTGAGCTCGTGCTCGACCGTCCGGCCTTTGGCCTGCTGCTGCCAGCCGGCGAAGTCCGTCCCGTCGTACTCCAGCACGACACGAATATTCATTTGTCAAGCGAACGCCGACTCGTCAGTCGACCAGTTCGATGATCACCATCGGCGCCGCATCGCCCAGACGCGGGCCCTTGTGGATGATCCGCGTGTAGCCGCCGGGTCTTTCCGACAGCCGCGGCATGAGGTTGGAGAAGAGCCTCTCCACCACCTCGGGTTTCGAAATTTCCTCACTGACCTTCCGGCGTGCGGTGACGTCGCCGGCCTTCGCGGTCGTGATGATCCGCTCGACCCAGCGCCGCATCTCTTTCGCGCGCGCCTCGGTCGTGGTGATGCGGCCGCTCGGCGACTCGAGCAGCGACGTGCACAGGTTGCGCATCAGCGCCTTGCGCGCATCGGTGTCGCGGTTGAAGTGGCGGCCGCTCTTCTGGTGACGCATGAGACGAAAACTAGCCGCGCAGGACCGAGCCCATCTCTTCGGGCTTGATGAATCCCTTCTCGACCAGCTTCTCCTTGATCTCGTCGAGCGACTTCCGGCCGAAGTTGCGGAGAGCTAGAAGCTCCTCCTCCCGCTTCTGCAAAAGCTGACCGACGGTCTGGATCTCGTTGGCCTTCAGGCAGTTGAACGCGCGCACCGAGAGGTCGAGCTCTTCGATCGGCGTGTCCATCAACCGGTTCTGGCCGGTCTTCTCGCCGCGCAGCTCCTGCTCGTGCTTCTCGATCGAGTCGCGGAAGCGGACGAACAGGTTGAGGTGCTGCGTGAACAGCTCGGCGGAGTGGCTGACGGCCTCCTCCGGCGACATGGTGCCGTCGGTCCAGACCTCGATGATCAGGCGGTCGAAGTCCGTCGACTGCCCGACACGCGTCTTCTCGACGACGAAGTTGGCCTTCTCGACGGGCGAGAAGATCGAGTCGATCGGGATGACGCCGATCGGCTGCCCCTCGCGCTTGTTGCGCTCGGCCGGCACGTAACCCTTGCCTCGCTCGACGTTCAGCTCCATCCGCAGGTGGCCCTTGCCGGCCAGCGTGCAGATGTAGAGGTCGGGGTTGACGATCTCGACGTCCGAGGTCGACTGGATGTTCGAGGCGCGGACCTCGGCCGGGCCCTTGACGTCCAGGACGAGCGTGATCGGATCCTCGGTGAAGCTCTTCAGGCGGAGCTTCTTGAGGTTGAGGATGACCTCGGTCACGTCTTCCTTGACGTGTGGGATCGCGGTGAACTCGTGCGCGACGCCGTCGATCTGAATCGACGTCACCGCGGCGCCCCAGAGAGACGAGAGCAGCACACGGCGCAGCGTGTTGCCGAGTGTGGTGCCGAACCCAGGGTCGAGCGGCTCGATGTCGAACTTTCCGTAGTTCGCGCTCGTCTCGAGCTTGCGCACCTGGGGGGTGACGGTCATCTGCGTGTCAATCGCCAACTGAACTAACTAAACCTCCGTGCACTACTACCGTGAATAGAACTCAACGATCAGCTGCTCCTCGACGCCGGACTCCATCTCGTGTCGCTCCGGGTGGGCGAGGACCTTGGCGGACTTGTCGTCCGTGTTGAAGGAAAGCCATGACGGCACCGGCCGGACCTTCGACGCCTCCAGCGCCACGTCGACGACTCCGTCCGAGCCCTTGATCTTCAGCTCGTCACCGACCTTGAGCTGGAACGACGGAATGTTGACGAGCCTGCCGTTCACCTCGAAGTGGCGGTGAGTGACGAGCTGTCGCGCCTGCTTGCGCGACGTGCCCAGGCCGAGCCGGTAGATGACGTTGTCCAGCCTCAGCTCGAGGTGGCGGAGCAGGTTGAGACCCGTGACGCCCGGCTCGCGCGAAGCCTGGTCGAAGTAGTTGCGGAACTGCTTCTCGAGCAGGCCGTAGATGCGGCGTGCCTTCTGCTTGGCGCGAAGCTGCAGGCCGTAGTCCGACGTCTTGCGCTTGCGTGCCTGTCCGTGCATGCCCGGCGCGAACGCGCGGCGCTCGATGGCGCACTTCGGCGTGTAGCAGCGCTCGCCCTTGAGGTAGAGCTTGGCGCCCTCGCGGCGGCAGAACCGGCAGACGGGTCCGCTGTAGTTCGCCATCAGTGGGCTCCTTCGGGCGCGGCGGCGCCAGATCGCGGCCCCGGGCGCCGAGGCGAAGGAGCCGACGAGCACGTGAGGGAGCGCACCCGTTGGTGCGCGACCGAGCGCGCGCAGGAGGCGACACACGCATCGGCGAACTGGGCCGATGAGATGGCGTCGACGTGTCCGAAGGTGACCACTTAGACGCGCCTCCGCTTCGGTGGGCGGCATCCGTTGTGTGGGATCGGGGTGACGTCAGTGATCGCGCTCACTTCGAGCCCGGTGGCCTGAAGGGAACGGATCGCGGCCTCACGACCGGCACCCGGTCCGCGGACGAAGACCTCGATCGAGCGCATGCCGTGCTCGAGCGCCTTCTTGGCAGTCGACTCGGCGGTCTGCTGCGCGGCGAACGGCGTCGACTTGCGGCTTCCCTTGAAGCCCTGCCCGCCGGCCGATCCCCACGCGATGACGTTGCCGTCGATGTCGCTGATCGAGATGATCGTGTTGTTGAACGTGGACTGGATGTGAGCCTGTCCATTGACCACGTTCTTGCGCTCGCGGCGGCGGGTGCGGACGACCTTTTTTGCTTTAGCCATTACTTCCCGGCCTTGACCTTCTTCTTGCCCGCGACCGCGCGCTTGGGTCCGCGCCGGCTGCGCGCGTTGGTGCGCGTCCGCTGGCCGCGTACCGGAAGGCCGCGGCGGTGCCGCTGCCCGCGATACGAACCGATCTCGGTCAGGCGCTTGATGTTCATCGCGACCTCGCGCCGGAGGTCACCCTCGATCACGATCTCTTTGGCTGTGGCGAGCCGGTCGATCACCGAACGCAGGCGTCCGACCTCTTCCTCGCTGAGGTCTTTCGTGCGCTTGTTCGGGTCGATGTTCGCCATCTTGGCGATGCGCTCGGCCGTGGTGTTGCCGATGCCGTGGATGTAGGTCAGCGCGATCACGGAGCGCTTGGCCGGGGGTATGTCGACGCCGGCGATTCTCGCCATCTACTTCACCCCTGCCTCTGCTTGTGTTTGGGCGTCTTGGAGCAGATCACGCGCACGACTCCATTGCGCTTGATCACTCGGCAGCTCGGACACATCTTCTTGACCGACGGACGTACCTTCATCTCCAAATCTCTCGAATACGGCCCCGCGATCGGTCGCTTTCCGCGAGCTCGACGCCCACCTTGTCACCGGCAAGAAGCCGCGTGAAGTGGGTGCCTGCGCGATCGGCGACGTGAGCGAGGACCTTGGCGCCGTTCTCGAGCTCAACCCGGTATACGCCGTTGGGAAGAGGCTCGACCACGACCCCCTTCACGAGTGGGGGGCGTTGGGGCACGAACGCCGAGTATACCAAAGGCTTGACTGAACTCAGCTGAGCCCGCCTTGTGTTAGTACCAATGGGCCTTTTTCGGTGATCGCCACTGTATGCTCGAAGTACGCGGACAGGGCGCCGTCGGCGGTACAGATCGTCCAGCCGTCGGGCTTCATGTAGACCTCGTACGTGCCGGCGTTGACCATCGGCTCGATGGCCAGGGTCATGCCGGGCTTGAGCCGCGGTGGTGTCCCGGGCCGCCCGAAGTTCGGAACCTGCGGGTCCTCGTGCATCTGCCGGCCGATCCCATGGCCGACGAACTGGCGGATGACCGAGAAGCCGTTCGCCTCGACGTGATCCTGGATCGCGGACGAGATGTCGCCCAGGAAGCCACCTGGCCGCGCCTTGTCGATGCCGACGTACAGCGCTTCCTCGGTGACCTTGAGCAGACGCTGGGCCTCGGGCGTGATCTTGCCCGCGCCGACCGTCACGCCGACGTCCGCCCAGAAGCCCTCCAGGATCAGGCCGAGGTCGAGGCTGACCAGGTCGCCGTCCTGGATCTTGCGGTTGCCCGGGATCCCGTGCACAGCCTCGTCGTTGATCGAGACGCAGATCGACTTGGGGTAGCCGTGGTAGCCGAGGAAGCCTGGCGTCGCGCCCCCGGCGCGGATCAGCCGGTCCGCGATCCGGTCGAGCTCGATCGTCTTGACCCCGGGCCGGCACGCGTCCTTCAGGGGCGGCAGCACCGATGCGAGCAGGCTGCCCGCGCGGGCCATGAGGTCGATCTCGTGGGCGGTCTTGAGATTGATCATGTTCGAACCTTGCCGTTCGCGGCCGACAGCACCTGCCGGCTTATCTCCTCAATCGTTCCCCGCCCGTCGATCTCGGAAACCAGACCGTCGCGGCGGTAGTGATCGAGGACGGGCACCGTCTTCTCGAGGTAGATCTCGATGCGCGGGCGAACCGCCTCGGGCTTGTCGTCCTCGCGCTGGACGAGGGCAGTGCCGTGGATTACGCAGGCGGTGGTGCCGGGTGGGTAGGTTCGCTGGCACCGGGGACAGACAAGACGGCCCGAGAGACGGCGAAGCAGCTCGTCGACGGGCACCTTCAGGTAGATCACCCGGTCGAACCGCCTCCCCAGCTCCGCCATCAGCCCGTCGAGCGCGACCGCCTGCGGGACGGTGCGGGGAAAGCCGTCGATGATGAAGCCCGGCTCGCAGTCGGGCTGGCGCAGGCGGTTGCGGATCATGCCGATCATGATGTCGTCAGACACGTACTGGCCGGCCGCGAGGATCGGTTTGGCCTGAAGGCCGAGCGGCGTGCCCGCCGCGATCTCGGCGCGGAGCATGTCGCCGGTCGCGATGTGTGGAATTCGGAAATAGGCGCGCAGCACGTTGGCCTGCGTCCCCTTGCCCGAGCCAGGGGCGCCGTACAACAGCAGGTTCACTTGATGAATCCGCGGTACTGGCGCATCACCAGCTGCGTTTGCAGCTGTTTCATGGTGTCGAGCGCGACTCCAACCACGATCAGGATCGCGGTGCCCCCGAGGTACATCTGGTTGTGCGGGATACCGGAGATCTTGGCCGTGGCGATGGGCAGGATCACGGTGATGAAGCCGAGGAAGCACGCGCCGACGAATGTCACGCGGTTCATCACCGCCTGCAGGTACTCCGCGGTGGGACGCCCCGGACGTATGCCGGGGATGAAGCTCGAATAACGCTTCAGGTTGTCCGCCACGTCGTTCACGTCAAACGTGATCGCCGTGTAGAAGTACGTGAAGCCGAAGACGAGGACGAAGTAGAGCAAGTTGTACCCGATCGCCATCGGCACGTTCGCGGTGTCGGGCGCGAAGTTGCCCTGGATCCAGGTCGCGACGTGGTAGTACCACGTGCTCGGCGGCGCGGCCTGGAAGTAGTTGGCGATGATCGTCGGTAGGAACATCACCGAGATCGCGAAGATGATCGGGATAACGCCCGCGTGGTTGACACGCAGCGGCAGGAAGCTCGCCCTCCTCCCCACTTCACGTCCACCTGCAACGCGCTGCGCGGACTGGATGGGGATTTTGCGAACCGCTTGCTGGACCTCGATGATCACCGCGGTCATGATCAGCGCGATCGCGCCGAAGATGATGAAGGGCACGAAGTCGGCCAGCCCGCCGCCGGTGGTGTGCGCGGCGAACACGGACTGGATGCCTGCGGGGCCGCGGCCGATGATGCCTGCGAAGATGATCAGCGAGACGCCGTTGCCGATGCCGTACTCGGTGATCAGCTCACCGAACCACATCAGCATGACGGTGCCGGCCGTGAGTACCAGGATGATCTGCAGGCGCTGGAACCAGTCCAGCGGGCCGAGGATCGCGGGGTTGGTGTTCTGGAAGAGGACGGTGAAACCGTATGCCTGTCCGGCCCCAAGCGCGACGGTGAGGTAACGGCTCCAGCGCTGGATGCGGCGGCGACCCATCTCGCCCTCTTTCTGGATCTCCTTGATGCGCTCGGAGATCACCGTCATCAGCTGCATGATGATCGTGGCGTTGATGTAGGGGTTCATGCCCATGGCGACGACGCTGAAGCGGCTCAGGCCACCGCCACTGAAGAGGTCGAGCAATCCGAGCAGAGCCTGCTGGTTGAACAGCAGTCCGAGCGCGGTCTTGTTGGCTTCGGGGATCGCGATGTTCGCGAACAGGCGGAAGACGATGAGGATGCCGCCGGTGAACAGGATCTTGTTCCGAAGCTCGGGCAATCGGAACGAGTTGATGAGGGCTTCGAGAAGGTTCATGGCCTTGTCTGCTTAATTTGGCGCGGGGGGCTCTTCCGCCTCTTCCGACTCTTCCGACTTATCGAGAACAGTGACAGTGCCTCCGGCCTTCTCGATCGACTCGCGGGCGCTGTTGCTGAATGCATGGGCCTCGACCGCCAGTCTGCGCTTGATCCGACCGGCGCCCAAAATCTTGATCTTCTCGTCCCCCTTGACCAGTCCCGCCTCCTGCAGCGCCTCGGCGTCGACCTTGGCTCCGTCGGCGAAGCGGCTGAGCTTGGAAACGTTGACGACCGCGTAGATCTTCTTGAATCGGTTCTTGAAACCGGGCAGCTTCGGGATGCGCTGAGACAAGGGCATCTGGCCGCCCTCGAATCCGAGCCGGAAGCCCTCGCTGCGCGCGTTCTGCCCCTTCTGGCCGCGGCCGCTGGTCTTGCCTCGCCCGGAGCCGGTGCCGCGACCGACGCGGTCTGCACGGCGGTGCGCGCCCTTGGCCGGCTTGAGATCGTGAAGCTGCATGGCTCTGCTAGTGCCCTCGCTGGTGTTTCTTGGTCGAGCGCGCGCGCCAGATCTTGTAGCGGCTGCGCGTCGGGCGCTCGAACGGCTCGCCTTCGACCGCGACAAGGAAGGCGACGCGCCGGAGCATCCCGCGCACGGCCTCGTTGTCCGGCAGCTCGCGCGTCTGGTTCATCTTGCGGAGGCCGAGCGATTGGACGGTCGCGCGGATCTCCGGCCGGGCGCCGATCGGCGACTTCATGAGGGTGGCCTTGAGGGTTTTATCGGCCAACCTCAGCCCCTCCGGCCGCTGTCGCGGCCACCTCCCCACTTCGTGGGGAGGAGTTGGATCCATACGCGGCGGCAAGCTTCTTGCCGACCATCTGGTCGACTTCCTTGCCGCGAAGCTCGGCCACCTGCGGTGCGGTCTTCAGCTGCTGCAGCGCGGCGAGCGTCGCGCGCACGGTGTTGATCGGGTTGTTCGTGCCATGTGACTTGGTGAGGATGTCCTTGATGCCGGCGGTCTCGATGACCGCGCGCATGGCGCCGCCGGAGATCACTCCGGTTCCTGGCGCCGCCGGCTTCAGCATGATCCGCGCCGCGCCCCACTTCAGGTGAACCTCGTGCGGGATCGTGGTGCCGACCATCGGCACCGTGATCATGCTGCGCTTGGCGACCTCCATCCCCTTGCGGATGGCCTCGGTCACCTCGCGTGCCTTGCCGATGCCCGCGCCGACCCGGCCGTTCATGTCGCCGACCACGATCAGCGCGCTGAACGAGAACTTGCGGCCGCCCTTGACGACCTTGGCCACGCGGTTGACCCGGACGACGCGGTCGGCGAGCTCGGAGCGCTCACCTGACGAGTACCGTCCGCCACCCATGTTTCTCGACATCTCTTAAAACTCCAACCCGGCTTCGCGCGCGGCGTCCGCGAGCGCTTTGATCCGTCCGTGGTAGAGGAAGCCGCCCCGGTCGAACACGACCTGGCTCACTCCCTTCTCCTTCGCCTTGGCGGCGATCGCCTTGCCGACTTCCTGCGCCTGCGAGACTCCATTGCCCTTGGCCTTCAGCCCCACCGTCGACGCGGCCGCGACCGTGTGGCTGGTCGAGTCGTCGATGACCTGGGCGTAGAGGTGATTGAGGCTGCGGAACACGGCAAGCCTCGGCCGCTCCGCCGTGCCGGCGACGTGCACCCGCACGCGCTTGTGGCGCCGCGAGCGATTCACCTTACGGTCCTGTCGTTTGATCATGCGCTTGCTTTGGCCCCCTTACCGGCCTTGCCCGCCTTGCGCCGGATCCGCTCGCCGCGGTACATCACGCCCTTGCCCTTGTACGGCTCCGGTGGACGGAGGCTGCGGAGGTTGGCCGCGACCTGGCCGACATCCTCGATCGAGATGCCCGTGACCGAGAACTTGGTCGGGTCCTGGACGTCGATGGCGATGCCCTTCGGCGGCTTGAACCGGATCGGGTGCGAGTAGCCGAGGTTGAGCACGAGCTCTTCGCCCTGCTTGGCCACGCGGTAGCCGACGCCGACGAGCTCGAGGTTCTTGGTGAAGCCCTTCTCCACGCCCTCGACCATGTTGGCGACGAGGCTGCGCACCAGGCCGTGCAGGGCGCGGTTGCGGAAGTCGTCGTCCGGTCGCTGGAAGACGAGCGATCCGTCCTCCTGCTTGATCGTGATCTGGCTCGGAAGGGTGCGCTCGAGCTTGCCCTTCGGGCCTTCCACCGCGACGTGCCCGGCCGCCAGCGTGACCTTCACGGTCTTCGGCACCGGTACGGGCAGCTTTCCGATTCGCGACAAGTCTTCCTCTATCTCCTCACTTACCAGACGTACGCCAGCACTTCGCCGCCCAGACCCTGGCGCAGTGCCTGCCTTCCACTCATCACGCCTTCCGACGTGCTGAGGATGGCGATTCCGAGCCCGCCGAGGACTCGGGGGATCTCGGTCTTGCGCGCGTAGACGCGCAGACCTGGACGGCTGATCCTCTTCACTCCCGAGATCACGCGGCTGCGATCCGGGCGGGACTTGAAGATGATACGCATCGTCTGCGTCGTGCCATCCGCCTCGACGTCGTAGCCGGCGATGTACCCCTCGTCCTTGAGGACGCGGGCAATCTCGAGCTTCAACCGCGAGGCCGGGACCTTGACCTCCGCCTGACGCGCGGCGTTGGAGTTGCGGATCCGCGTGAGCATGTCCGCGATCGGGTCGCTGACGATGCCCGCGGGCGCGCGCTTCACATTCTTGGAGTTCTTGTTCTGGTTCGCGACTGCTGTAGCCATCATCACCAGCTCGACTTCGTGACCCCGGGGATCCGTCCCTCGGAGGCCATCTCCCGAAAGCAGATGCGGCACATACCGAACTTGCGCAGGAAAGCGCGCGGCCGCCCGCAGATGCGGCAGCGATTGTGGAACCTCACCTTGAACTTAGGTGCTCGCTTCCAGCGCTCGATCGATGATTTCTTGGCCAACTCTCTCCTCTTATCTCTTTTGGAATGGCATACCCAGGCGCGTCAGAAGGCTGCGCGCCTCTTCGTCGGTGCGGGCGGTCGTGATGATCGACACCTCCAGCCCGCGCAGCTTGTCGATCTTGTCGTAGTCGATCTCGGGGAACACGACCTGCTCGCGCAGCCCGAGCGAATAGTTGCCGCGGCCGTCGAACCCGTCGGCCTTGACTCCGCGAAAGTCGCGGATGCGAGGCAGCGCGATGTTCAGCAGCTTGTCGAGGAAGTACCACATGCGCCGGCCGCGCAAGGTCGTCTTGATGCCGACGGTCTGACCGGCTCTCAGCTTGAACGCGGCCACCGATTTCTTGGCCTTGACGAGCTGCGGCTTCTGCCCGCTGATCGTCCGGATGTCCCCGACCGCGGCGTCGAGCGCCTTGTCGTTGTCCTTCGCTTCGCCGATGCCGACGTTGATCACGATCTTGTCGATCCGCGGCACCTGCATTGCGTTCGCGTAGTCGAACTCCTTGGTCAGGTCCTTCGCGACCGTTTCGCGGTAAAGCGTGAGCAAGCGCGGCGCCTCCGCCGAGCGCGTTCCCGGATCCTTGGGAGCGGCCTCCTTCTTGGGTGCCTGCTGCTGCTTGGCTTTGGCCACTACTGCGCCTCCGTTTTGCGCACGCGCTCGTACGGCTCGCCGCAGTGGCGGCAAACAAGCGCGCGGGCGCCGGATTCGAGGACCGTGTGCTTGGTGCGCGTCGGCCGGCCACAGCTCGGGCAGACGAGCATGACGTTCGAGTAGTCGAGCGGCGCCTCGAAGTCGACGATGCCGCCCTGCGCGACCTGCACGCCACCGCGGCGCTGTCCGGCCTTGGTGTGGCGCTTCAGCAGGTTGACGCCTTTGACCACGATCTTGTGCTGGCCGGGGATGGTGCGCAAAACCTCGCCCTGCTTGCCCTTGTCCTTGCCCGCAATCACGATCACGGGGTCGCCTGGGGCAAGCTCGAGCCAGCGGCGCTTGGGTTCCGGTTTGTTTTTCAGCATGGTTTCTCTAGAGGACCTCCGGCGCGAGCGAGATGATCTTCATGAAGTTGCGCTCGCGAAGCTCACGCGCGACCGGTCCGAAGATACGAGTCCCGCGCGGGTTGTTGGCCTGAGCCAGCAGCACGGCTGCGTTCTCGTCGAAGCGGATCAGCGAACCGTCCGCGCGCTTGTATTCCTTGTTGACGCGCACGACCACCGCCTTGACGACCTCGCCCTTCTTGACCTGGCCGCCTGGCTGCGCGGACTTGACCGCCGCGGTGATGATGTCGCCCACGTAGGCGTACTTGCGATAGTGGCCGCCGGCCACGCGGATGCACAGAAGCTCCTTCGCCCCTGAGTTGTCCGCGACCTTCAGCCTTGTTTCCTGCTGGACCACTATTTAGTTGGCCCCTACCTTTCCCGCCGCGAAATCGCGGTGTTGGGGTGCGGATTTCGCGGCGAAGTGGCAATGGCGCCAGGCGGCACGGTTCATCCGGGCCGCCTCATCCGCGGCAGCACAGCAGCGGCCAGATTCGGCAAATTCAAGGGGCAATTCGACAGCAGGCGCCATGACCACGTTATCGGGCCTTCTCCACGATCTCGAGCACGCGCCAGCGCTTCTCCCTGGAGATCGGCCTTGTCTCGGCGATGCGCACGAGATCACCCACGCCGCACTCGTTCTTCTCGTCGTGGACCTTGAAGCGGCTGCGCTGCTGCACGGTCTTGCGGTACAGGCGGTGCGCTTTGCTGGATCCGACCTGCACGATGACGGTCTTGTCCATCTTGTCGGAGATCACGTAGCCCAAGCGGACCTTGCGCGACGCGCGAGGCTTCGTCTGAACAGCTGTCGAGTCGCTCACTCAGACTCCTCCTGCTTCTTGCGGCCGCGACCACGCTTCGGTGCCGGCGCCACTTCTTCGGGTTCCGGTTCCGGCTGCGGCTCGGGCTCTCCCACGGCCACCGCCTCCATCGGCGCGATGCCGAAGTCCCTCTCCCGCAGCACGGTCATGATCCGCGCGATGTCGTGGCGCACCTTTGAAATCTGGCTCGAGTTCTCGAGCTGTCCGACGGCGTGCTTGAACCGGAGCTCGTAGAGCTCGCGCCGCGCGGTGCGCAGGCGCATGCCCAGCTCGTCGGCTTCCAGCACCCTCAGCTCGTCGACCTTCATCGCCCACCTCCCGTGTCGGCGGCGGCGATGATGCGAGTCTTCATCGGCAGCTTGGCCGCGGCGAGCTTCATCGCCTC
>DASTIX010000110.1:0-58908 GCA_035717165.1 Candidatus Dormiibacterota bacterium
GCGTTCCAGGTCGCGGATTTCGTCAAGC
This sequence comes from Candidatus Dormiibacterota bacterium, assembly GCA_035717165.1. Taxonomy (GTDB): domain Bacteria; phylum Chloroflexota; class Dormibacteria; order Dormibacterales; family Dormibacteraceae; genus 40CM-4-65-16. The sequence goes on from DASTIX010000110.1 coordinate 29, forward strand.
ACTTCACGTGCATCTCCGTCGACCTCCGCGGCGCGGGACAGTCTGACAAGCCCGCGGGCACCTACACGAGCGAGCTGTTCGCCGACGACATCGCCGCCTTCATGCAGGCGATCGGGGTGGAAAAGGCGCACATTTTCGGCCTCTCATTGGGCGCTGCGGTCGCAATGTGGCTGGCGTCAAAGCATTCGGAGAAGGTGAAGACCCTCTCACTGCACAGCTCCTGGGCGAAGACCGACCTCTACCTGAAGACGGCGGTGGAGAGCTGGCAGGCCGCTGCGAAAGGTCTCGACAGCGTTCCCGAGATGGTGATCACCGGGATCCTTCCGTGGTGTCTCCGACCCGAGACCTACGCGGCCAAGCCCGACCTGATCAAGACCCTCGCCGATTTCGTGCGCAGCCGGCCGGTGCAGCCGCTGGACGCGTTTTTGCGCGAATCAGACGCCGTGATCAACCACGACTGTTCGGCGGGAGTGGGCCGGATCAAGGCGCCGACGCAGATCACCGTCGGTCGCTACGACATGGTCACCTCGACCAGGTTTGCCGAACCCCTGCACCATCAGATCAAGGGCTCTGAGCTGCACGTCTTCGAGGACTGCTCCCACGCGCCGATCTACGAGAACGTCGGCGCATTCAACGAGGTGTCCCTGGCGTTCCTACGGAAACACAGTTAGGCGCGGCGACCGAAGATCGAGCTCTCGGCGACGTAAAACGCCGCGATCGCGGCATATAGGCCGGCGCTCAGCAGAGGGCTGACGAGCGCGCACAGCGTCGCGACCGCGTAGGTGATCGGTCCGACGAAATAGCTTCGCGTGATTCCCTCGACGACCCGCCGGTCGGCGTCGGCGCGCAGCAGGCGGCCGCCGGATGCGGCGTAGCGCCAAACGATGTTGAAGAGGATCGCGGTGCCGGTAAGGGTGATGCCATACGCCAGCGCGGCGGCCTCGCCGTCGCTGGTCCGGATGTTCAGGGCGAGAAGCCGCGTGGGGAAGGGGATGAAGGCGATGAACATCAGGAACACCACGCTGGCGATGAGGAAGAAGCGGTCTACGTGCCCGATCTGGTGCATGACGGTGTGGTGGTTGATCCAGATGATGCCGATGGTGACGAAGCTGACGGCGTAGGCCGCATAGCTGGTCCAGATGTCCAGAAGCTGCGGCCCCAGCGGCTGCCCTTGCACGACCGTCAGGTTGAGGATCAGGAGCGTGGCGGCAAAGGCGAAGATGCCGTCCGAAAAGGCCTCGAGCCGGTTCTTGGGCACAGCGCCGTCAATTCAACCGCAAGGTTTCCTCGGGGCGTTCGTTAATTCGGTCTGTAGGTTTTCGCCAAACCCCCCGGAGCGGGCCTTCTCCTCCACCTCTACTCCTGAAGGTCGAAGCTCCAACCGACCCGGCGAGCCCCCTCCCTACACGCTCGCCGGGCTCCGGGGGTTTGGGCTCGTTTACTGGCCCACCAGCCGGATAGTCCAGAAGTCCGACGACAGCCTCGGCTGGATCAGGTATGCGTAGGGGAGCGTGAAGTAGCCGCTCATCCCCCAGCCTCTGCCCCAGGAATTGCGGGCGAGGAACCACTGGTTGGCGTCGTCGTAGCCGACCGCCATCACCGCATGGCCGCCGATCGGCCGCTCGCCCCATGCCGGCATCGGCGCGTGGCCGGTGCGCGCCACCGCGGGCGATTCGAACGACTGGTAAACGGTGAAGCCGAACACGAACGGATAACCGGAGGCGAGGCAGCCTTTCATCTGGCTCAGGTCCTGGACGATGCTCTGGTACGAGACCGCGCGGTCGAGCCTCGCGTCGTTGTAGGCGCGCTGCGGCGGTTTGGTCGTGAACTTGGCGATCTTGTACGGCCACTCCGGCTCCGGGCACGCGCCCATGCTCGCCACCGACTTGATGCCGTCGCGCAGCTGCGCGCCGCTGTCCGATCGGACCGTGCCTTCGATGACGCGCTCGTTGTAGTAGATGAACAGGCGCGAGGGCACGAAGACCGAGAGTTTTTGCTTCATGCGCTCGAACTCGGTCGCGGCGGCGATCGCATTGGCGGTGCAGCTTCCGAGCGCGCCCTGGTTGTAGACCGGTGGACACCGACGCCGAAGGTCGGCTCGTGGCGGCAGCGCGGCGAGGAATTCCGCCGGCGCGGCATAAAGGTGGTCGCGCTGGTCGGGTTGGTCGGGTATCCAGCCGTAGCGGCGGATCTTGCGTGGTCGGGTCATGCCGTCACCTCACAACAACTGCCAGGGCGCTTCCCGCCGCCGATTATCCGATAGTCCGGACTATCGACCGTTTCCGTGGGCGCAAAGCCGCTGTTAGTCCGGACTAACGCGCAGTTGTGGCGGCGTCAGTCGACCTCTCCCGGCTTGAACGGGCCCCAGGCCTCGAACCCGCAACGCCAACCCGGCGTTCGCGAGCTGTAGAGGCAGACATGCCTGGTGACGCGCCAGTTGACCCAGTACCCGAGCGTGTATGCGCCCGGTATGTCGACGCGATAGAGCCAGTTGACGCCTGGGCTGACGTAACACGCGCCGACGCCGTACTCGCCGTCGGCCATGGCGATGTCGTGCATGTCGGCGGGGTAACCCTCGCCTTGCTGCCGGAACTTCGCGATGGCGGCGACGGCCTTGTCTCCGGCGCAGCGGCTGTAGGTCTCATCCGCCTGCACCTGCGAGACGTTGATGATCAGCACCGGCTCGGCGACGAGCAAGGCGATGGCGGCACCTGAGAGGGCCCAACCGGACGGCGCGATGCGGCGCCGCCCACGAAGCGCGGCCGCGATCGCGCCTACGACCGCAGCGGCGATTCCCAGTGCGTACGTGTACGCGAGGAGCAGGGGAACGAAGCCCGCTACGAGCAGCAAGGCCGCGCCGCCGAGCACATTGAGCAACGTTCGCCGCAGGACCAACGTCGTGCCCGCGAACGCGAGCAGACCGGGGATCGCGAGGAGTACGAGGAGGAAGATCCAGTCCCCGATCACGCCCGCCTATACCGTCTACAGGTACGGCCAGTTGGCGACGCTCGGTCCATCGCCGACGAACACGTCGACTCCACGCGGAAACCGATGCGCTTCGAGCACGATGGCGGTCGCGCGCGCGTGACCCTCGAGGATGACTAGTGACCCGTCAGTGCTGCGCAGCGCGATGATCTCCGGCACCTTCTTGTCCGAGTGGCAGAGGCCCGATGCGAGCGACAGCACGACCATGTTCGTGCCGTCGCCGGTGAAGACGTGGCCGACGTTCGTCGCGCCCTCCGCGACCTTGCGCGTCACCGGCGACAGCAGCTGCCACGGCCCCGAGCGTCGCATGTAGAGCATCTCGGAGACTTCCTGAACCGAGAGGTGAAACCGCCGCCATGTCACGTCTCGGCCCAGACCCTCGAACGAACCCGCGCCGGTGCCGAAACCGTACGTCGACGTGATGATCTGGCGGCGCAGGTCGTTCTGCGTCGGATCGTGCAGATCGGGGGAGCGAGCGGCCTTCAAGGCCAGAGACAGATTCGCCGGATTCGGCGGATTGCCGATGAGGTATGCCTGGAAGTCAGCCGACTCGATCACCGCCTGCAGCCACGCAAGGATGACCTGATCTTCCGACGCCCCTCCGAGGTCTTCCATCCGCGCAACTTTAAAATCAATTCCGCCATGCCCAATGCAAAGAAATGGATCTATCAGTTCTCGGAAGGCTCAGCCAAAATGCGCGACCTGCTCGGCGGCAAGGGCGCCGGGGCCGCGGAGATGACGCGGGCGGGGATGCCCGTCCCGCCGGGGTTCACGATCACGACGGAGGCCTGCCGCGCCTATTACTCGAGCGGCGGCAAATTCCCCAAGGGACTCTGGGAGCAGGTGCTTCCTGCGCTCAAGACTCTCGAGCGCAAGGCAGGCAAGAAGTTCGGCGATGCGAAGGATCCGCTGCTGGTCAGCGTGCGCAGCGGTGCCAAGTTCTCGATGCCGGGAATGATGGACACGGTCCTGAACCTCGGCCTCAACGAGGAGACCAGCAAAGGGCTGGCCGCGCTAACCAACGACGAGCGCTTTGCGCTCGACGCGCGAAGGCGGTTCATCCAGATGTTCGGCAAGACGGTCAAGGGCATCGACGGCGAGAAGTTCGAGCACGCGCTGCAGGCGGCCAAGAAGAAAGCGGGCGTCAAGACCGACCCCGAGCTCCGGCCGCAGGACCTGCGTCCGTTGGTCGCCGAGTTCCTGCGCATATATAAGGAAGAGACGCGAAGCGAGTTTCCCTCCGACCCTGTCGAGCAGCTGCGAGATGCGATCGACGCGGTCTTCAAGTCCTGGAACACCGACCGTGCCAAGACCTACCGGCGAATGGAGCGCATCCCGGACGACCTCGGCACCGCGGTCAACGTGCAGATGATGGTGTTCGGCAACATGGGCGCGACCTCGGGCACCGGCGTCGCTTTCACGAGAAATCCCATCACCGGCGCGAGAGAGCTCTACGGCGACTATCTCGCGAACGCGCAGGGCGAAGACGTGGTCGCGGGCGTCCGCGACACCGAGCCTATCGCCGCGCTCAAGAAAGAGCAGCCCAAGGTCTACGCGCAGTTCGACCGCTACGCGCGCCAGCTCGAGAAGCACTACAGGGACGTGCAGGACCTCGAGTTCACGATCGAGCGCGGAAAGCTCTACATGCTGCAGACGCGCTCGGCCAAGCGCACGGGCGAGGCTGCGGTCAACATCGCGGTCGACATGGTCAAGGAGCGCCTCATCACCAAGAAAGACGCCGTGGCGCGCGTCGAGCCACGGCAGCTCGAGCAGCTGCTGTTCCCACGCGTCGACCCCGCGGCCAATGCGCATCCGCTGGCCAAGGGCGTTCCCGCGTCACCGGGCGCAGCGAGCGGCGGCGCGGTGTTCGACGCCGACACCGCGGTGGCGTGGGGTAAGCAGGGCAAGGCGGTGATCCTCGTGCGCGTGGAGACGAACCCCAACGACGTCCACGGCATGGTCGAGGCGAAGGGCATCCTCACGCAGACCGGGGGCACCGCGAGCCACGCGGCGCTGGTCGCGCGAGGCATGGGACGTCCATGCGTGGTCGGCGCGAGCGCCATCGACGTCGACATCCGGCAGCGCAAGTTCTCCACCAACGGCACGACGATCAAGGAAGGCGACCAGATCACCATCGACGGCACGACCGGCGAGGTGTACGTCGGCAACGTGCCGACCATCGAGGCGCGCTCGCTCAATCAGCACCCCGCAGCGAGCTCGATCCTGAAATGGGCGGACGAGTTCCGCCGGCTAGAGGTCTGGGCGAACGCCGACTACCCGCGCGACGCGACCAAGGCAAGAGAGAACGGCGCGCAGGGCGTTGGGCTGTGCCGCACGGAGCACATGTTCATGGAGCAGGAGCGGCTCCCGATCGTGCAGGCCATGATCCTGGCCGACACCACGGAAGAGCGCGAGCAGCAGCTCGCGAAGCTGCTCCCCATCCAGCGCGGTGATTTCGAAGGGATCTTCCAGGCGATGTCGGGGCTGCCGGTGATCATCCGGCTGATCGATCCGCCGCTCCATGAGTTCCTGCCCAGCCTCGAGGACCTGATCCGCGAGACGACTCACCTCAAGGACACGGGCGAAAACCCCACCCGCCTTGCCGAGGCCGAAAAGCTGCTCGCACGCGTCGAGGAGCTGCACGAGGCCAACCCGATGCTCGGACTGCGGGGCGTGCGCCTGTCGATCCTCTATCCCGAGATCACGCGCATGCAGGTGCGCGCGATCATGGAGGCGGCGACCAACCTGCGCAGGCGCAAGGTCGACGCGCGGCCCGAGATCATGATCCCCCTCGCCGGCACCGTCGCGGAGCTGCGCACGGTCCACGCCGAGCTCAAGCCCGTCGCCGAGGCGGTGCAGAAAGAGGCTGGGATCCGGGTGCCCTATAAGTTCGGCACGATGATCGAGATCCCGCGCGCGGCGCTGACCGCCGGCGAGATCGCGCAGGAGGCCGAGTTCTTCAGCTTTGGCACCAACGACCTCACGCAGACGACGTTTGGCTTTTCCCGCGACGATGCAGAGCGCGCGTTCATCGTTCGCTACCTCGAAAACAAGATCCTTCCGCGCAATCCGTTCGAGACGATCGACGAGAAGGGCGTGGGCAGGTTGATGACGCTCGCGGTCAACGAGGGACGCAAGACGCGCAAGGACCTCGAGGTCGGCATCTGCGGCGAGCACGGTGGCGACCCCGACTCCATCCACCTGTGCCACAAGATCGGGCTGAACTACGTGTCGTGCAGCCCGTTCCGCGTACCGGTGGCTCGTCTGGCGGCTGCGCAGGCGGCGATCGGAGAAGGGACCGGAACGAAGTAGCGGCGCGCGGCGGTCAGTAGAGCGACGACGTCATCCGCCGGCGCCAGTCGGCCACGCGCGGATCGTCCGGGCCGAGCTCGTCGAGGATTCCGACGACGACACGCCGGATCTCGTCGCGACGAGGGTGTGTCGGCCTGATCGTCGAGATCAGGAGGTCAAGAGCCTGCTCGTAATCGCCGGCGTCGAGCGCCACAAAGGCCGGTGCAAGGCCGTCTGCACCGGCGTTCTCGAGCTGGATTCGCGCCGCCAGTCCGTCCGCGGCGAAGCTTCCGGGGACGCCATGCACGATCTCCAGCGCTGAATCGGGATCGCCGCGCCGGTACAGCAGCTTAGCCAGCGGCACCGCCGCGTCCGCTCGGCCGGGCTCGAGCTCGAGAGCCTGACGCAGAGAAGCCTCGTCGCCCTTGCGCACGAGCGCGTCGGCCTGCGACGGGGCGAGCTTGTCGAGGAATCGCGACACAGCCATGGCCGGGAGGGCACCGACGAACTCGTCGACCATGCGCCCGTCGCGGAACGCCTTGACGGCGGGAATGCCCTGGATGCCGTACGACTGGGCGGTCTGAGGATTGGCATCGACGTCCAGCTTCGCGAGCTCGACCGCGCCACCCCGTTTCGAGATCTCCCGTTCGAGCACAGGTCCGAGCATGCGGCACGGTCCGCACCACGCCGCCCAGAAGTCCACGACCACCGGCACCGAGCGAGACCGCTCGATGACGGCAGACTCAAACGTGGCGTCGGTGACGTCCATGAATGGAGATTACCCAGCAGCGGCAATCCCCATTCCGAAGACCTGACAAAAGTCACGGGCGCGGGCTCAGCCCGCGTCACTTCCCGAGCCGGCCCGCCCCCGCCTAAGCTGGCGGCGTGGTGAACGTCGCAAGGTGGACGCGCCTCGGTCGGTGGTTCATGGCCGCCTGGGCCCTCCTTGCGACGCCCACGGCGATCAGCGTCATCGCGTCAGGTGCGACGCCGGCCAACGTGGCCGTCGAGATCGGTTTCTGTTGTTGGGCCGCGATCTGGATCTGGCTATGGCTGCGTGCAATCGGCCGAAGCCATACGGCCGAAGTGTTTGGCCTGGTCGCCAACACGGTGGTTTTGGCCATGTTCACGCTGATCGAGCCGCAACCAGCGGGCACGTTCCTCGTCTTTTCTTTCATCGTCGCGGGCTGCATCTTTCCGCTCCGCCAGGCGGTCTGGGCGATGCTGGCTTTGCTTGCCCTGCAGATCGCCCTCGATGTCGTCCGTCTCGCCCCGCCGGCCCCCGCACTGAACAGCCTGATCAACAGCGTCCTCGTGGGCGGCGTCGGCGTCGGCGCGCGGCTCTTGTGGCAGTCGTACACACAGCTCGTCGCAGCGCGCGAGCAGCTCGCCCACCTCGCGGTCACCGAGGAACGTCTGCGCTTCGCTCGCGACCTGCACGACCTGCTGGGACAGAACCTCTCCGTGCTCGTGCTCAAAAGTGAGCTGGTCGGCAAGCAGCTTCCCGAGGACGCCGACGAGTCGGTTCGCAGCGAGGTGCGCGACATCGCCCAGGTCGCGCGGAAGTCCTTGAACGACGTGCGCGAAGCTGTCGCGGGTTACCGCCGCCCGACGCTTCAGGCTGAGATCTCGAGCGCTCGAAGCGCGCTCCGAGCCGCCGGTATCGGCCTGCTCGTCGAAGACAAGGTCGGCACCCTCCCTCCTGAGCAAGACGGTGTCCTCGCCTGGTGCCTCCGCGAGGCGGTGACGAACGTCGTCAAGCACAGCGGCGCCCACCGGTGTGAGGTGCGGATCTTCCGCGTCGACGGGGTCGCTCGCCTCGAGGTATCGGATGACGGCCAGGGCGCGGAGACTTTCACCAGCGGCAGCGGGCTCGAGGGGATGCGCGAGCGGGTGTCGCTGGTAGGCGGCTCGATGAACGTCGAATCGAACGGCGGCTTGCACCTCCACGTTTCCGTGCCTCAACCGGCTTGATCAAGGTCCTCATCGCCGAAGACCAGGCGATGATCCGCGGCGCCCTGGCGGCGCTGCTGGCGACGGAGCCGGACATCGAGGTCGTGGCCCAGGTGGATCGCGGCGACAGGGTTGTAGAAGCTGCGCTGCGCTCGCAGCCGGACGTGGCGCTTATGGATATCGAGATGCCCGGCCAGGACGGAATCTCAGCGGCCTCGGATCTGCGCGAGAAGCTGCCGAGCTGTCGGGTCTTGGTATTGACGGTGTTTGGTCGCCCCGGGTATCTGCGTAAGGCGGTGGACGCGGGCATCAGCGGTTTCATGCTCAAAGACGCCCCACCCGCCGAGCTTGCCGCGGCGATCCGCAGGACCGCTCGCGGTGAGCGCGTGGTCGACTCGCAACTGGCGGTGGCCGCCTTGAGCGAAGGGTCGAGTCCGCTCACCCCGCGCGAGCGTGATGTGCTGGCGATGTCGACACGCGGCGCCAGCGTGGAAGAGATCGCACGAACGTTGCACCTCACCAACGGCACGGTGCGCAACCACCTCTCGATCGCGATCCAGAAGCTCAACGCGCGCAACCGCGTCGAGGCGGCGCGCATCGCCGAGGAAAAGGGCTGGCTCTAACCCCCGCAGACCGGCCCGTTGAACGGCCAGGGCACGCACAATGCGGGCGCGTAAATCGCCCACAGCGTTAGAACTGTCGCCACCGATAGACCGACAACCCAGATTGTGCCGGTGATCGCATTGCGCTTCGGCACGGGCCATGTGCGCCAACCGAGGCGCCGGGCCACCTTGGGCCCCAGCCAGGTGTCGAGCAGCGGCCAGAAGACGAGCCCAAGGATCAGGAGGGTGGGGACGAGCATGGTGGTGAGCAAGCCGGGCCCGAGCTTTGCGAACTGAAACAAAGCGAGGAAATACCACTCCGGCCGGGGGATCGCCACCGCGCGTGGATCCGCCGCCGGTCCAGGTTCCAGCAGTGGTTGGCCGGCGAACGCGAGTATCCCGAGTGTGACGATGGCCGCGACCGCCAGGACCGGATATGGCCAGATGTGATCGGGAAAGTAAGGGTGCGCCTTGCGGTCCATCACGAGGGCTCCGCCGGGCCGAACCGCCGACTGAGGCGGAAGAGTGCGTACGCCAGCGCAACCGTCGCCGCGGGCAGCAAGACCACGTGAGCCATGTAGAAGCGGAGCAGCGTCGCGGGCCCGACGATCGGTCCACCTTGTACTAGGGTCTTGATGAACCCGCTGACCCCATCCGGCAGGACGCCGGAGCCCGAGATGATCGAGATCTCGCGGGCTCGCGCCAAGTATGAGTTCGCATCCCAGGGCAAGAGAGAGCCGGTGAAGGCGAAGAGGACGATGACAAGGAAGATCGCGACGCCGGTCATCCAGTTCAACTCGCGAGGCGGTCGGTAGTCCCCGTTCCAGAACGCGGCAGTCATGTAGGCCAGCGCGACCGCGAGGATCAGGTTCGCGCCCCAGAAATGAATGCCTCTGATCAGCCAGCCGAGGTACGCGGTGTGCTGAATGAAGACCACGCTCGTGTACGCCGGCGCTGGATTGCCGGCGCCGTCGGGGACGTAGTACAGGCCGAGCAGAAAGCCCGTGACGAACTCGACTCCGATCAGGACCACGGCCACTGCGCCGAGGTAGTGATACGCCGCCATCGCGTAGTTGGGAACCGGGCGCTGCAGCTCAGAGTCGATTGCCTCGACGACCCCGAGGCGATCGTCCAGCCACTCGACCACACGGCTTCGCTGTGCCATTGGCGCCTCCACCAACTACAACTCCGTCGCTGAGCGCCGGATTCCCGGTCGCAGGGATGACATTCGTCAAGGTCGTCGAGTGACCCGACTCAGTCCGACTTCGTGACCCCCGCTGCTGGTTCGCAAACCTCTCTCGCCGCACGCTGATGGCACCGCGGAAATCAACAAACCGAGAGAGGAAAAGCGATGAAAGAGATCGTTCGTAATCTGACCCGGAGAAAGCTGCGCAGCTTTCTGACCATCAGCGGCATCGTGATCGGCATCGTCGCGCTGACCACGATGGGCGCGCTCGCCAACAACTTCAACGCGCTGCTCGACGGCGGCGCGAAGTACTACGCGAGCTATGTACCGGTTTCTGACGCCGGCGCCAACGGGGTGACCAGCGGCGGCGTCGTTCCCTTGAGCAAGGCCGATGAGCTCGCGGCTATTCCTGGCGTCGCACGCGTCTTTCCCACCATCACCGTCGACGCCAAGCCCGGTGCGCTCAATGTCGTAAGCCTGGGGCTGCCGGATCGCATCGTCAGCTACGACCCCGCGGAGAACGGCTACTCGGCGCTGAAGACGTCTTTCGCGTCAGGTGGCGACGTGACGCAGAACGGCGAGATCGTGCTCGGATCGAACTTTGCCGCCGAGTTCAAGAAGAAGGTCGGCGACTCGATCACCTTGCCGGTCAAGCCGTCCGACGCGACAGGCGACTTCGTCCAGCACACCTACACCGTCGCCGGCATCCTCAACCCAACCCTGACTGCTCCGGACACCGCGGCGTATGTCGACCTGGCCGATGCGCAGCAGCTCTTCAAGGAGCAGCTTCCGGTCGCGCTGCAGGCGACGTTTGACGCGTCGCAGTACGCCGCAGGCTTCGACGTCTACGGAACGCCCGGGACGAACCTCGACCAGCTCGCCGACCGCATCAACGCGGACGTGAGCGGAGTCAAGGCTCAGCGCCCGACCAAGATCGTCAAGGCGCTCGTCGCCGGCGGAGCGCTGTTCACCGAGATCACGACCGCTGCCGCGCTGCTCGCGCTGATCATCGGCGGCCTCGCCGTGATCAACACCATGCTCATGGCGGTCAGCGAGCGGGTGCGCGAGATCGGTTTGAAGAAGGCCGTTGGCGCGACGACCCGCGCCGTCATGCGCGAGTTCATGTTCGAGTCCAGCTTCATTGGGCTCTTTGGTGGCGTGGTCGGATTCGGACTTGGCTACCTCGTTACGGCGGCCATCAACGCCGCAACGCCCGCGTCGCAGGGCTCGCTGTTCCTGGTCACGCCCGGCCTCGCCGCGCTGTGCATCGTGTTTGCGCTGTTCCTCGGAACGGTCGCCGGCATCATTCCCGCGTTTCGCGCCTCCCGGATGGACCCGGTGGCCGCGCTGCGCGCCAGCTGATTTTGAGGAGAACGATTCAAATGATCGAGATCAACCAACTCACCAAGCATTACAAGCAAGGCAAGAACATGGTGCGTGCGCTCGACGGCGTGAGCCTGACCATCGAGCAGGGCGAGTTCGTTGCAGTGGTCGGCCGTTCCGGCTCTGGCAAGACGACGATGCTCGACAGCCTGGGTTTGCTTCTGAAACCGACCAGCGGCACCGTGGCGATCGACGGGACCGACACTGCGCAGCTCAAGGACAACCAGCGGGCGCGCATGCGCGGCGAGAAGATCGGCTTCATCTTCCAGGAATACAACCTGCTCCCGACGCTCAGCGCCCTCGAGAACGTGATGCTTCCACTGCGTTACGCGAGCAAGCCGAAGGGCGATCGGGCATGGGCCGAGATGCTCATGGCCGAGGTGGGTTTGGAAGACCGCATGCACCACCGGCCCGACCAGCTGTCCGGCGGGCAGCAGCAGCGAGTTGCCATCGCGCGGGCACTCGTGAACAGGCCGTCGGTCGTGCTGGGCGACGAGCCCACCGGCGCGGTCGACTCCGAGACCAGCGACCAGCTGGCGGCGATCATGCGGCGGATGAACGAGGAGCACGACGTGACGTTCGTGATCGTCACCCACGACCTCGATCTGGCCGCCAAGACCGACCGCATCATCCGGCTCAAGGACGGCCAGGTGGTCACCGACGAGACCAGGGTCGAGGAGGCGGTGGCGGTCTAAGCTGCGATCGTGCCTGTGATCGTCAACGTCTGTCCGGCGGCGACCACAAAGGCGCCGCCGGATTCGGTCTGGAAGGTCATTGCGGCGACCGAGCGCTTGGGCGAGTGGACTGATGCGACCGTCGTCAAAGTCGACCCGCCCGGACCGGCGCAACCGGGGCAGGTAGTCAGCCTTGTGGCCCCGGCATTCGGCATGAAGTTCACGGTGCAGATCGACGTCCGCGATTTCGACCCGCAGCACCGCTGGATCGACCTGGTTGCGCATCTACCTTTCGGTGTCGACAACCACGAGCACCTCACGCTCACGCCGACGCCCAACGGAGGGACGCTCGTCGGTTTCAATTGAGACTTCCATCTCCCGCCCGGGTGGCGGGGCCGGCTGGTCGGGCTGCTGCTGGGACGTGAGCTGCGCCGCGGTCCGGAGCAGTCGCTGCGTGATCTCATCCGGGCCGCGGAAGCCTAGATAGACTCAGCTCGATGTCGGGGGTGTCGCGTCGAGATCTGGTCCTGGCGTTCGCCGCCCTGGTGGGCGTCGCCGTGCTGGTCGGGATGGCGGTGCGGCCCGAGAGCGCGGCCGGCGGCTTCGATCTTCCGCGGGAGCCCCTGGTGGTCGCCGTCCAGACAGTGGTCTGGCTTGTGCTGGCTGCCGACATTCTCATGACCGCGGCGATCGTGGACGCACTTTGGTACAGCAGGCGCCTCGCCAAGCCGCGTAAGCCGCGCCACTGGATCACCATCTACCTCGGCGCGCTGGTGCCGAGCCTCCTGGCGGCGGTCCTGATCGTGTTCATCCGCAAGCAGGCCGGAGGCGGAGCGCTGACGACTCTGATGTCAGGCGCCGGTGCATTCGGTGCGCCGCGCCTTGGCCCCACCTCCGGGTTGGCCGGTTCCCCCACATCGACCGTTGCTCCGTGGCTCGGACTCGTCCTCGCCGCACTGATCGTGATCGCGTTTCTCGGCTGGTTGTTCTGGCCGGATTCGAAGCGGCGCGAGACAGGGGCTCGCGTGCCACAGCTCGAGGCGGCGGTGGCTCAGGCGGTGGAAGAAAGTCTCGATGTTCTGCGCGCCATGCCGGATCCCAGACAGGCGATCATCGCCTCTTATTCGTCCATGGAGCGCTCCATGTCGCGCGCGGGCTGGCCACGGCGCCTTTCCGAAGCGCCGCTGGAGTTTGTCACGCGCATGCTGGCCGCGGTCGCCGGCATGTCCGATGACCTGACGCGCTTGACCGAGCTGTTCGAGGTGGCGAAGTTCAGCGATCACGTGATCGATGAAGGCATGCGCGACGATGCGATCGGGGCTCTCTCAGGAATTCGCAATCGCCTGCTCGAGGCGACACCGGCGCCGGCATGATCACACCCATCGGCCGTATCGACGCACGCCGGGCGTTCGTCCGCAGGACGGTGATCCGCTCAGTGCTGGCCATGACGTTGACCGCAATCGGCGCAGGCATCGGGCTCGCGATCTTTGCGGACCACGCCGGCGTCGTGTTCAGGGCGGCGTTCGCGGTTGCCGGCTTCCTCATCGCGCTGGCTGTGTTGACCAACTTCACGGAATACGTTTACGGAGACCGCGATGCGATGTCACGAAGACGGCAGCAGCGCGCGATGGTTGAATCCTGGCCGGTCGAGCTCCTCGAGATCGAAGGGAGGGTGTCGATGGCGAGGGTCTCGGCATTTGACTACCAGAGCCGGCTGCGTCCCCTTCTTCGCGACCTGACCAGACAGAGACTGGAAGCGAACCGCCACTTCGACATCGAGGCACAGGCCGGCGAGGCGAGGGCGGTAATCGGAGATGAGCTCTGGGAGCAGGTCCGGCCGATGCCTCTCCTTCGCGACCTGCGTGAGCGGCCCGGGCCGACGACCGCCGCGATCACGCGCATGGTCGACCAGATCGAATCGATTTGAGCGCGACCAAGAGCCTTGCCCAGCTGACCGGCGACGCGACGCGCATCCTCGACGAGATCGAGCGCGTCGTGGTTGGAAAGCGCGAGGTCTTGAAGCTGCTCCTCCTCGCGGTGCTGTGTGACGGCCATGTGCTCATCGAGGATTTTCCCGGGCTGGCTAAAACCCTCATCGCGCGCAGCTTCGCGGCGGTGACGGACATGAATTTCACGCGCATCCAGTTCACGCCGGACCTGATGCCGTCGGACATCACAGGCAGCTCGATCTACGACCAGCGTGCGGCGAAGTTCGATTTCCGACCGGGTCCGGTGTTCACCAATCTCCTGCTCGCCGATGAGATCAACCGCGCGCCGGCGAAGACCCAGGCGGCGCTGCTGGAGGCGATGCAGGAGCGGCAGGTCACGGTCGAGGGTCAGACGCGCCCGCTGGCTCGTCCGTTCCTGGTGATCGCGACCGAGAACCCGATCGAGTACGAAGGCACATATCCGCTGCCGGAGGCACAGCTCGACCGCTTTCTCATCCGCCTGTCGGTCGGTTATCCGACGCGCGAGGATCAGAAGGCGATTCTCGAACGCCGCGCCGAGCGCGCGACCGACGACGTGGAGCTGAACCGCGTGGTCGATCGCGAGACGCTCCTGCGGATGCAGGCCGGCACCGAGGAAGTGCACGTCTCGCCGAGCATCGGCTATTACATCGTGGACCTGGTCGAGTCGACACGCTCGAGCCCGAGCGTGCAGGTTGGTTCCAGCCCTCGCGGTGCGCTCGCGCTGTTCAAGCTGTCGCGCGCGCGAGCGGCGCTGGAAGGACGGGACTACGTGACGCCGGAGGACGTCAAGACGGTGGCGATACCGGCGCTCGCGCACCGCCTGACGCTGCGGCCGGAGCTGTGGGTGCGCCGCGTCCGCGCGGACGAGGTGATCGCCGAATGCTTGAACTCGGTTCCGACACCGGCGCCCGAACCCGACCGCGGCGCTTGACGCTGAGCACTCGACCTTCGTCAAAGCTCGTCGGCTATTCGGCGCTCGGCGTTGTCTTTCTTCTCGGCGCGGTCCTCCTCGGCCGGGCCGAAGCAGCGGAGATCGGGATTGCGTTTTTCGCCGCGGTGATGATCGGAGTGGCGACGGCGCGCCGGCCGCAAATCGAGCTCACGGTCCGCCTCGAGCAGGATGCCGTCACCGAGCACGAGCCGGTGGAGCTGGAGCTGAAGGTGACGGCGAGGCAGCCCGTGCGCTGGATGGTGATCGACCTCGCGACGCCCACCGGCGTCAGGCGGACCGACCAGCGACGGTCGGGCGCGATCAGCATCGACGAGGGAGAGCGCCGCAAACTCGTCTTGGAATTCGAGCCGCTGAGGTGGGGACTGTTCCAGTTCGGCCCCATCTCCGTCGCCGCGCACGACAGCCTCGGCTTCTTCACGTACGAATCCACCTTCGCCGAACATCGAGCGCTTCGCGTGTTTCCCCACGAAGAGCTGCTCATGCGCGCCATCCGCCCGTTTCAGACGCAGCTCTATGCCGGTGACGAGGTGTCCAGGCGCAATGGCGACGGCATCGAGTTCGCCGACGTCAGGCCGTTTCAGCAGGGCGACCGCGTACGGCGCATCAACTGGCGTGTGAGCACGCGGCAGCAGCAGCTCCACATCAACGAGATGCATCCGGAGCGCAATGCCGACGTCGTCATCTTTCTCGACAGCTTCACCGAGATCGGCGACATGCATGACAGCACGCTGCAGATGGCTGTACGCGCCACCGCTGCGACGGCGCGGCATTACCTGCGCCGGCGCGACCGCGTTGGGCTGGTGACGTTCGGCGGCACACTGCGCTGGCAGCTGCCCGGAGTGGGACTCAGGCAGGCGTATCGGATCGTCGACGCGCTGCTGAGCACCGACTCGATGCTCAGCTACGCATGGAAGAGCATCGACGTGATTCCAGTGCGGACGCTGCCGCCGAAGGCACTCGTGATCGCGATCACTCCGCTGCTGGACGCGCGCACCACCACCGCGCTCCTGGATCTTCGCGGTCGGGGGTTCGACCTCGTGATCGTCGAGGTATCGCCCCTGCCGTTCATCGCGCCGCCCAGGACCGAGGACGAGAAGATCGCGTACCGCCTGTGGCTGCTGAAGCGCGAGGCGATGCGTTACGAGTACTGGCGGGCGGGCATTCCGATCGCCGTCTGGTCATACGAGCAGCCGCTCATCGCGGCGCTCCAGGAGGTGGAGCAATTCCGCAGGTACGGTCGGAATTTGCGTATCTCCTGACCGGCATCGTCGCGCTGTCTCTGGAAGGCGCCATCGCCGGCTACATCTTCCTGTCGACGCCGCCGGGCGCCGCGCCGGCCGCCGCGCTCGTCTCCGGTGGCGGGATTGCGCTGTTCGTGGCAGGCATCGTGATCGGCAGGCACGACGCCGTGCAGTGGGCGCTGGGTGGATTGGCGGCGCTTTACGTCGGATCGCTGCTGTATCGCGCGGCCGCGCCGGATCCGTGGGGCGCGCTCGTGGCCGTCGGCCTCCTGCTGTCGAGCGAGATGGCCGGCTGGTCGATCGATTCGCGACGGCGGGGGAGAGACGACTTCGCGGTCCATGCTCTGCGCCTGCGTACGGTCGCTCTCGTCATCGCCGCGGCGCTCGCGCTCGTGGTCGTGGTCCAGGCCGCGGGTGAGACTGGCGGCTTTGGCACCGCGTCCGCAGCCCTCGCCGCCGTTGCGGTTCTTGCCGCCGTCGGAGTCGTCTGTCTGTTGATGTGGAGGAGTCGGGCCTCGCGTCTTTACTGATGCCGCTTGACAGCTGGGCTCGGGGTCTGGTTGAATGATCAACCAATGCTGAATGAACATTCAACCAAGCCGGATACCAAGGAAAAGATCCTCCAGGCCGCGTTCACCGTGCTGAGCCGCCAGGGCTACGAGAACACTTCGATCAAGGACATCGCGGAGGAAGCCGGCGTGGCCCAGGGTCTCGTGCACTACCACTACAAATCGAAGCAGCAGCTCGTGGTCGAGGTGCTGGCCTACGTCTGCAAGAAGATGGAGCTCAACCCCGCGACAGGGGAGCAGGGCGCGCTGCAGGCGTTCGACCACGCCAAGCAGATGATCCGCAGCAGTCGCGACACCAACGCCCTGTACGTGCAGCTGATCGGCGTCGGGCTCCACGACGAGGTCGTCGGAGCGGGCGTCCGCGACTTCGTGCGCACCGACCGGCAGCACGCCGAGGACATCACCCGGCACGTGCTCTCCGAGCGCGGCCTGGACGCGCGTCCGGCCCGCGGCATCGCCGGCGCCGTATGGGCGGCGATCCTCGGCATCATGATCCAGAACCTCGTCGATCCGGAATTCAACGCGGACGAGGCGATCGACGCTCTCGCCGCGATGTCACTCACCGCGGTATTTCCCCAAGCGCAAACGCGCGCGGAAGCGTAGGAGGAAGAGGAAGTGTTCGCAGCCTGGGGCAGGTTCGTCTATCGAAACCGATGGGCCGTGCTCGTCGCGTCCGGCGCTTTTCTCGCCATCTCGATCGTGTCCCTCGCGATGGGCGGCACGCTGCAGAGCGGCGGTCCGCTCAGCAGCAACCTCGAGTCAGCGAAAGCGCAAAGCGTGATCAACGCTCAGCTGAACACCGCCAACACCAAGCCGACCTCGAGCTTCGACCTGATCTTCAAGAGCGACACCATGACGGTGAGCGACTCCGCCTACCAGGCGGCGGTCAATGACGCGCTCGCACCGATCCAGGGCGACACGCGCATCGACAAGCTCACGACTCCGTATTCGACCGGAAACCCGCAGGCCCAGGCCGCGCTGACGTCGAAGGACGGGCACGAGGCGCTCGTCATCGTCGAGCTGAACTCCACCGGGCGGCAATCGTGGAGCGATTACTCGGACCTCCGGGGCAAGGTGCACTCGAGCACGCTGCACGTCACTGGCACCGGCTTTGTGCCCATCAACCAGGCCTTCAACACGACGCTCGAGACAGACCTCCAGCGCGCCGAGTTCATCTCGCTGCCGGTGACGCTGGTGCTCCTCGTCCTCATCTTCGCCGGCCTCGTCGCCGCGGGCCTGCCGCTGGGCGTCGGATTGCTCACGATCGCGGGCGGAATCGGCGGCACGTTCTTCCTCAACCGCTTCACCGACGTGTCGCAGTACGCCCTCAACATCGTCACGCTGATCGGGCTCGGCGTCTCGATCGACTACTCGCTGTTCATCGTCAACCGCTTTCGCGATGAGCTGGCCAAGGGCGCAAGTCGCGAGGAGGCGGTCTCGACGACCATCGCGACCGCCGGACGTGCCATCACGTTCTCTGGTCTCACCGTCGCGGTCGGACTGTCGGCCCTGCTGTTCTTCCAGGGCACCTTCATGGCGTCGATGGGCGCGGCGGGCGCGATCGTCGTCGCCGTTGCGGTCGTCTATGGCCTGACTTTCCTGCCCGCCCTCCTCTCGGTCATCGGGACCGGCGTCAACCGCCTGCGCCTGCCGCTCGGCAGCGGCTTGGCGGGCGGCAGGGGTTTCTGGCACACGCTCGCCACCTGGGTCATGAAGCGGCCGGTCATCGTGCTCGTGCCGACCGTCGCGTTCCTCGTGCTGGCGTCGCTGCCCTTCTTCAGCCTGCGCCTCGCCAACGGCAACGTCGACATGCTGCCGCAGCGCCTCGAGGCGCGGCAGGGTTACGACCGCCTGATCGCGGACTTCCCCGGACAGGGCGAGACGACTTACAACATCGTGGTCAGCTACCCGAGCGGATCTCCGTTGACTACGAGCCGGATCACAGACCAGTACGCCCTCGACAAGCGCATCGCGCAGATACCGGGCGTGAACAAGGTCACGTCGATCTACGACCTCAGCTCGAACCTCAGTCTGTATGACTACGAGCAGCTCTACACGGGCAACCCCAGCAACATCCCGGCCGCGGCGCGCCCCCTGATCGCGTCAACCGTTGGCAAGAACATGGTTCTGATCCAGGCGAGCAGCAGCGCGGACCCATCCTCCGACACCGCGCGCAACATCCTCAAGGCGATCCGCGCCGACCAGGGCGTGGGAGGCGGGCAGGTGCTCGTCGGCGGAGAGACCGCGGTCGACGTCGACGTCATCAAGTTCATCTACGACCAGGTTCCGCTGGCGGTGGCCAGCGTCGTCATCGCCACCTACGTCCTGCTGTTCCTGCTGACCGGCTCGGTCGTCCTGCCGCTGAAGGCCGTGATCCTCAACTTTCTGTCGATCGGCGCATCGTTCGGAGCGCTGGTCTTCATCTTCCAGCAGGGCCACTTCTCCAACATCCTCGGCTTCACCGCACAGTCGCTGGATCCGAGCATCCCGGTGATCCTCTTCAGCATCGTCTTCGGCCTTTCGATGGATTACGAGGTCCTGCTCGTGAGCCGCATGCACGAGGAATACGTCCGCCTCGGCAACAACACGGCAGCCGTCGCGAGCGGCCTCGAGCGCACGGGCAGGCTTATCACCGGAGCCGCCGCGATCATGTTCGTGGTGTTCATGTCCTTCGGCCTCGCCGAGGTCGTGATCATCAAGGCGATAGGCATCGGGCTTGCGATCGCGGTGGCGATCGACGCTACCATCGTGCGCTCGCTGGTCGTGCCGGCCGTGATGCGGTTGCTCGGCGACGTCAACTGGTGGGCGCCGCGGCCGCTGCGCTGGCTGTACGACCGAATCGGCATCGGCGACCTGGGCTACGAAAGGTCGCCACAGCCCGAGCCGGAGTTGGACCCGGTTAAGAGGTCGGAGGAAGTCGCCGTTTAGCTGGGGCGCGCCGCATAATCGGCGCGTGCCCACCCTGTCGTCCGACGACGCCTTCGCGGAGGTCAAGGCCAAGGTCGACCTGGTCAAGGTCGTCTCCGAGCACGTCCGCCTGACCAAGCGCAACAAGGACCTCTGGGGCTTGTGCCCGTTCCACCAGGAGGACAGCCCGAGCTTCAAGGTCAACCCGCAGATGCAGTCCTGGTACTGCTTCGGCTGCGGCCGCTCGGGCGACGTGTTCACCTTCGTCGAGCTGATCGAGAAGACCGACAAGCGCGGTGCGCTGCAGACGCTTGCGGAGCGGGCCGGCGTCGAGCTGAAGAAGCTGAGCCCGGAGCAGAAGGAGCGGGCCGATCTCCGCAAGCGCGTGCTCGAGATGCTGAAGCTCGCGGCCCAGTACTACGAGTACGTCCTGTGGAAGATGCCTGCCGGCGAGCCCGGTCGCAAGCTGCTCGAGTCTCGCCACGTGAGCGAGGAGACCGCGCGGAAGTTTCAGCTCGGCTACGCGCCCGCGGGGCGAGGGTTCGCCGAGTATCTGCGGGCCAAGAAGCGGTCGCTGGCCGACGCGCAGGAGGCCGGCCTGATGCGCCGTGACGGCACCGATTTCTTCGCCGAGCGGCTCGTCATCCCGATCCGCGATGAGCGCGGCCAAACGCTTGCCTTCACCGCCCGCACGGTGCGCGAGGGCGAGCTGCGCAAGTACATCAACTCGCCCGAGACGCCCGCCTACATAAAAGGAAGAGTGCTGTTCGGCCTCGACCTCGCCCGCGACGAGATCACGCGGCGCGGCAATGCGGTATTGATGGAAGGTCAGTTCGACGTAATCACCGGCCACCAGTTCGGCGTTGTCAATGCCGTGGCGAGCTCCGGCACGGCGCTGACCGACGACCAGCTGCGGCTCCTCAAGCGCTTCACCGACGAGGTCCTGCTGGTGTTCGATGCCGACCGCGCCGGCCGCTCGGCCGCCCGCAAGGCGACCGTGCTGGTGGCCGCGAACGGCATGCGCTCGCGGGTCGCGACCATGCCGGACGGGCTCGACCCCGACGAGTTCCTGCGCGCCGGTGGCCACGAGGCGATTCAGCGCTGGCAGGAGGTCATCGACCGTGCCCCCTCGGGCTTCGAGGCCGGGGTCGCCGAGTTCTCGGCGGGCCTGAACCCGAGCAACTCGAACCAGGTCGAGCAGGTGGGCGCTCGACTGCGGGAGTGGATCCGCCAGTTCCCGGCCAACCTCCACGAGGCGTATGCCGAGCTCGCCGAGCGCAAGACCGGGATCTCCCGGCATCTGCTGCTCAACGACTCAGAGCCGCCCGCCCCGAAGGCCCCGACGAACGGGACCCGAATTGCGCCGGCGAGCAAGAAAACGACCCCAAGTCGGTATCTCGTACAGTTGCTAGCCGTTCGCCCCAACGCTTTCGATCGAGTACGGCCGATCCTCACCGTGCAGGAGATGGACGAAGACGTTCGCGAGATTTTCGTCCGTATGCTGGAGAGCTACGAGCGCGGGGGCCCTACCGGGCTCGAGGCCGATCTAGCCGGCTATGCGGCGGAGGAGCAGGACCTGATCAGACGAGCGTGGGCGGCCCCGCCGCCGAATGTGGATGACGAGGTGGCAATCGAACTCGCGGAGAGAATCCGCCTGGAGCACATGAAGGGTATGCACAGTGGGATAATCCGCCAGCTATCCGAGGCCGAAAGGGGCCGGGACTCGGAGTCGGTGGCGCGATTGGAGTCGCAAGCCAGGGAACTGGCCCGCGCCATCACTGATATGGAAAGGAGAGGTTAGAGATCGCTCGGGTAATGAAGCAGCCGGCAAAGCCGCCGGCGAAGCCTGCGACCAAGGAGGCCGTCGTCAAACAGCTCGTGACCAAGCCCGCACCGGCCAAGCCGGTGGTGGCGGCTAAACCGATCACGCCGCCGGCCAAGCCCGCGAAAGCCACGAAGGTCGCCGACAAGCCGGAGCAGAAGTTCGAAGACGAGCTGATGGGCGTCGCCGAGCAGCTCATCATCAAGGGCAAAGAGCAGGGCTACCTCACCCCGGACGACGTTCTCCAGGGATTCCCGGAGATCGACGCCGAGCCGGACCAGATCTTCCGCATCTTCCAGGCGTTCAAAGAGATCGGGATCGAGGTCACCGACGGCGAGAAGGACTTCGAAGAGGTCGAGCAGATCGACGACGAGATGCTGCTCGACATCGAGATGATGGACTCGGTCTCGCTCGACGACCCCGTTCGCATGTATCTGAAAGAGATCGGCCGCGTCTCGCTGCTCACCGCCAACGATGAGGTCGAGCTCGCGCAGGCGATCGAGGCCAAGCCTCTGCACGACGCGATGAAGACGCTGACCGTGGTCGAAGAGGTCGACGGGCGCCAGCGCTCCGTCGATGAGCTCCTTCCCGAGGTGATCGAGCGGCTCGGCATGGTCAAGCGCAAAGGCCAGCAGGCCCAGATCGCGCAGGAGCTGATCGGCCTGGCGGATCTCTCGAAGCTTCCGGCGCTGACGGATGCCGCCGCCGCCGAGCGCAAACGTCTGACCAACGGAACCCGGCCGCGCGTCCGCGCCGACTCGCTCGAGCAGTACCGCATCGCGCGGTACCGGCTGACCGAGCGCTACGAGCGCGCATACGAGGCCAAGCAGCGCCTGACTGAAGCCAACCTTCGGTTGGTGGTCTCGATCGCAAAGAAGTACATCGGCCGCGGGATGTCGTTCCTCGACCTGATCCAGGAAGGGAACATGGGGTTGATCCGCGCGGTCGAGAAGTTCGATTACCACAAGGGCTACAAGTTCTCGACCTACGCGACCTGGTGGATCCGTCAGGCCATCACGCGAGCGATCGCCGACCAGGCCCGAACGATCCGAATTCCGGTGCACATGGTCGAGACCATCAACAAGCTCGTGCGCGTCTCGCGACGGCTGCTCCAGGAGCTGGGCCGTGAGCCGTCGGACGACGAGATCGGCGAGGAGATGGGGATCACTCCCGAGAAGGTGCGCGAGATCGTGAAGGTCTCGCAGGACCCGGTCTCCCTGGAGACGCCGATCGGTGAGGAGGAGGATTCGCACCTCGGCGACTTCGTCGAGGACCGGGAGGCGGTTTCGCCTTCGGACGCGGCGTCGCTGACCATGCTTCACTCCGAGGTCGAAGACGTCCTGGACACGCTGACGCCTCGCGAGCGGCGCGTCCTGCAGCTGCGCTTCGGTCTGATCGACGGTCACCAGCGGACGCTGGAAGAGGTCGGTAAGCGGTTCGGTGTGACGCGCGAGCGCATCCGCCAGATCGAGGCGAAGGCGCTGCGCAAGCTCCGCCATCCGTCGCGCTCGAAGAAGCTGCGCGACTACCTGGAGTAAGCGTCACCCTCGGATAGGCGCGCCAATCCGGGGTTCTCGACCTCGCAACACCCTGATTTCGGCGACTAAGCGAGGTGAACCTCTAGGGCGCGCCGGTTTTCTGCTGAGGCTGCCACGGCCACCGGCCTTCGATCTCGACCACAAGCGACCAGCTCAGGAACGTCCGAACCAGCACGAGGAATCCAAGCACCGCGACGTTGGTCAGGGTTGGCTGTAGGGCGACCGTCCGAATGACGTCGGCCGCGATGAGGACCTCCAGTCCGAGCCCCAGCGCTCGCCCGAGCCGCACCCGGTAGGTCGAGTAGGCCTGAGGCGTGCGCCGCCGGACGACATAGACCGACGTGCCGTACGCGATCGCCACCACGATGATGACCACGGCCAGCACCTCGATGAGCAGGGAGACGAGCTCCACAGCCGCGAGGACCGCGGACTGGATGCCGTGGACGTCCACGAACCCAAGCTATCAACGGCTCTGGCGGGCTCCTGCGCTTTTAGCCGTTTGCCCCGACAATTACTGCGTGCCGGTCATCACGATCGGGCGGCAGTTCGGCGCCGGGGGGGCGACGGTCGGCCACATGCTGGCCGAGCGCGTGAGGGCCGACTTCCTCGACTCCGAGATCATCGACGAGGTCGCCCGGCGGCTCCAGCTTCCCAAGGAAGAGGTGGAAGCGGAGGATGAGCAGCCCGGCTCGCTACTTGCCCGGCTCCTCGTTGCCCTCGGCTCGGCCAGCAGCGAGCCGCTGATTCCGGCCGAGGCGACGGCCTGGACCCCGCCCAACGCTGCCCCAACCTTCGACACGCGCAAGGCCGTCCTCCAGATCACCCAGCACGTCATCCAGGAAGCGGCGCGCGCCGGCAACGTCGTGATAGTCGGACGCGGAGGCGCCTACATCCTCAGGGACTTTCCGAACGCCCTCCACGTATTTCTGCGGGCGTCCGAGGCGGTCCGCGTGAGGGCGATCATGCAGCGCTTCAACATCGCCTCGGAGGACGAGGCGAAGAAACGCTTGAAGCTCACCGACGAGAACTGGACCTCCTACATCCGGCAGGTCTACGGACACGACCGCAACCACCCGGCGCACTACGACATGGTTCTGGACACCGGTCGCCTGGGCTACGACACGACGGTCGAAGTCATCCAGACAGCGCTCAAAGCAGCCAAGCCGATACGCTAGTCGGCGCCAATGGCCCACTCCTTCGGCTCACGCACGTCCGGCGTCGACGGCTCCAGTGAAGGCGGCCGGATCAACACAATCGACCTGCCCGGCGCGCTCGTGATCTACGGCGTGGCGCTGCTGCAAATCCTCCAGCGCGCAAACCCCAAGACCAAGCTGAGCGTGGCGCCGGTCCAGGAGGACGGCATCTGGACGCTTCAGTTGAGCTACGACGGCGAGGAGCCGAAAGGCGTGCCGAAGCTGTGGCACGGTCACCGAATCGCTCTCCACAAAGTCGAACCTCCGCCGGCCAGTGCCTGACCAGGAGTTCGGCGCCGACAGCAAGGTCGTCGAAGTCGTCCAGCGGCTCGGCGACCGCGGCCGTGACGCTCTACGCCGCCATGGATACGAGACAGGCGAGGGCTTCGTCGACGTGCTGTCGCAGTACCAGACGCTCGAGCACGCTGCGCGCCAGGACCGGATCCGCGACCTCGGCGGCCTGCTGAAGGAGCTCAACAGCGCCGGCTGAGCCGTCTACGTGCGGACCGCACGAAACGCGGGTGCCTATTTACACAGTTTTGACGTTCCAATTGGAAAGCACCAGGTGTAAGCTGCCACGAAATTCCGATTTCCACCGTTATACGGATCGAGGTTTACGTCATTGCAAAGGTCAAAGCTGGAGTCAGATAAAGGCAAATGCTCTTGTGGACGGCGGCTGAAGGACGCGGCCGTCTACACGTACCGCTCGCACACGGACCGGTGGCTGTTTCACCGGTGCGAGTGTGGAACCGAGTGGACGGTGCGCCTCGTCGACGTCGATCCGACTGACCCCGTCAGCTCGGACGAGGTGATCGAGGTGCACAGGCAGCTCGCCAAGTTCGAAGGCTCCATCGCCGAACTGCTGCAGCCGCACGCCTCGTAATAAACAAAGAGCCCCCGCCGACGGGCGAGGGCTCTCGGTAGAGCCGTCGATCAGCCGGCCATCCGCACCGCCTGGTCGATGAACGCGTTGCAGGATGCGTTCAAACCGCCCGCATCGGGGACTGTGGCGCGGTCGAATGCCGCGCCGTTCAGGGCGTTCTTGATCCGCTGAGCGAGCGCGTCGCGCCGGCTTTCCAGCGCCGCAAGCCTCGTCACCGTTGAGGTGTACGTCGCATCGTCGTTGCTGCTCGATTCGATCGCGGCCGTGTCGGCCTGAAGCGTCGCAGTCCCGAACTGACCGACGCTTGAGTTCAGCTGCCGGTAGCACGTGCTCAAAGCGACAAGTCGGGGTGAGGACAGATTCCCGCCTGAAAGAATCTGCGTGATCACCTGGCCGTCGTGCACGTAGTCGTCTTTGAGGCCGGTCAGGTAGATCAGGGTCGGACGGATGTCCGTCTCCTCGACCCATGTCCCCTTGGTTCCTGCCGCCGGCACCGTGCCCTGCCCGCTGTTGGGCCCGGCAGAGTTAGGACCGTCCGCGGCCCCCGGGCCGTCGAGTCCTGTGGCGGCGACGCCGGGTCCGACGAATCCGGCCCACGTCGTGTTGATCTCAGGTGCGTATGCGCCGTGGTCGTACGCGAATCGAGTGTCCTGTTTGACGCATGACCCGGAGCAGACGGGTCCTAGGTTCTGCCAGAAGTAATCCGGTTTGCCGAACAGCGTGAAGGTCGGAGTGCGCGCGGGATCGGCGTTGACCATGTGCAGGATCGCCTCCTCCGTAGGATCGGCGAGGTAGTTGGCGATCGGCTGCGTGCCACCCACGTAGGGGTTGTTCGCGGTCAGCAAGCCGACGTTCTGCTCGAGCCGGCGCACCGCAGCGGACGTCGGCGCAGGGTTACCCGTGACGTAGAACTGTGGAGCCGAGTCGTTTTCCATCGAGAACGGCGTCGTATCGGCTGTCTGGCTGTGAAGCAGGCCCGGAAGGTTGCCGCTGAGCTCACCGAAGCTTCCGGCGGGGTAAGTGCACAGGACATCAGGCGTTACGGTGAACCCGTTGACCGTGGCGCCATCGCAGTTCGCCGGAGTCGGCTGGATGGCGCGGCCGACGTTGGCGCCCACCTCGTGGTCACCCTCGTCCGCGCTGAAGATGAACTCCGTGTTGGCCGGTGTGATGCCGTCCGTCGCGAGCCTCTGGAAGAACGTCGCGAACGCGGCATCGTAGTACTGCGCCTGGGCGATGTAACACGCGCTCCCGCTGCCCAGCGCGCTGGGCTGGCCGTTGCATTGGGGCACGCCGATCGGATGCTCGTTGCCGTGGATGTCGGCGATGTACCCGTAGGTCACCGGAACGCCCGACTCCTGGAGGTCAGCCACGTACGCAAGCGTCTGGCTCGCGTTGATCGGTCCGAATCCGGGGAATCCAGGGTGGTTGGTCAGAAACGCGCCGTTGATCTGGTTGCCGTTCAGGTCGACGAGATTGCCGGCGGCGTTTGTCACGGCGTAATCGTTGCGCGTCAGGCTCGTGATGCCCGCGCCAAGCTGCGGCGCGATGTAGCGGTGGCCGAACAACGCGTTGAACCCGCTGTAGCCACGCGGCTCGTTGGGCAACAGGTCCGGAACCTGCGTGCTCGAAGGCGCGGTGTCACCGAACTTGACACCTGAAGCGATGGCGCAAAACTGACCGTTCTGCGGACAGTGCACGCCAAGGCCGACATAGTCCGCCACCTCGGCGTCTTTGAAACGGTCGGGGTCGCTCGCCAGCTGCATGCTCTCCGGCGAGGACGGGCCGAAGACCTTGGGAATATCGACGGCGGTGTTCTCGAGGACCATGTTCGCCGTCGATACGTCGCCGACATTGCAGCCGGCGCGCGTGAACGGCACCCATGGGGCCGGCGTTTCGACCGAAGGCGAGGCCGGCGTGGTGGCCGGTGGTGCGGCTGCATAGACCATCGAGGGATTGGTGTCGTGCCCGGGGTTGGGCATCGTCGCAGTGTCGAAGACAGGATCGGTCCAGTACGCGAACGAGCCGGCGGGATCGGTGGTTCCGTCGGCGTTGTATGCCTGATAGCTGTTACTGATCGGCATGCCATGGCGGTCGCCGTATAGACCGGTGTACGTCGTCAGCGAGTCGTCCGCCGTGTGCGCGATCAGGGGCGTGTGGTTGTTGGACAGAAGCGTCCCGTTCTGCTCGATGAACTGCAGGAGATGTGGCATGAGCTCGAGGTCGGACGGCACGTTCGGGTTGTCGCGGAAGAAATGGACATTGTCGAATGTGATCTCGATCACGTGCTGGATGCCATTGCCGAGCTGACAGCTCGACGTTGACGGTGATGCCGTCACACCTTCATGCGCCTGCTCCGCCGGCACGGCGGCGGCTTGCCAGCCCAGTGCAACAGCGGCGACGACAAAAAGCCGGACCAGTCGCTTCATGCCAAACCCCCTACTCAATGCCGGCTGCCTGACTCGGCCGAAGATAACCTGCGCCCGGTTATCGAGCGGTTACGTCGAAGTTATTCAGCCCGGACGGCACTGTCAAGCACCCGCCGGTCCGGCCTGACCACCACCATCGCGAGCACCCAGTAAATGGCCGCGAGAAGGCCGCCGATGACGAAGATGGGCCCGGGTCCGAGCCGGAGCAGCACCGCGCCGGCGACGATCGGGGCGATGGGCGCGACCAGATAGGAGCCGAAGTAATCGACGCTCGTCACGCGCCCGAGGAGCGCTGCAGGTACGTAGCGCTGGAGTGCCGAATCCCAGTGCGTGTTCGACATCACGATGCAGAAGTTGAAGGCGAACCCACCGACCATCACGACCACGAGCAGCGGCGCCAGGCCGATGACCGCGAAGGAGATCCCGAGCAGCGCGCTGAACAGGTACGTTCCGACGAGCAGCCGCTTGAAGTGGACGTTGCCAACGAGCAAGCCGGCCGTCACCTCACCAACCGCCGCGACCGCATTGATCAGGCCGTACGTCAGTGCCGTGCCCTTCAATACCTGGAACACGAGGATCGGCATCGCGACGGTGAATCCGGCGAAGAAGAAGCCGTTGGTCGCGGCGAACCCGACGATCGAGATCCATATCCACGTGATCGAGAACGTGTACTCGACGCCATCACGGATTTCCTGGAGCAGCGGCTTGCGGGGCGCCGGCTCACGCCGCAGTCCGGTCGAGAAATAGAAGACACCAAAGCTGAACGCGAACGTGGCGGCGTCGACGGCAAACGCGGCAGGTGCGCCCACTGCAGTGACGATCAATCCGCCCAGCAGCGGCCCGATCACCCGCGCCGACTGCGTCGAAAGCCCGCGCAGAGCATTGCCGGGCACGAGCGCATCGGCGGGTATGAGCTCGGGCATGATCGCGCTCAGCGCCGGCGTGTAGAAGGAGAAGGTGGCACCGAAGAAAGCCGACAGCACGTAGAGATGCGTGATCTGCAGGTGGTGGGTGAGGCCGAGAACGGCGACCAAGCCAACGACGACCGCGCTCAGGAAGTCCATCGTCAGGATGACTCCGCGCCGGGGGAAGCGATCGACCAGTGCGCCGCCGAACAGGATCGTCACCAGCTGCGAGGCGGCGAAGAGCGTGAACCCGACGCCCAGCTGCAGCGGCGTTCCCCCGAGCGCCAGGATCTGGAACGGAAGAGCGACGGCGTAGACCTGGTTGCCCACGACCGAGACCGCCTGGCCGATGAACAGCAGCCGGAAATCGCGATGGCGCAGCGGCGCCAGGATCTGGAGACGCACCGTCACCGAATGGTGACGGCTGGAGGCTCAGCTAGCTACGCCGTTCGAGCGGCCACAACCAGCGCGTTGGTCGCACGGAGTCCGTGGGTCGTGAGTCCACGCCCCAGAAACCGGCCGCGAGGCACAGCGCGGTGATGATCACCAGCGTCATCAGAACCTCCATGCCTCAAGTGTTCCCAGTTTGAATCTCCGAAGCAACAGGAGTTTTCTCGATAAAATTCCGGTGTGCCGAATAATTGGACAAGCGTCGAGCTCAAGCATCTACGCGCCCTAAGCGCGATCGCGGAAACCAAAACGTTCTGGGCGGCCGCGAGTGAACTCAACAGCTCGCTGTCGACGGTCAGCGACCACATCAACGAGCTCGAGGCGCTGGTCGGTCAGAGGCTGGTCGAGCGTTCGCGCGGCAAGCGCACCGTCGTCCTGACGGAGGCGGGCCGGCTGCTTCTCGGCCATGCCGAGTCGATCGAGTCGCGGCTGCACGCTGCCGAGGCCGACTTCCGCGCCTACGCCGCCGGGCGCTCAGGCAGCTTGCGCGTGGGCGTGTATCAGAGCGTCGAGAACAAGATCCTGCCGGAGGCCATGCGCCGCTTCAAGGCCGGCTGGCCCGACGTCGACGTGCAGCTGACCGAAGACTCTTACGAGGCGACGCTCGTCGAGTCGGTGGAGCGGGGTGCCACCGACCTCACCTTTTCGATCGAGCCGATCCCGGACGGTCCCTTCACGGTTCGACAGCTGATGCCGGACCCATACCTCGTGCTCGTGCCGGCAGGCTCACGAATGCCCCGACCGCGGGTCAGCCTCGCCGAGCTCGACCAGCGGCCGATGGTCGCCTATCAGCATCTCCGCCACCAGGACCTCGCGGAGGATTTTCTCCGGGCTCGCGGCGTGCGGCCGAAGATCGTGTTTCGCTCCAACGACAACGGCACGGTGCAGGCGATGGTGGCCTCCGGACTCGGCGTTGCGCTCGCGCCGCTGCTCGCGGTCGACGAGCACGATCCGCGGATCGAGCTGCGACTGCCGGCGGAGCCGGTGCCGCCGCGCGTGCTCGTCATCGTCTGGCATCGCGATCGGTACCGGCCGCCCTCGGCGCAGGCGTTCGTGGACACCGCGATCGCGGTCGCGCGCGAGGTCGAACACGCCCACCAGGATCTGCTGCGCCGGCTCGTCAGCGGGCGCGGATCACGAATACCAGCTCGAGTCCGTCGACCTCGTCCTCCTGCGTCCCGACCTGGGTGAAGCCGACGGCCTTTACGACGGCGAGCGACGGCGCGTTCGTCGGTGAGACGCTGGCGTACACCTCACGCTCGCCCTGGCCGAACGCCCACTGGATCAAACCTCGCGCCGCCTCTTTCGCGTATCCGCGGCCGCGAAACGGCGTGAACACCGTGTAGCCGATCTCCGCGCGCCCGACCGCCTCGGGCGGCCCATGAAACCCACAGTGGCCGACGGCTCCGTCTGAGCTGGTGACCATCAGACGCGCCATCCACTCCCGGCGCTGCGGGCTGGTTTCCATGCGGTGGAGCTGGATCGGCAGAAAACCCTCGAGGTCGCCTTGCGTCGGAAACTCGGCGGGCAGCCTCAGACCGACAACTTTTTCGGCCTCGTCGCGCCGCCCCGCGATCAGCGCGCGGATCGCTTCGGGATCCAGAGCGACCAGCTCGAGTCGCTGTGTCCGAAGGGGCTCCACGCTCAGGCCTGGCATCGAGGGCACCAGTAAACGAGCCGTGCGTGTTCGCCGTGAGCGCGCACTTTGATCGGCGTTCCGCAGCGCGGGCAGGGACGGCCGCCGCGTCCATGCACCGCGCCTCGGCCGTAGCCTGGAAAGCGGCGGCGTGGATCGTTGCCGAGGTTGGCGCGCATCGCCGTGCGCGCCGCGGTGAGCACGGCTTCCAGCTCCTGATCAGACAGCGATGAGATCGTCCT
Source organism: Candidatus Dormiibacterota bacterium (assembly GCA_035717165.1). Lineage (GTDB taxonomy): Bacteria > Chloroflexota > Dormibacteria > Dormibacterales > Dormibacteraceae > 40CM-4-65-16. Next base: position 30,840 of record DASTIX010000110.1, read on the forward strand.
GAACGGGCTCAGTTTGCGATCCCACAAGGCCTCGCAGCGGTACACGTTCCCGATGCCGGCGGTGACTCGCTGGTCGAGAAGGACATCGCCGATCGCTTCGTCGCTCAACGATCGCGCGCGTCTGACGACATCGCCGACCTTCCAATCGTCCGCGAGGATGTCGGGCCCGAGGTGACCGACGTGAGCCGACTCGTCGCGGATCAGCTCGACGATGGGGGCGGAAAAACAGGCGGCGACGTCGTCTTCGGTCTCGAGCATCGCCTTGAGCTGCCAGTCGGGCCGGCGCGCGCGCTCGCCGCGTGGATACACGTGCCAGACGCCGCGCATGCGCATGTGGGTGTGCAGGGCGAGCCCGTTGTCGAAGCGAATCATCAGGTGCTTGCCGACCGGTTTCACATCGCTCACGGTCGTGCCCGCCAGCCGTTTCAGAAAGTCGGGTCGCGCCGCGATCACGCGCTTGCCCTGCAGCGCGGCGCGCAGTCGCTCGGCGGTGCGGAAGATCGTGTCCCCTTCCGGCATCTTCGGTTAGGCCATGATGCGACTAATGAAGTTCGGTGACCTCGAGATTGCTCGCGTCGGCCTTGGCAGCAACCGACTGACGCACACCCCAGAGCACGTCGCCTTCATCCGCGCCGCTGTCGAGGCAGGTGTGCAGATGATCGACACCGCCCATCTCTATACGGGAACGCAGAGCGAGAAGACGATCGGCGAGGCGGTGGGCGGCGCTCCGAAGGGTGTGGTCGTCGCCACCAAGGGCGGCTTCAACGCCGGCGAGGGAAAGCCCGACGTGTTGCGAGCGCAGATCGAAGAGAGCCTGCGGAACCTGCGGACCGAAGCGATCATGCTCTACTTCCTGCACCGAGTCCATCCCGACACTCCGCTCGAGGCGAGCCTCGGAGTGATCAAGGAGCAGATGGACCGCAAGAAGATCCGCTTCGCCGGCGTCTCGGAGGTCGATGTTCACCAGATCGAGCGCGCGCGCAAGGTCGTCCCGATTCATGCCGTGCAGAACCACTACAACCTCGCCGAGCGCAAGTGGGACGCGGTCGTCGACTACTGCGAGCGTGAGGGCATCGTCTTCGTGCCCTTCTTTCCACTGCGCGCGGGCCACAGCGCAGGGGTCGACGAGCTTGCACGCAAGCATCGCGCGACTCCCTCACAGGTGATGCTCGCGTGGTTGCTGCAGCGGTCGCCCGTGATGTTGCCGATCCCCGGCACGCTCTCCCTGGAGCACCTGAAAGAGAACCTCGCCGCGGAGAAGCTGGAGCTGACGAAGGCGGAGTACGAAAGCCTGGCCTGACGGTCAGCTTTGACGCTGCTGCAAGACCGCGATCGATCGCGCGCGGGTCAGCACGCGGGTGCCGACCTCGGATGGCTCCGCTTCGGGCTGCAGATTGTCGGTGTTGAGGATGAGACGCCATCCGCCGCCGATGTCCTGCGGGAGCGTCCAGTAGATCGGCCGCGCCTGTCCATTGAACAGCAGCAGGAACGAGTCGTCGACGATCGGTTGCCCATGATCATCGTGACCCGGGATGGCCTTGCCGTTGAGAAAGACGCCGAGTGAGCGCGCGTGTCGCGCGACCCAATCCTTGTCGGTCATCGGCTCGCTGTCCGGTTTGAGCCACGCGATGTCGATGGCGCCTCGAATCGGCCGGCCCTGGAAGAACCTGCGCCGGCGGAAGGTCGGATGACCGCGCCGGAACCCGACCAGCCAGCGGGTGAATTCGAGCAGCGGCCCGTCGATCGCCGACCAGTTGACCCATGAGATCTCGCTGTCCTGGCAGTACCCGTTGTTGTTGCCTCGCTGGGTGCGGCCGAGCTCGTCGCCCATCAACGTCATGGGCACGCCCTGGGACAGCAGCAGTGTTGTCAGCAGGTTGCGCTGCTGCTTGGCGCGCAGCTTGAGCACGTTCGGGTCATCGGTGTCACCCTCGGCGCCGCAGTTCCACGAGCGGTTGTGCGACTCGCCGTCGGCGTTGTTCTCGCCGTTGGCCTCATTGTGCTTGCCGTTGTAAGAGACGAGGTCGCGCAGCGTGAAGCCGTCGTGCGCCGTGACGAAGTTGATGCTCGCCACCGGCCGGCGCGTGTCGTTCTGATAGAGGTCTGAGCTTCCGGTCAGGCGGCTTGCCAGCTCGCCGACTGTGGAAGGCTCGCCGCGCCAGAAGTCGCGGACGGTGTCGCGAAACCGGCCGTTCCACTCGCTCCACAAGGCCGGGAAGTTGCCGACCTGGTAGCCACCCTCGCCGATATCCCATGGCTCCGCGATGAGCTTCACGCGATTGACGACCGGGTCCTGCTGGATCAGATCGAAGAAGGTCGAAAGCCGGTCGACCTCGTGGAACTCGCGGGCGAGCGTCGCGGCGAGGTCGAAGCGAAAGCCGTCGACGTGCATCTCGGTGACCCAGTAACGGAGCGAATCCATGATGAGCTGCAGCGTGTGCGGGTGCTGCACGTTCAGGCTGTTGCCCGTGCCGGTGGTGTCGTAGTAGTACTGCGGCGCATCGCCGACGAGCCTGTAGTAGGCGCGGTTGTCGATGCCGCGGAAACACAGCGTGGGGCCCATCTGGTTGCCCTCGGCGGTGTGGTTGTAGACGACGTCGAGGATCACCTCGATTCCCGCTTCGTGGAAGGTCCGGACCATCCACTTGAACTCGTTGACCTGGTCGCCCCGATCGCGGCTCGCCGCGTAGTCGTTGTGCGGCGCGAAGAAGCCGATGGTGTTGTAGCCCCAGTAGTTGCGCAGGCCCATCTCGACCAGGCGTTGGTCGTGCACGAACTGGTGCACGGGCATGAGCTCGATCGCCGTGATACCCAGCGACCGCAGGTGCTCGATGACGGCGGGGTGGGCGAGACCGGCGTACGTTCCGCGAAGCTCCTCGGGCACCTCCGGATGGCACTTGGTCATCCCTTTCACGTGCGCCTCGTAGATCACCGTCTCGTGCAGGGGAGTCTCCGGCCTGCGGTCGCCGCCCCAATCGAAGTGCGGGTGCTGCACGATCGAGCGAAATACGTACGGTGCGCTGTCCTCGTCGTTGCGGTCAGCCGGCTCGCTCAGGTTGTAGCCGTAACATGCCGGATTCCATCGCACCTCGCCCTCGATCGCGCGGGCGTAGGGATCGAGCAGCAGCTTGTTGGGATTGCAGCGCACCCCATGCTCCGGCGCGTAGGGCCCGTGGACCCGGTAGCCATACCTCTGTCCTGGTCCGACGTTGGGCATGTACGCGTGCCACGAGAACGCATCGACCTCCTCGAGGTTGACGCGGTGCTCCTGGCCTTGCTGATCGAACAGGCAGAGCTCGACCTTCTCCGCGACCTCGCTGAAGATCGCGAAGTTCGTCCCGGCGCCGTCGAACGACGCTCCAAGCGGGTAGGCGCGTCCGGGCCAGACCTCGGCGTGGGGAGAATCAGCCAACAGGTGTCTCGAGCGCGGTCAAGAGCGTCCAGCAGCTGGACATCGAGCGGGCGAGCGTGATCACGAGGATCGCGCCCAAAACGTAGAAGCCACCGCCAACGCCGAGGATCAGGCTAATCGACGACCACACGTAGATAACGCGGATCGCCAGCGTGATCGCAAGGCCGGTTCCGACCTGCGTTTGGGCGCGATACCTCAGGTTCAGCGTGATGAAACCGGCGTTGAGGAGCAGGATCTCCACGCCCATCAACTTCTCCGGCTGCGGAGCCAGGACGATCGCCGACACGATGATCTGCGTCGTCAGCACGACGAGGACCAGGATCGCGCGCGGCTTGAAGACCGGGTGCTGCAGGATCTCGCGCAGGTGGAGGGACAAGGCGACGAACAGCAGACCGGTGATCGCGGCGTTGGCCGTGCCGATCATGATGTAAAAGTTCTGCCAGGCGGCGGGGTCGTTGGCCGCGTTCATGACTCGGCTGAGGAGTCTAGGCTTGGTCGATCGACGAATTCATCCGTCGCTATCTGCTGCTCGGTCTTCGCCTCGGCCGGCACGTCGATGGGATCGTCGACGCCTACTACGGTCCGCCCGACCTTGCGGAGGTAGTCGCCTCTGAAGAGGTGACGCCGCCAGGCGCGCTCGCCCAGGAAGCCATGGCTCTCGGCGACGACGCGGCCAATCTGGACGACTCGCAGCGCGCGAAGTTCCTGACCGCACAGCTGGACGGACTCGCCGCCACCGCCGAGCGCCTCGCCGGCAAAACCGTCCCATATAAGGAAGAGGTCAGGCGGTGCTACGGCATCCGGATCGAGCGCACCGACGAAGCCGAGTTCGCAGAAGCCCACGAAGCGCTCGACCGCGTGATCCCGGGCGCCGGGCCGTTGCGCGATCGCTATCACGCCTGGCTCCACGCGACCGAGATTCCGATGAACGCAGTTCTCGACGTGGTACCGGCTCTGAAAGGCGCGCTCCACCGGCGGACGGTGGAGCTGTTCGGTTTGCCCGACGGCGAATTGGCGGAGGTCGAGCTGACCTCGAACCAGCCATGGCAAGGCTTCAACTACTACCTCGGTGGGCTGAGAAGCCGGGTCGTGATCAACACCGACATCCCAACGCGAGCGGACTTCCTGGTGATGCTGCTCGCGCATGAGATCTATCCGGGCCACCACACCGAGCACAGCTGGAAAGAAGACCTGCTCGTAAGAGGCCGCGCTCAGCTCGAAGAGTCGATCTTCTTGATCGCCACGCCGCAGTGCCTCGTGGCGGAGGGCATCGCGAGCTACGCGCTGGAGGCGCTCGGGCCAGAGGCCGAGAGCACCTGCGCGGCGCTGCTGGCAGACGCCGGCCACGCCTACGACCTCGAGCTGTCGCGCGCGGTACGGGACATCCAGCACGCGCTCGCTGCGACGCTCAAGAACGCGGCCCTGATGCTGCACGAAGAGGGAGCAGACCGAGACGCCGCGATGCGCTACCTGCGCCGATGGAGCGTCGAGACGGACGAGCGCCTCGAGCAGAGCCTGGACTTCTTGATCCATCCCGTCTGGCGCGCGTACAACCCGATCTACGAGGCGGGCTATCGCGCGGTCGCAGCGTGGACCAATGGTGAGCCCGCCCGCTTCCGCCGCCTGCTGACGGAGCAGCTCACCGCGTCAGACCTGACGGCGCCGACGGAAATGTGAGACCGCCGGTCTGTTTCATCCTCGGCCGATATACGGCATCTTCGTCGCCATCACCGTCATGAACTGCACGTTCGCGTCGAGCGGCAGACCGGCCATGTAGACGACGGCGCGAGCAACGTCCTCGACATCCATCTTCGGCTCAGTGAGCCTCGCGGTCATCTCGGTCGCCGCATTGCCGATGTCGATCTGGCCGCAGGCGATGTCGTAGGCGCGACCCTCGAGCGATGTCGATTTCGTCAAGCCGGTGATTGCATGCTTGCTTGCCGTGTAGGCGACGGAGTTCATGCGGGGCACGTGCGCCGAGATCGAGCCGTTGTTGATGATCCGGCCGCCGCGGGGGTCCTGCGACTTCATCAATCGGAAGGCCTCCTGGGTACAGAGAAACGCGCCCGTGAGGTTCGTCTCCACGACGGCTTGCCAATCCTCGAAGCGGAGTTCTTCCAGGGGAACGGGCGCGGCGCTGGCGCCGGCGTTGTTGAACAGGAGGTCGACCCGGCCGAACATCTCTTGCGTTCGCGCGAACAGCGCCTTCACCGATTCCGGATCCCGTACGTCCACGGAAACCGGCACGACCTGTAAGTTGTCGGACCGCGCCTCGGCAGCCGCGGCCTCGAGCGACTGCGCGCGACGGCCGCCGATCACGACCGAGAACCCGTCGCGGGCAAGCGCCAGGGCGACCGCCTTTCCGATCCCGGTGCCGCCACCGGTCACGACCGCGACGCGTCCCACGAACGGAGCCTAAGCGGTTCGGGGCGTGTCCAGCGCCTCGCGCAGCCTCACGGCAAGGATGGACGGGGTCGTGTTGACCTTTTCCAGCCACGCGATCGCGCCGGCGTGAAAGGCGCGGTCGATGGCGCCGTCACGCGTGCCGGGAAAGTTGCTGAGCATGAAGACGGGAACGTCGCGACCGGTCTCGGTCTTTCGCAACCGCTCGAGCGCCTCGTCGCCGCGGACGCCCGGCATCTCCCAGTCGAGCACGACGATGTCCGGCCTGTCCGCCTCGACCTTCTCGTTCAGTGCCAGCGAGTCGTTGAGGACGGTGACATTGAACCCCTGCGCCTCCAGACCGAGGCGATACATCTCGGTCATGGCCGGATCGTCGTCGACGAGAAGGACATACCCCCCGGTATCCATATCCGCCTCCCTCCTTTGACCCCAGCCTTCCGATCTGACTCTACCGTGCGCCCGGCAACAGCAATCTGAACTCGCTGCCGGCGCCGATTCTCGAAGTCACATGGATCTCGCCCCCGTGGCGGCGCGCGATCTCCTGGCACAGGTAAAGCGCCAGACCCGTGCCGGGGATCGTCTTGTTCTCCTCGGTCGGGAGCCGGCTGAATCTCTTGAACAGCAATGGCCTGTGCTCTGCGGCTATGCCTATGCCCTGGTCGGACACCGAGACGAATGCTTGACCATGCTCACGGCCAACCTTGCACCTGACCGGCCCTCCCGCAGGCGAGTACTTGATCGCGTTGTCCAGCAGGTTGGCGACGATCGTCCCGACGCGCGATAGATCCGCATTGACGATTGCGCTACCTCGTTCGCCGCTCAACGTGATTTCGCGGCCGGGGGCGAGCGGCTGCAGCCTCGTGATCTGCTCGGCGGCGACGTCGGCGAGATCGACCGTCTCGAAATGGAGTTCGAGCCGGTCGTTCTCGAGCCGGCCCATCTCGAGCATCTGCTGGACGAGCAGGTCGATCTGCTCGAGCTTGCCCTCGAGCATCTGCGCGACCTGCGGAATCCTGTCGTCCGGGAGGCTGCCCTCTCTGAGCAGCGAGTTGTAGCCGCGTATGAGCGTCAGCGGACCGCGCAGTTCGTGCGCGGCGAGATCGAGAAACTGAGCCTTGGCCCTCTCGAGCTCGGCCATCTGCTCAGCGTATGCGCGAAGCCTCTCCTCTTCGAAATGCTTGTCGGTCATATCGCGCGTGACCTTGCCAAATCCTCGGAGCTCTCCGTTCTCGTCGCGCAGGGCGGTTATGACCACGCTCGCCCAGAATCGCGATCCGTCCTTGCGTACGCGCCAGCCCTCGTCCTGGACAGCACCTTTCTCCGCTGCGACTTCGAGGTTGTGCTGCGGCCTTTTCGCCGCCTGGTCGTCGGACGTGTAGAAGCGGGTGAAGCTCTCGCCGATGATCTCGTTTGCCGCATAGCCCTTGATGCGCTGCGCCCCCTCGTTCCAGGTCATCACCCTCCCGTCGCGGTCGAGCATGAAGATGGCGTAGTCGACGACTGCGGAGACGAGCAGCCCGAAACGCTCTTCGCTGAGTGCGAGGCGGTCGAGGGTCTGGCGGTGAAGGGTCTGATCGCTGTTGATCTCCAGGATCGCCAGGGGTTCCCCGGCCTCATCGGTCTGCAGCCCCCAGCGGCCTTCCACCCGGAGCTCGGAGCCGTCTTTGCGGCACTGCACGAGCTCGCCTTCCCACCGCCCTGTCGCCAGAAGCTGCTGCTCGATCTGCTGCAGCGGTATCGGAAAGCGAGTGCAGAGAAGCTCGGCAGCCTGCTTGCCGATCGCCTCCTCCCGTGTCCACCCGTACAGTCGCTCGGCTCCCTCGTTCCAGGACGTTATCGTCCGGCGGTGAAAGGACCGCGTGAACATCGCGTCGAAGGCCAGGTCGATGAGCTCGTGCTGCCCCCGCTCGCGCGGATGAAGAGTGTTGGGGGGCATCCCATGATTCTAGGGGCGTCTGCCGTCAAAAAGCAGGCGATTCTTTACTTCGGTTGACCTTCTGACTGCATCGCGGTATACGGCTACGCTGTTGCGGTAGCGATGAGCGACCCGAAGGTTCAGATGCTGAAAAAGGTCCCTCTCTTCGCGCATTGCTCGCCGACTTCACTCGAATCGGTGACTGGCAATACCGACGAGGTCGACGTCGAGCAGGGGCGAACGCTGATCAAGCAGGGCGAGCCCAGCGACACGTTCTACGTCCTTCTCGAGGGCGAGGCGGACGTCGTCATCGACGGCAAGCATCGGCGCGCGCTCGGAGCCGGAGACTTCTTCGGCGAGATCAGCATGCTCGACCGCGGACCCGCAACGGCGACGGTCACGACGACCAAACCGTCCCGGATGATGGTCATGAGTCACATGCAGTTTCGCGACGCGATCAAGGGCAATCAGGACCTGCTTCTGCAGGTGCTGCAGGCCGTCGCTGAGCGATTGCGATCCGACTCCGTGGCGGGAATCAAGTCGCGCTGAGCGGCGTCGCGTCAGTGGGGTCCGACCGACTCCGCTTCCCGCGAACGGCGGTTGCGCTCTTCGGCCTCGGCGACATCGCCTCGCAGCTCTGAGATCACCGCAAGGGCACGCCAGGTCCACACCGGAAGCTGACGGTCGCCGAGCTCGCCGGCGATCCGCACCGCAAATTCCAGATCCTCCTCGGCCTCGTCAAGACGGCCGAGCTCCCGCTTGGCGATGCCGCGCGCGGCCGTCGCATCGGCCTGCTCCCACCTCGCACCGAGGTCGGCGAACGTCGCGATCGCCTCGTCGAATCGCGGAAGTGCTTCTTCGCGCCGCCCAAGTTCGTCGAACACGCGCGCCTGCTGCACACCGGTCATCGCGACGCTGAACTGATCGCCGCATTCCTCGGCCAGACGCCGCGCCTGCTCCGCCAAACGCAGCGCACCGTCCCCGTCGTGCATCTCGCTGTGATTGATGGACAGCGCGTTGAGCGCGCGCACCCGAGCCCAAGCGTCGTTGGCCTCGGCGGTGCCGAGCGCGCGCTGCCAGATCACCTCGGACTCGGCGAATTGCCCGCGCGTCCACGGCACCCATCCCATGAAGAGCAGGCTGCGCGTGATCGCGCGAGTTTCACCAAGACGCTCAGCCGCTTCGAGAGAACGATTCAGCAGCCGCTCGGCCTTCTCGACGTTGCCCTCGAAGTTGATCGCGATGTCGCCGAGGAACCGCAGAGCCAGGGCCAAGGCGAACGGATCGTCATGGGCATCGGCCAGCTCGACCGAGCGCTCCAGCACCTCCTTCGCGCGTGGGTACTCACCGAGCCAGTAGAGCGACTCACCCATCCCCGCCAGGGCGCGGGCCTCTCGGACGCCCCACCCGGATTCGGGGCCCGCGAGGTCGAGGCATCGCTGGTATCGGTCGACAGCCGACCAGCTCTCCATGCGCCGCCGGGCGCGGTCGCCGGCGGCCAGCAGCGCTGAGGCTGCCTCGTCGGCGGCGGTGCGATCGTCGGGGTCGAGGTCGAGCGCGGCGCGAGCCGCGAGCTCGAGGTGGTCGGCCGCCCAGGACACGTGGCCTTCGGCGAGTGTGCGCTGCGAGATCAGACGGTGAAGGCGCACGCGCTCGCGCTTGGGCACGCTCGCGTAGGCGACGTCCTTCAGCGTGGCGTGGCGAATTCGCCACTGCCCTGTCGTCGCCTGCGCGTCTTTGACGATCACCTCGGCCTCTTCCAGCTGCAGCAGCTCTTCCTCGGTCGCCTGCGGGTCGACGACCTGCATCTCGTCGAGGTCGAAGCCGTACATGAAGACGGACCCGTGCCGGGCGAGCTCGCGAAGCCGTGGAGGCAGTGCATCCAGGCGCGCCTCGACGATCGCCTGCACGGTTGGTGGAAGGGCTGTTCGCCGGCCCGGTGTGCCGGTCGAGCTGAGCAGCATGCCCGTGGTCTCGATGATGAAGAACGGGTTGCCTCCCGCCCGGCGGGCGATGGCCCTCGCCTCCGCGTCATCCACGCGGCCACCCGAGGCGTGACGCGCGAGGCGACGCGATTCTTCGATCGAAAGCGGCTCGAGGCGGATCAGCACCGCGCCTCCGGCGGACGCGCCCCAGGACGGTCGTTGATCGAGCAGCTCTTTACGTGCGAGCGCCAGGACCAGCGCGCGCCGCGGTCCTCGCCGCCCTGGTGATCCGACGCGTTCGATGAGGTCGAGCATCGCCGGTCGCATCGTGTGCGCGTCGTCGAAGATCAGCAGCACCGGATGGTCTCGTGCGAGTCCGTCGACCAGGTCGATGAAACCCGCCTGCACGTCCTGCACGAAGGTCGACTCGTCGCGCGGCGCCACAGCGGCGCCGAACAGAAGGGCAAGCCTGTCGGCGGTACGCTCCACGTCGGCCGCCTCGCAGCATTCGAGCGCCAGCGCGCGGAGCTTGTTGCGCACGACGTTCGGTGGATCTTCGTCCTTGACCTGGGCGAGGTCCGAGACGATCGCCGCAGCGGGGGAGAAGGTCGCGCTGTCCGTGAAGCTGCGGGCATGGCCGCGGAGCACGCGGACGGCAGCGCTCAAGCCCGCGGCGAGCTCGTCGGCGATGCGAGATTTGCCGATTCCGGGTTCGCCGACGACCGTGACGAGAACGGGTTTGCCTGTCGTGCTGGCAAGGCCGAGGCTCTCGCCGAGGATCGCCTGCTCGTTGACGCGCCCGACGAACGGAATGGTGCGGCGCGCCGACCGTGGCGTGATGCTCTCGACCGGATAGGCGTCGAGCGTGACGTCGAATCCCTTGGCGCGCACGCGACGCTTGCGCCCGAACAGAACTTTAGCCTCGGTCAGCGCGTAGGTCGTCGGGCCCGCGAGCATCTGGCCCGGCTGGGCCGCGGTCTGCAGCCGCGCCGCGGTGTTGACGACAGGGCCGGTCACGAGCAGCTGCCCCGACGGACCGACACCCGTCGCGGCTTCGCCCGTCTCCACGCCGACGCGAACCTCGAGCGGACCGCCCGACTCGAGGTCCTGACCGAGCCGGAGCGCGCGGGCGCGAATCGCGAGACCGGCGTGGATCGCGCGAAGCGCGTCGTCCTCATGGACCTGCGGCAGGCCGAACACCGCCATCACGGCGTCGCCGATGTATTTCTCCGGCCGGCCGCGGAGCGCCTGCAGCTCTTCGGTCGCCGCGTCGAAGAAACCGCTCAGGACCTCCCGCGTCCGCTCGGCGTCGAGCCGGCGCGCGAGCCCGGTCGAGTCGACGAGGTCTGCAAAGAGGACGGTGACCATCTTGCGTTCCTCGGTTCCCAGGAACGGACCGACGGACGCGCCGCAGTTGGGACAGAAGCGGGCGCCGACGGGCAGAGGGTTGCCGCAGACCGAGCACGACATGGGCATGTCAGCTGGATGCTAGCCCGGTTGGTTTAAGGTCAGAAATCCTCATGGCGCCCATCATCAAAGAGCTCGGAACCGCAACGTGGCCCGATTTCGTCCGTGTGATGGATAAACACAACGGCGTGTGGAATGGTTGCTGGTGTGTCGCCTTCCATCTCCACCGCGGCGAGAAGGTGGCCTCAAACCGGCGCCTGAAGGAAAAGCTGGTCAAGAGCGACCGGTCACATGCCGCACTCGTCTACGACGGTGACGACATCGCGGGCTGGTGCCAGTTTGGACCGCCGTCGGAGCTGCCCGCGCGGATGGGTGGTGTCGCCAGGCTCGGACTGGAACCCCCCGACTGGCGGATCACCTGCTTTTTCGTCGATCGCGACCATCGCCGCCAGGGGGTATCAGAGGCGGCTCTTGCGGGCGCGATCCGCATGATCGCCCGCGAGGGTGGAGGGTCGGTCGACGGTTATCCGGTCGCGACGCGCGGCAAGCCCTATTCGAGCTCGTTCCTGTGGAGCGGCACCGAGTCGATGTTCACGAAGGCAGGCTTTCAAAAGATCGGCGAGCTCGGCTCGAGCAAGCTCGTGATGCGCAAGCTGGTTCGCCGGCGCTGAGTGGAGCGGAGGGATCCCTTTCGCGGGATCCCTCCGTGCGAACTAAGCCTCCGGACCGGTCTGCGGGCCGCCGCGGAGCGGCCGGCCGTTCTCGGTCGCCGCCGCCTGAGCGTAGCCGAGGCCCTCGATGAACTGGTCGACCTTGAACTGCGACGCGGGCGCCTTCGCCGTGTAGCGCTGCACCCAATCCGGGACGGCCGCCGCGGCGGGTTGTGCCCGGGTCAGGTCCGACTGCGTGATGTCCTCGTCGGCCGGCGCCGCTCGGTTGACGCCGGAGGTCGCCGGCGCCGAGACGTGGGAGGTCACCGCTCTGACGACGTAGCCGCCCGTACCGCCGACGAGCATGGCCGCCGCAACGGCCACCACGAACGCACCTCCAATGGATGACGAAACGCGGGTTCGCTGAATTGCCGCCATGGCTTCTTCTCCGAATTGCTCGAGCGGGGGTCCGCACCGAGCGGGTTGACTGCGACGGTGGCAGCGTCCGTCGCGGCCTTCAACAGGCGCTCAAGCGCCCCTCAAGCCAGCGCGATCGAGACCGGATGATCGATGACGCCCAGATCCGGGTTCCAGACCAGGGTGGCTCCGCTTGCTGACGTGACGGCGAAGCAAACGGTCCGCGGCGGTGAACTCCCGCCTCGTGGGACATCCAGCTCCGGCCAGTTCGGACAGTCGGAGTTGAAGACAGGCTGGTAGGACTTGCCCCCCTGGCGCAGCGTGAAGTCGGCAGGACTTGTGTGCCGGTAGCTGACCGCCTCGAAAAGCTGCGGAGTGGTGTGGTTGCGAAACACCGCGGTGAGGACGAGATAGTCCGATTTGACTTCCATCGACGTGATGTCGATCTCAAATCCCGCCGGGGCGCCGCAGGGACTCGGCTTGCAGCGTTCGTTGGGATCGCTCGAGTTCTGTCCGGAGGCGTTTTGATGTGGCTGCAGGGAGAGCGCGGCGTACACCCCCACGACGAGGACTACGACGCCGATGGCGGCCACGACGGCGAGCTGGAAAAGACGCGTGCGCGGCAGTTTCAATTGCGACCTACTTTGAAAGCACCGCGAGTCGAGACTTTGTGACCACCCCGACCTGCGCTCCGTAATCTGCCACGATCGTATGGGCTAGAGATGGGAACCGCGAGCACATCGACGGCGCCCGACCTGAGCTCCGCTCGGCCGCTTGGTGCGGAGGAGCTTGGTGGGATGCACGACTACTGGCTGGCCGCCAACTACATCTCGGTCGGCCAGATCTATCTCCTCGACAACCCGCTGCTGCGCCGGCCGCTGAAGCTCGAGGACATCAAGCCAAGGCTGCTCGGCCACTGGGGCACCACGCCCGGACTGAACCTGATCTATGCCCACGCCAACCGCGTGATCAAAAAGCGCGAGCTCGACGCGATCTACATCATGGGTCCGGGCCATGGCGGTCCCGCCGGCGTCGCCAACGCGTACCTGGAGGGCACGTACACCGAGCGCTACCCGGACATTACGCAGGACGAGATCGGGCTGCAGAAGCTGTTCCGCCAGTTCTCGTTTCCCGGCGGCATCCCGAGCCACAACGCGCCCGAGACGCCTGGTTCGATTCACGAGGGCGGCGAGCTCGGTTACGCGCTCGTCCACGCCTACGGCGCCGCCTTCGACAATCCGAACCTCACCGTCTTCTGCATCGTCGGCGATGGTGAAGCCGAGACCGGTCCCCTCGCTGCGAGCTGGCATTCCAACAAGTTCGTGAACCCGGCGCGGGACGGCGCCGTGATCCCGATCCTGCACCTCAACGGCTACAAGATCGCGAATCCGACCGTGCTCGCCCGCATCCCCGAGGAAGAGCTCATCGAGCTGATGAAGGGATACGGCCACAACCCCGTCGTCGTCAGCGGCGATGATCCGATGAAGGTCCATCAGCAGCTCGCGGCGGCGATGGACTGGGCGCTCGACGAGATCGACGGCATCAAACGGCGCCGCGATTCTGCGAGACCACAGTGGCCGATGATCGTTCTGCGCACGCCCAAGGGATGGACCGGGCCGAAGACGGTTGACGGTCAGCAGGTCGAGGGGACGTTCCGCGCGCACCAGGTCCCGGTCGACAACTTCGCCGGCAAGCCGGAGCATCTCAAGATCCTCGAGGACTGGCTGCGCAGCTATCACCCCGAGAAGCTGTTCGACGACTCCGGCAAGCTGGTCCGGCGGCTCGCCGATCTGCCGCCGCGCGGCAGCCGAAGGATGAGCGCCAACCCTCACGCCAACGGCGGCGAGCTGCTCAAGGACCTGCGGCTACCAGACTTTCGCGACTACGCGGTCGATGTGCCGGCGCCGGGCACGACGTCGTCGGAGGCGACGCGCGTCCTCGGCGACTACCTGCGCGACGTCGTCAAGGCCAATCCGGACAACTTCCGGATCATGGGCCCGGACGAGACGGTGTCCAACCGTCTCGGCTCCGTCCTCGAGGTGACGAATCGCGCGTGGGACGCCGAGCGCATACCCGGTGACGATCACCTCGCGCCTGACGGCAGGGTCATGGAGATCCTCAGCGAGCACCTCTGCGAGGGCTGGCTCGAGGGCTATCTGCTGACGGGCCGCCACGGACTCTTCGACTGCTACGAAGCCTTCATCCACATCGTGGACTCGATGTTCAACCAGCACGCGAAGTGGCTGAAGGTGTCGCGAGACATCTCCTGGCGGCGGCCGATCGCGTCTCTCAACTACCTGCTTTCGTCGCACGTGTGGCGGCAGGACCACAACGGTTTCTCGCACCAGGACCCAGGGTTCATCGATCACGTCGTCAACAAGAAGGCCGAGGTGATCCGGGTTTATCTCGCGCCCGACGCGAACTGTCTGCTCTCGATCGCCGATCACTGCCTGCGCAGCCGCGACTATGTGAACGTCATCGTGGCCGGCAAGCAGCCTGCCCTGAACTACCTTTCGATGGACGACGCGGTCGCGCACTGCACGCGCGGCCTCGGCATCTGGGATTGGGCCAGCACCGACAACGATCGCGAACCCGACGTCGTGCTCGCGTGCGCGGGCGACGTCCCGACGCTCGAGTCGCTCGCCGCGGCCGACCTCATCCGCAAGCACCTTCCCGAGCTCGCCGTGAGGTTCGTGAACGTGGTCGACCTGATGCGTCTGCAGCCACCCTCCGAGCATCCGCACGGCCTGTCCGACCCGGAGTTCGACACCGTTTTCACGCGCGACAAGCCGGTGATCTTCGCGTACCACGGCTATCCGTGGCTGATCCACCGCCTCACGTACCGGCGTACGAACCACGACAACATCCACGTGCGCGGATACATAGAGGAGGGCACGACGACCACGCCGTTCGACATGGTGATGCTCAACAACCTCGACCGATTCCACCTCGTGATGGACGTTATCGCCCGCGTTCCATCACTCGGCTCCAAGGCGGCGCACATCGGCCAGGCGATGGCCGACGAACGCCTGCGCAGCCGGACCTACACACGAGAGCACGGGCAGGACACGCCGGAGATCCTCAACTGGGTGTGGCCGTATTAATGAGAGGAAACCTGGCGGTTTCCTCTCACGCTCCCCGGAGGGGACCCCGGCAGGAAGCCGACCGCGGCTGCGCCGCGGCAAGCGCCGCTGCTCGCGCCTACCCCGCTGTAAGACCTTCTTGATGTAATTGAACGTCCTCGTCGTCAACGCGGGATCGAGCTCGCTCAAAGTCAGCCTTCTCGACGGCGACGACCGTCTGCTCATCGACCGCGAGGTCGAGTCGAACGATGACCAGGCGATCAGCGCGGCGATTCGCGACATGGACCGGGTCGACGCGGTGGGTCATCGCGTCGTCCACGGCGGCGCGCGCTATCAGTCACCGGTGCGGATCGACGGAGAGACGATCCGATACCTCGAGAGCATCACCGACCTCGCGCCGCTGCACCTTCCCGCGGCGCTGGCGGGGATCGAGGCGGTGTCGAGACTGCTGCCCGACGTGCCCGCCGTCGCGTGCTTCGACACCGCGTTTCACTCCCGGATGCCGGCGGCCGCATCGACCTACGCAATTCCGAGGGAATGGCGTGACCGCTGGGGGATCAGGCGATATGGATTCCACGGTTTCTCGCACGCGTATGCGTCGCGTCGAGCGGGGGAGATGCTCGGCCGCGGCGACCTCAAGATCGTGACGTGCCATGTCGGAGCCGGCGCATCGCTGGCGGCGGTGCATGCCGGGCGCTCGGTCGCGACGACGATGGGTTTCACGCCGCTCGAAGGCCTGGTCATGGCGACGCGTTCGGGTGACGTCGATCCCGGAGCCCTGCTCTATCTGATGCGCCACGCCAGGATGTCAGAGCCGGCGTTGACCGATGGCCTCGACCGCAAGGGTGGTCTCCAGGCGCTCGCGGGCACGTCGGACATGCGCGAGGTTCTCAAGCGCCGGGCCAAAGGTGACGACGATGCGTCCCTCGCATTTGACGTCTACGTCCACCGGCTCAACGCGGCCATCGCCGCGATGGCGGCGGGGCTGCACGGTCTCGATGCACTCGTCTTCACCGGCGGCGTCGGTGAGCATTCGCCGGAGGTCAGAGAAGCGGTGGGCGAAGGGCTCGCGTTTCTCGGGATCGGCGTCGACACCGCGCGCAACCGCGATGTGCAGGAGGACGCTGACATCACCGCCGCTGACGCGCGGGTCAGCACGCTCGTCGTTCACGCGCGCGAGGACATCGAGGTCGCGCGAGAGGTGAGAAAGGCACTCACCCTGCGAGGCAAATAGAAAGGGGCCGGGGGGAGCCGGCCCCTTTCTTTACTTTGGAGTCCCGGAGACGGTCAGACCTTGATCGCCTTGACCGCCGGCTTGACCGGGATCTCCTTCGCCTTGGGCTCCTCGGCGAGCTTCGGTGTCCGCGGCATGCTGATCTCCAGCACACCGTTGGCGAACTCCGCCTTCACCTCGCTCTCCTTGATGCCCTTCGGTACCGACATGTGGCGCTCAAAGAATCCGTAGGTCATCTCCTTGCGGAGGTACCCCTCCTCTTTGATCTCCTTGTCGGCCTTTCGCTCGCCCGTGACGATCAGCTCGTTCTCGAGCAGCTTGACGTGGATGTCCTTCGCCTCCACGCCGGGCAGGTCCAGCTTCACGACCATCTCTCCGTTGCGAGCAAAGACATCAGCAGCAGGGAGGAAATGCTTGCCTGGGGTCAATGCGTAGAACGGGCGGAATGGCCAGGGGCCGCTCAGCGTGCGGAAGAACTCCGCGAATGGGCTGTCGATGTCGACCAGCTCTTCGGGCACGATGCGAATTGTCATCTTCCACTCACCTCCTCTTCGAGTCGACTCCAAGGTAGGCCCGCTCGCGGGATGCCCACTAGGGCCTTCAGTCCCGCGAGCGTTGGGACGGGGAAGTTATGCGGTCTTCTGTTTGGGCGCGTAGTACTCGCGCCAGATCAAACGGTGAACGGGGATCCAGCGTGGGATGTCGCGCAGGATCGGTATGAATGGAACCAGCGCCAGTGCTGCGGTCAGCACCGTCATCAGGATGATGATCACGAGGTCCGCGTTCGACGAGTTGACCCCGAGGAATCCGGTGTCGCTCGTGAACGGCGGGATCTGGTACCACATCGTGTACAGCCACAACCACGTCTGACCGGGGTACCTGCCGGTCTCGTTCATCATTCCCCACTGGTCTCCGGTGAGGTTCCACGACTCCGCCTGGCCGGCCAGGTAGCCGCCGTCGTTCATGAAGAGCAGGGCAGGCGTGTAGTCGGTCTGGTAGAAGCGGCCGTTGATCTGCAGGAGGCCGTCGAGACCGCCCGACTGCGCGATCGTCAGCAGGCTCGCCATCATCACCGTCAGCGGGCCGTAGTCGCCGTCGGCGAGGACGACGGCGCCGTTCTGGACCTGCGCGTTCGCGAGCGCCTTGGTGTAGGCGTCGAGCCACTTGCCCTGCTGGTCGGAGCCGGCGCCGTTCCATGCGCTGAGCGCGCTGTTCAGCTGGGCGTTGTCCTGGGCGGCGATCGACAGCGGCTGGATCACGAACGTGTTCGCCGAGTCGATCGGTATGCGCGTCCCGAACCACTTCTGCGGTGCGATCGGCCCCCACGACTGGCCATCGCCGTTGGTGTTGTACGGGTTGCCGTAGCCGGCGCTGCCGGTGGTGCCGGCCAGCTCACCGGTGGCGGTCGTGACGAAGTCGACGGGATCGTTCTGCGACCACGCCTGGATCGTGACCGAGTGCACGTCGGGCGAGGAAAGGAAGGCCGCGATGAGAATCGCAAGGATGCCGATGCCGGCGAGCGCCAGCACCAGCTCTTTGATCAGGTCGTACGGAACCATGCGGACGCCGCGGTAGTACTCCTCCTGTGTCGCGCCCATGCCTTTCATGACCGCGCACCTCCTTCGGCATCGATGGGTTTGACGACTCCGCGGGCGCGGACCATGACGATGTGCAGGACGACCAGGATGGTCACCCCGATCGGCAGCAGCATCACGTGGAGTCCGTACATCTGCCCGAAGTTGAGGACGTTGAAGAACGCGCCGATGCCGGCGCCGTTCATGGCGTCCTTGGCGTTGACCGCGATGAACTGCGAGGCGAAGTTCTGCTGCGAGAGGTACCCGGTGAAGGCGGTCAGGATGCTGACCCCGAAGATCACGACTCCGATCATCCAGGTCGCCGCGCGGCCGTTTCGCCACCCGGCCATGAAGTACTGCCCCCACAGGTGCAGCACCATGAAGAAGAAGAACAGCTGGACCGACCAGAAGTGGAGGCTGTTGAAGAATCGGCCGAGAGCCGAGTCGTGCCACCACTGCGGACCCATGAACACGAGGACGACGCCGCTGGTCACCACCCAAACCAGCGCCGCGATCGTGACCACGCCGAAGACGTAGACCCACGACCCGACGTAGTACGGCTGCCGCGTGGGCAGGAAGTGGTCCATCGGCAGCTGGCGGTCGACGAACCGGCGGACGCTTTCCGTCCAGCTCCCCGACTCGGCGGCCGGTTGGGAAATCGAACTCCTAGCGGTGTCCATCGCTGCTTCCCCTTTCATGCGGGAACGGAGCCACCAGGGCGATCGCGAACAGAACGATCATGCCCACGATCACGAGCAGATTGGGGATCGAGATCAGGATGAAGCCCCAATGAAGATATGTGGCCGGTTGGTCCATGCGCCTGTTTCCTCCTTGCGCTGATGCCACCAACTTTGACGTTGCGCAACAATCTAATCCACCGACCAAGGTCCTGACCTAGACGGGTCTTCCGACCCTCCATCTCGCGGCAGACGCGACCTAGCGTCCAGGGTCAAGGAGGAAGCCATGTACGACGATGGATTCGTTGTCGCGGTCGTCCTGGGAGTGGCCGCACTACTGCTGCCGGTCGTCTGGATCGCCTGGTGGTATGTCGCCGACGTCACCGAAGGCGCGAGCGGTTACGACCGCAGGCGTCCGCGAGCGGTCTAGAGCTCGAAGCCGGCTAGGGAGCCCTGGTCGTGTTGAATAGCGCCACGGCCACCGCATACCCTGCCCACCGCGAAGCCACCGTCGTCCTCCGGGACGGATCGACCGTCACCGTGCGGCCCATCCGGCCTGAGGACGAAGCCGCGCTGGCGCACTTTTTCGAAAATCTCTCGCTCGAGTCGCGCGTGTTCCGGTTCTTCGCCGCGGTCGCGAACGTCGACTCATCGGTCAGGCGGATGGTCGACATCGACTACTCGTCGAGTTACGGCATCCTTGCGTTCGGCGGCGCGGATGGACGGATCGTCGGCCACGCGATGTACGTTGCCATCGACACGCTGAAGGCCGAGCTGGCGCTCGCGGTCGCGGACGAGTACCAGGGCCGCGGTCTCGGCACGATCCTCCTCGGCCAGCTCGCGGAGGCCGCTTCAGCCGCCGGATTCGAGGTGCTCGAGGCGGTCGTCCGGCCCGAGAACCACCGCATGCTCGAGGTGCTCCGCGACAGCGGTTTTCCGATCCGGTCTCGCTCGGAGCCAGGGGAGGTCCACGCCGAGCTTCCGACCGCGTTGACGCCCGAGGCACTGAGGCTGTTCGACGACCGCGACCGCCTCGCGTCGGTGGCCGCCGTCACCCACGTGCTCGCGCCGCAGTCCCTGGCGGTGATCGGGGCGTCACACAAGCGCGGCACGATCGGCGCGGAGCTGCTGCGCAACATCGTGGCGGGCGGTTTCCACGGCGCCGTCTATCCCGTCAACCCGACGGCTACTGAGATCGAAGGCATCCGTGCCTACCCCAGCGTCCTCGACATCAAAGGTCCCGTCGAGCTCGGGGTCGTCGCCGTCCCGGCCGCGGCGGTCGTCGCCGTGGCAAAGCAGTGCGCGGCAAAGGGAGTCCGCGGCCTGGTCGTCATCTCCGCCGGTTTCGGCGAGACCGGTGCCGAAGGCGCGGCGATGCAAAACGAGCTGATCGAGGTGTGCCGGCAATCCGGGATGCGGCTGGTCGGCCCCAATTGCATGGGGGTCATCAACACGTCGCCTCAGGTCAGCCTCGACGCGACGTTCGCGCCGGACAAACCCGTCCGCGGCCGGATCGGTTTTCTGTCGCAGAGCGGCGGCCTGGGGATCGCGGTCATGGCGCGCACGCAAGCGCTGGGCTCGGGTGTTTCGTCGTTCGTGTCGATCGGCAACAAGGCCGATATCTCCGGCAACGACCTCATCCAGTACTGGGAAAGCGATCCCGAGACCGACGTCATCATGCTCTACCTCGAGTCGTTCGGGAACCCGCGCAAGTTCGCGCGCATAGCCCGCCGCGTGAGCCGCTCCAAACCGATCCTCGCGGTCAAGAGCGGCCGCAGCCAGGCGGGCAGCCGCGCGACCTCGTCGCACACAGGCGCTCTCCTGTCCGCGTCGGACGTCACCGTGGACGCGCTCTTTCAGCAGGCAGGCGTCATCCGCACCGACACTCTCGCCGAGCTCTTCGACGCCGCCCTGCTGCTGTCGACCCAGCCTCTTCCCAACGGCAACCGGGTCGCCATCCTCACGAACGCCGGTGGTCCCGCGATCCTCAGCACCGACGCCTGTGAGGCCGCCGGCCTCGCCGTCCCGCCGCTGCCTGACGGCGTGCGCCGCGAGCTGGCGGCGTTTCTACCGGCGGCGAGCTCGACCACGAACCCGGTCGACATGCTGGCGGCCGCCAGCGGTGACGACTACAGGAAGGCGATCTCGATCCTAGCGGCGTGCGAGCAGATCGACTCGATCATCGTGATCTTCACGCCGCCCCTGGTCACTCGTGCAACCGACGTGGTTCGCGCGATCCACCGCGCGGCGCGCGAGATGCCGCGCACGATTCCGATTGTGAGCGTCTTCATGTCGAAGCAAGGCACGCCTCGCGTCATCCGCTCGGGCGACGTCACGATCCCGCACTTTCCGTTCCCCGAGGAACCCGCTCGTGCGCTCGGGCTCGCGGCTCGGTACGCCGCCTGGCGAGCGCGGCCAGAAGAGCCTGTCGTCGTGCCCGAGGGGATCGCGCGCGATCGCGCATCCGCGCTGATCGCCATGTCGCTTGCGGAGGGCGACGGGTGGATGAGCCCGCAGCACGTCTCCGAGCTCCTTGCGTGCTACGGCATCCCTCTCGTCGAGACCCGATTCGTCGACACGCCGCTCGAAGCCGGTCAGGCGGCCGGCGCGCTGGGCTCGCCGAACGCGCTGAAGGCCATCGCCAGAGACGTGCTCCACAAGACCGAAGCCGGCGGTGTCCGTCTCGGTCTCAAAGGACCGATCGCGGTCACACGCGCCGCTTCGCAGATGTCCGCCGCGTTCCACAAAGCGGGCCACGAAGTCGAGGGCTTCCAGGTCCAGCCCATGGTGAGCGGCGGCGTCGAGATGATCGTCGGCGTCGTGCAGGACGAGCACTTCGGGCCGGTGCTTGCCTGCGGAGCGGGCGGCACCGCGACCGAGCTGCTGAAAGACGTCGCCGTCCGGATCACTCCCATCACGCGGGGCGAAGCCGAGCGGATGGTGAGATCGCTAAAGACATACGCACTCCTCGACGGTTATCGGGGCGCCCCCAAGGCGGACGTCGGAGCATTGGTCGACGTGCTGCTACGGGTCAGCGCGCTGGTCGAAGACCACCCGCAGGTCGCCGAGATGGACCTCAATCCCCTGATCGTGCGCACCGAGGGCGCGCTCGCGGTCGACGCCCGGATCCGCCTCGAGGCGGGAATGGGGAGGAAGCCGCTAGGCGCTCGCTAGCGTTCGTCCTCGGCGGAGACTCGCCGGTGTGGGAACACCGCCGGTGCCAAGCGCTCGGAGTGCGTTGAGGATCACCGCCACGTCGATCGCCTCCTGGAAGAACGCGCCCGCGACCGGTGGCAGAACACCGAATGTCGCGAGGATCATCCCCACGACGGAGAGCGCCATCCCCGCGACCACGCTTTGGAGCGCGATGTTGCGTGCACTGCGCGCGATCGCGATCGCCTCCGCGACACGATCCAGCTGATCGACCACGATCACGGCGTCCGCGGCTTCCGACGCCGCCGTGGCGCCGCGCGCTCCCATGGCGACGCCGACGTCCGCCGCCGCAAGTGCCGGCGCGTCGTTGATGCCATCGCCGACCATGACCGTCACCGCCTCTCGGCTCTCGGTCCGCACGGCGTCGACCTTCTGCTGCGCGGTCTGGTCGCACATCACGGCATCGACGCCGGCCGACCGCCCGATCCGATCGGCCACCTCCTTCCGGTCGCCGCTCAAGAGCACGATCCGCGCCACCTCCTGCGCGCGGAGACGCTGGAGCGCCTCTGGAGTCTCGGGACGCATGGGGTCGACCATGACGAGGGCGCCGGCGAGCGCGCCGTCCACCGCGATGAAGGCCGCGCCGTCGCCGGACGCGCTGATCCGGCGCTTGACCCTGGCGGCCAACGGCGGCATATCGTCGCCATGCAGCAGCCAGCGCGCCTGCCCCACCGCGACCCGGTGCCAGCCGACGGTGCCCTCGATGCCGCTCCCATGCTCCTCGTGCACCGACTCCGGCAGCACCAGCTCCAGGCCTCGCTGTTGCGCGGCGGCCAGGATTCCCTCGGCGTAGACGTGGGGTGACATCTGGTCGAGCGAAGCCGCCAGACGGAGCAGCTCCGTCGCCTCCACCTTGCCGAACGCTTCGATCGAGGCGACCTGCGGCGAGCCGACCGTCAGGGTTCCCGTCTTGTCGAAGACGACGGTGCGGGCTCGCGCCAGCGTCTCCAGTGCGCCGCCGCCCTTGACGATCACGCCGCGGTGCGCGGCCCGCGAGATGCCGGCGACGATCGCCACCGGCGCCGCAAGGATGAGAGGACACGGCGTTGCGACGACGAGCACGGCGAGGGCGCGGACTGGATTTCCGGAGATCACCCAGGCGATGCCCGCGATGAGCAGCGTGAGCGGCAGAAACCACAGCGCGAAGCGATCGGCGAGTCGGACGAACGGCGCCTTCGACGCCTGTGCCTCGCGCACCAGCCGCACGATGCCGGCGTACGTGCTCTCCTCCGCGGTGGTGAGCGCACGCATGTCGAACGGTGCGCCCGCGCTGATCACGCCGCTGCGAACTCGGTCGCCCCGCGCATGTGTGACGGGCATCGCTTCGCCGGTGAGCGCCGACTCGTCGAGAACCGCCACTGGCGAGTCGATCGTCCCGTCGACCGGCACGATCTCACCCGACTTGACCACGAGCACGTCACCAGGCTCGACGTCGCCGATGTCGCGCGACACGAGATCATCCCCCTCGCGCCGGTGGACCGATCGCGGCGCGCGCGCGACCAGCGCGGAAAGCTCGCGGCGGGCGCGCGTGCTCGCATACCGTTCGAGCGCCTGGCCGCCCGACAGCATGAGACCGATGATCGCCCCGGCCAGGTATTGACCCAGCACGAGCGATCCGGCCATCGCCAGCAGCGCGATGAGGTCGACGCCGGTCTCGCGGTGGAGCAGATCCCGCGCGACAGAGATGCCGAGCGGGACGAGCGCGACGAGGACGGCGATCGCCCATACACCGTCCGCCAGCTCGCGATAGCCGACCAGCCAGAGCGCCGCGCCGACGAGGACGGCAGCGAAGACCGAGAGCAGGATCGCAACCGAGTTCCCCTCGAGCGGCGGGGCCGCCGGCCGCGCCCCTTTTGTCAGCGCCGGAACCGGCGACCCGTGATCTCGGCGGGGTAGACCGCTATCCATGCCTCGCGCGCTCCTGGCGCCAGCGGGATGACCGGCCGGCTGCGCAGCGCCGTCGCAAATGGATCGATTCCACGGGTTATCTCCTCGGCGACGCCTTTGACGACCACGCTCCAGCCCACTCCGGTGGTCGCGTCCCAGTCATCGACCTCGAACGCCACACGGTGCTTGACGGCGGTCTGCAGCCGCGTGTCCTGGGCGGTGCGAAATACGACCGTCGTGCCGTCGACTGCATAGTTGATCGGAAAGATCTCCGGACCTTCTTCGAACGTAAAGGCGATCCGGCCGATGTTGCGCGACTGGATCAGCGACCGGCACTGGTCTTCGTCGAGGGTTTCGAGCACTTCCTCTTCAGTCATCGTTGTAGGCGCTCCGTGGACAGGCTGATGAATTCTCCATTCTCACTGTCATACGTGATCCGGCTGTAGATTCCAATCACGCCGTCGACGCCCGCGACCGCGCGCACCGTGGCGTCGACCTGGTTCTTGGACTTCAACGCGCCGAGCAGATCCACGACGCCGCCGGTGACGCTCGCCTCCAGGCCAGACGCGCCGAACTCGCGCTCCGCGTGGTCGAGTATCCGCCGGACCTCGTCCGCGAGGTCGCCATCCGAGCGGAGAAACACCTTGAGCACGTCGCCGCGGCTGACGATTCCGACGAGGTGGCCTTCGGCGTCCACCACCGGGAGGCGCTTGTACCCGCGCGCGTGCATCTCCCGCGCCGCCAGCGCGATGGGCGCATCGGGCCGGACGGTGACCACGTCGCGGCTCATGGCCGACGCCGCGTCGAGGGCCGACGCGCGCGAGCGGTCGAGCCGGTGACGCCGCGACTCGAGGACGTACGCATCGGGCTCCCGCTTCTCTGCCTTGTTGAGGAGGTCGGCCTCGGAGATGACGCCGACCAGCAGCCCGCTGCGGTCGACGACGGGGAGGCCGCTCACGCGATTCTCCTCGAGCATGCGCACGACTTCTTTGAACGTGGTCTCAGGCGACGCCGTGATGACGTCGCGTGTCATCACCTCGCTGACGGTGAACACAGAGCCATCGTCCCCGCGGCAGGACTTTTGAACACGGGTCGAAAAGCCCGGCAACGCCGGGACGTTCGGCACTGACTTTGCAGCCGGGTCGATCTGACGCTGTGGTCAGGAGGTGAACTTCATGTTCAAGCATGTCCTGGTCGCGCTGGACGGTTCGGCCTACTCCGAGGTGGCCCTGCCGACGGCGATCGACGTGGCAAAGAAGTTCGGTGCCGACCTGTTCGTACTCCACGTCGCGGAGCATGACCGTGGGCGGGCCGTCGTCTACACACTGGAGACGCCGGCGGAAGCGACCAAGCTCGTCGGCGACGCGGTCAAGACCGCTCGCGACGCCGGTGTGGTGGCGAAAGGGGAGCTGCGCGATGTGGCGGTGAGCCACGTCGCCAAGGCGATCGTCGACACTGCGGCGGCGAACGAGATCGACCTGATCGTGATGGGCTCGCGGGGGCTGTCCGACATCCAGGGGCTGCTGCTTGGGAGCGTGACGCACAAGGTCATCCAGCTCGCGCACGTCGCGGTGCTGGTGACGCGCGGTCCGATCCCGGTCAAGGCCGAGGCCGAGAAGCCGGCACTGACGGCGGTCGCGGCGACCGCTTAGGCGAAAGTCACTTTTGCGAGGGGCCCATCGGCCCCTCGCAAAGGGCCTCCTGGCACGAACTCCGGCACTCGATCAAGCCGCAACATCGAAGCTGAGCCGTCCGGAGCTCACAAAGACATTCACAAACCTCGAACAGAGGACTAGGAGGAAAACCAGAATGAACTCGGCGATTCGGTGGCGAATTCACAGCCTTCAGGCGATGTTGTTCGTGATCCTCGCGGGGGCCGGAGCTTTCGCGCTCTACGAGGGGACTTTCGTGACGAACCAGGTGCACGACGAGCTCGTCGCGCAGCAGATCTCATTTCCAGCTGCGGACCAGATCAAGACCGGCGGCGCACTGGACCCGGCTGAGTTTCCGAAGGAGATTCGTGACCAGGCCGGCAACCAGGTGACCGACGGCAACCAGGCTCGGATCTACGCCAACGACTTCATCGGCATTCACCTTTCCAAGATCGCGAACGGCCTGACCTACGCAACGATGGGACCCAAGATCTCGGCGCTGCAGGCTCAGCAGGCGCAGCTCTCGAAGACTGACCCGCAGTACGCAGCTCTTGGGACGCAGATCACGACGATGCAGGGACAGCGGACCACGCTGCTCAACGGTGAGATGCTCCGCGGCACCCTGCTCAACTCCTACGGTTGGTGGCAGTTCGGCACGTACATGACCTACGCGGCTTACGCACTTTTCCTGGCGGCGCTGGTCGTGCTCGGGGCCCTGGTCTTTGAGGCAATCGCCTGGGCTCGCTCGACCCAGACCCAGAAGGTCAACGTCCCGCAGAAGAAGGCCGCGGGCCTCACTGCGTGACAGTAATCACGGACGGCATGCTCCGGCGGGGAAACCCGCCGGAGCTCTTTTTCTCTCCGCGAATCTAGTTAGATAAGTCTGCGAGATGGCAGTCACGCAGCCGGCGCAGCCGGCGGTCGCGGTCAAGAACCCCTACAGCTCTCTCCCCAACTGGCTCTACCCGACGTTCGTCGCCGTCATCCTCACCCTGTTCGGCATC
Source organism: Candidatus Dormiibacterota bacterium (assembly GCA_035717165.1). Lineage (GTDB taxonomy): Bacteria > Chloroflexota > Dormibacteria > Dormibacterales > Dormibacteraceae > 40CM-4-65-16. The sequence continues at coordinate 57,293 of DASTIX010000110.1, forward strand.
TACACCGCCTGGGTCGTGCTCTTCCAGCCGGTCGCGCAGTTCGCGCCGTACCTGAGCCCGTTCGAGTCCCCCCTGATCACGCTCGGCCCGATCCCGCCCGGGATCTTCGTGGTGTGGGCGCCGCTAGTCTTCCGCGCCACCTGCTACTACTACCGCAAGGCGTACTTCCGGTCTTTCTTCTGGCATCCGCGATCGTGCGCGGTGCCGGAACCCTCGCGCGGCCGCTATCACGGCGAAACCCGGTTCCCGTGGGTTCTCAACAACCTGCACCGATTTGCGTTCTACGTGATCGTCGTGCAGGTCCTGTTCCTGATCGTCGACGCCTTCCTCGCGTTCGACTTCGGCGGACGCTTCGGCATCGGCGTCGGGACGGTGTTGATGGCGGTCAACCTCGTCTTGCTCGCCGGCTACACGTTCGGGTGCCACGCGCTGCGTCACCTCGCCGGCGGCGATCTCGACTGCTTCACCTGCTCGCGCACGGCGCGCGCGCGATGGCAGCTGTGGAGAGGAATCACGGTGCTCAACATCAGGCACGACCGCTGGGCGTGGGCGAGCCTGTTCTCCGTCTGGTTCACCGACTTCTACATCCGAGTGCTGCAGCACGGCTGGATCACCGACCTGAGGTGGATCTCGTGAGCGCGCGCACGTACGAGACCGTCGACACGGACGTCCTCGTCCTTGGGGCCGGCGGCGCCGGGCTGCGCGCGGCGATAGCGGCCGCCGAGTCCGGCGCGCGTGTGCTCGTCGTGTGCAAGTCGCTGCTCGGCAAGGCGCACACGGTGATGGCCGAAGGTGGCATCGCGGCTGCGCTGCACAACGTCGCCTACCAGGACACCTGGGAGGTGCATTTCGCCGACACGATGAAGGGCGGCAAGATGATCAACGACTGGCGGATGGCCGAGATCCATGCCCGCGAGTCGCCCGAGCGCGTGCTCGAGCTCGAGCGCTGGGGCGCCGTCTTCGACCGCACTTGGCAGGGCCGCATCCACCAGCGGCCGTTTGGCGCGCACACCTACCCGCGGCTGGCACACATCGGCGATCGCACCGGCCTGGAGCTGCTGCGCACAGTGCAGGACCGCGCGATCCACACCGACCGCGTGGACGTCCACATGGAGGTGACGGTCTTCAAGCTCCTCAAGGCGGACGGTCGTGTCATCGGCGCGCTGGCCTACCGACGCAAGGACGGGTCGTTGATCGTCTATCGCTGCGCCGCACTGGTCCTCGCCTCCGGCGGCGCGGGAAAGATGTATCGCGTCACCTCGAACTCATGGGAGAGCACCGGCGACGGCACGGCGCTCGCGTACGACGCCGGCGCGCAGCTGCGCGACATGGAGATGGTGCAGTTCCATCCGACGGGCATGGTGTGGCCTGCCGGCGTGCGCGGGATTCTCGTGACCGAGGGAGTGCGCGGCGAGGGCGGCCTCCTTCGCAACAAGGAAGGCGAGCGGTTCATGGAGCGCTACGACCACGAGCGGATGGAGCTGTCATCGCGCGACGTCGTCGCGCGCGCCATCAACGCCGAGGTCAACGCCGGACGCGGCTCACCGCATGGCGGCGTGTTCCTCGACATCACCCACCGCTCGCCCGACTACATCAAGCGCAAGCTTCCGTCGATG
>DASTIX010000111.1:0-11136 GCA_035717165.1 Candidatus Dormiibacterota bacterium
AGTTGATGGGGTGGCTGGCGGGATTTGAACCCGCGACACCCAGATCCACAATCTGGTGCTCTGCCTGCTGAGCTACAGCCACCGCGACGTCTTTGGGCTCGCCCGGAACGATACCGCACAACCGGCAGAGGACCCCGGGAAGCGCTAAGCCTCAGCCCTGGACGGCGGCGAGAACTCCTGCAGCGAGACGATATGCAAGACCGCGGACGCGGTCGAGTGCTCGGCCGGCGAAGGGTGCATCGCCCCGGAAACCGACGCCGCCGCGAGCATCAGCATGGCCGCTCCAAACGCCAATCCAATTCCGAACCTGGTCCACGACGCCAGGCTGTTCCAGCGCGTGCGTCGCCGCTGCTCGCGCAATTTCCGGGTCGAGCGCAGCCGCGATGCGGCCATGTGCCGTGTGTACTCCGGCCCCCGCGAGTGCGCGATAGGGAAGGTTGGCGGCCGCACGCGCCACGCCGAACTCGATGCTTCGGCGATAGCCTGCGCACCAGGCGCACTCAGGATCGTGGTCCGACGACCTCCGAAGGCCCATCGGGTCATCGATGAGCTGGCGTAGCTTTTCGTGGCCACCGCCACCCGACGCACGGTCGACGACCTCATTGTTCCTCCCAATCGACGGACGCGTGGCGATATAGCCGACGTCGAGCGGTTGCACTCCTTCCCTCCCTCAATCCAGGCCGAGAGCGGCCCGCGGGCAGCCGAAACTCTACAGATTCGGTCGCACGAAATGGTTGGTCCGATTGACCCATTGACACTCCGGAACCGAGTACCGGTTTTGTCCCAGAATTGACGTGATGCCTAACTCAACCGAGTTCGACCAGATGATCAAATCCGGCGAGCTGATCGAGTCGCGGAACGAGATGACGCCCGAGTACATGCGCGAGCTGAAACACACGCTCATCGTCAGCGGCGACACCGAGCTCATCAGCGCCCCGGCTTATTACCTCGCCGCCAAGCGCGCGCCGTCGATCAACGCGTTCATGACCGGCATCGCGATCATCCAGGACGAGCTCGCGCACGCCCACATCGCGTACCACATCCTCGAGGACCTCGGCGAGGACCAGGAGAAGCTGATCTTCAGCCGCGACCCCAAGAGCTTCCGCTACCCGTACGCATTCGACGTGCCGCTCGACAGCTGGACCGAGCTCGTGGTCGCGAACGGTTTCTACGACCAGGCCGGCTTCTGTCTGCTCGGCGACATCCACGACCACTGCTCATATGGACCGTGGAAGCGCGGACTGAACAAGGTGATGCTCGAAGAGAACTTCCACCTTCGCAACGGCCGCACGTGGATGAAGCGCATCAGCGCCGCGGGCGGTGCTGCGAAGGATGAGCTTCAGAGGGCCGTCGACTGGATGTTCCCGCTGAGCGTCGAATGGTTCGGTCTTCCGGACTCGATGAAGATGCATTCGACCCAGCTCGAGTACCGCCTCAAGGGCCTGACCAACGACCAGCTCCGTCAGTGGTGGCTCAGCACCGTCGTGCCGTACTGCGAACAGATCGGGGTCAAAGTTCCGGCCCACAAAGAGACGAAGGACGGCAAGGACGTCTGGGAGCTGGACTATCCCTTCCCGTGCGAGTTCGACGCCGAGCACAAGCGCTGGGATTTCAAGCAGCCGATCACATGGGACGACGTCCTCGTCCGCTGGCGCGCACGCGGGCCGCGCAACGCAGAGATGGTCGCGATGTTCCAGGAAGAGTTCCACAACTTCCGCAAAACTCATTCAGACAAATCGCAGCGCAGCGATTCGTGACTGACAAGTTCTGGGCGGCGCTGAGCGAGGTCCAGGATCCGGAGATGCCGGTCAACCTCGTCGACCTCGGCCTGATCTATGACGTGCGCGAGCAAGACGGGATCGTCGACGTCGACCTCACCTTCACCGCCATGGGCTGCCCCGCGTCGGAGTTCATCCTCGACGACGTTCGCGACCGCCTGATGCGTGAGCCCGGAGTCGCCGACGTCCGGGTCAACGTCGTCTGGGATCCGCCGTGGACCACCGCGCGGATGACTGACGAAGGTCGCGACGCGCTCGAAGCATGGGGACTCGCGGTGTGAGCGCTGAGACTCACTACAAGCGCGTCAGCGGTGATGCGATCGAGTACGAGGTCTTCGCGCGCAAGTCGCGTGAAGAACCGCTGAGGCAGGTGGGCAGCGTGGTCGCGCCCGACGCCGACCTCGCCATGGCCTACGCGCGCGCGACCTACGACGAAGAGCGCTGGTGCGAGATGGCGATCGTCCGCAAAGACGACGTCATCCACCTCTGGTCGCCGGGCGAGTCGTGAGCCACAGCCTGGTCCTCCCCACGCAGTGGGGAGGTGGCGCGAAGCGCCGGAGGGGTCGATGAGCATCTCCGACCTCGTCCTCAGCATCGCCGACAACAAGCAGATGCTCGGGCTGCGCTACGCGGAGTGGGCGACTCGCGCGCCGTCGCTCGAGGCCGACATCGCGGCCGCGGCGATGGGACTCGACGACCTCGGCCACAGCCGCGTTCTGTACGGCTGCCTCGAGCCGCTCGGCGCGGATCCGCGACGGGCACAGAGCGATTCCGACGCCCAAAGCCTGCGCAACCTTCCCTACTTCGACGAACCCTGGACCGAATGGAGCCAGTTCGTCGCGGCCAACGCCATCCTCGACACGGCCTTCACGACGATGATCGAAGCGTGCGCCGGCGGCTCGGTCGAGGTCCTGCAGACACGCCTGCGCAAGATGCTGATGGAGGAGCGCTACCACTTCCTGCACGGCCGCAGCTGGCTGCGCAGCGGCATCGACCAGGCGCCGCTCGAGCGCGCGTGGCGCGAGGCGATCGAATGGTTCGGTCCTCCCGATGGCGAGACGGCGACCCTCCACAAGGAAGGCAAGCTCAGCATGGGCCCCGAGCAGCTGCTCGCGAAGCTGGAAGAGCAGCTCGGTACGAAAGCGCCGAAGGTCGACGTCGACTGGAAAAAATGGGATCCGGTCCGCCGCCGCGGCAAGGATGGGGCCATCGACGCGCACACGTTCACGATGCTGCGAGGTTTGGAGGAGAAGAAGTACGCGCCGCCCACCGCGCGACAGACCGCAGCCTCGGGCTGATCCTCGCTGCCCGCACTGCAAGGCGGCGGACGCCGAGGTCATCTCGCTCTTCGGCACGCAGGCGATGACGCTTCAGTACCGCTGCCGCAAGTGCGGCACGCTGTTCGAAGCGATCAAGTACGCCTAAGAGTCCTCGTCCTCCTCACCGCGGCCACGCCGGCGGCGCATCACCGCGAGCGGCAGACCGGCGAGCACCACGACCACGATCAGCACCGCCACGATGATCGGAAGCAGCTGCCCGCCTCCGACGGTGACGGTTCCCGGAGCCGGCGTGCTGGAGACCGTATACCCCGCCGCGAAGTACCCGAGCTTCTGCGTATGCGTGTCGATGGTGTAAGGCGCGGCCGCGGAGGAGTGCCCGATCGACGTCCACGTGCCATTCGGATCGTCGGCGCGATAGATGTCGTTGGGATCCGGCTCGAGGTTCGAGTAGCGCAACGTCAGGTTTGACGACAACACGAGCGGCGCGTCGGCGGTGATCTGGTACACGTTCGTGACAAACCGCAATCCCTTCGGCTGTGGGCACGTGGGGAGCGGCGTGACGTCGACCGTGATGCTCGTCTTGCCGGTGATGTCGAAGGCGCCGGGCAAGAACCCGATCACGATCTGACCGTCGTCCGTGTACGCGGAGCCGGCGTCGCTCTTGCCGCTGATCACCTTGAACACGAAATGGCCCGAACCGGGCTGGCTGTTCGCTCCCGCCTGAGGCGGCGGACAGGTGAAGTTGTACGGCTGAGGCGGACCGAAGCCGTCGTAGAAACCCGGCGCGACCATCCACGCAGCGACCACGTAGGCGATGACGGCGACGGCGAGAAGGGCGAGGCGTTTCATAACGCCAGGTCGGCGATGACGTGCGCGACGACCGGACCCACGAGGTCTCTGGCCGCCCATCGCCATAGCGCCAGCAACAATCCCGCCGCGGCGACAGCGCCGAGAAACGCAGGCGGATGGGACAGCGCGTGCGCGAGCGTCCACACGAGCGTCGAGCCAACGATCGCGAGCGGCGCTCTACCGATGTCGTCCAGCGCCGCGTATAGAGCTCCGCGGAACGCGATCTCCTCGCCGACGGAGACGGCGACGGCCGCGAGCGCGAGCGACGCCGGAAGCAAGGGAGTGACGCCTGAGCGAACGGCCGACGGCAGCAACAGCACGGCCCCCAGCGCGAATCCGCCGAGCAGCCGGAACCCAAGCCGCGACGTGCCCAGGCCGAGCTGCGCCGGCGTCCAGCCGGCGGCTGCGGCCGCGAGCGCTGCGCCGCCGAGAATCAGCGCCGGAACGACGAAGCCAGAATTACGCATCGCGAGCGCGCGCGTCCATTCGACGGCGAGCGCATAAGCACCGATCACGACCGCGCGGGCGATCGGCCTGGAGCGAGCTGCCGAGACTATTGCAGCCGCTCCGGCGCCGAGTACACGTTGAACCGCTCGCCGCGAAGAAACCCCACCAGCGTCTGGTTGAACTCGCGCGCGAGCGCCACCGCGAGGCTCGAAGGCGCGCCGACCGCCGCGATGACCCCGATGCCCGCGTTGATCGACTTCTGCACGATCTCGTAGCCGGCCCGTCCGCTGACGACCAGCACGGCGCCGCGCAAAGGCACCTGACCGTCGAGCAGCATCCGGCCCACGACCTTGTCGACCGCATTGTGCCGGCCCACGTCCTCGCGCACGCAGGTGGGTTTGCCGGCTGCCGTGAATAGACCCGCCGCGTGAAGACCGCCGGTGCGGTCGAATACGCCCTGGCCCGAGCGCAATCCTTCGACGAGCGTAGGCAATATCGCCGCGTTGACGGAAGGACCGGCAGGCAGGACCTCGAGGTCCCGGCGCAGGTCTTCGATCAGCACCGCTCCACACACGCCGCAGGCCGAGCTGGCGAGCATCGACCTCTCTGGCTTGCGTCGTGGAGCGTGCGCGAGATGAACGTCCACCTGATTGGACTCGACGATCGAGGCATCGATGTCGACCCCGCCTTCGCCTCCTTCCTCCGACTCGACACTGATCCGTACGACCTTGACGTCGTCAGTGCTCCGGATGATGCCTTCGGCATACAACAAGCCGAGCGCCAGTTCGATGTCCTCGCCGGGCGTCCGCATCACGACCGACAGCTCCTCGCCGTCGAGCAGCAGCTGGAGAGGCTCCTCCATGACTACCGCATCGGGAACTTCGCTCCAATGTCCGCCGTCCCACTTGCGTACGCGCAGGTCGGGTGCCGCGGGACGGGTCATTCGTTCGCGATGCGCAGCTGTCGCGCGGTCCGAGGCACGCCCGTCGTGATGGCGAACCCTCGCCACGACGTCACGCGCTCCACCTTGAGGTCGATGATCGGTGGGACCTCGGCGACGCCGATGCCGTAACGGTCGGCGATCGCGTCGGCATCGCTCGAGGGCGCGAACGCGCCGCGAAGACACGCGCCGACCATCTGCGACGGCCGGAACCGGTGGTGCGACTCGACGACGAGCGCTCCCGGTGCGCCGATGCGTGGCCTGCCGCTGGTCGGAGCGACCGTGACGACGCCACGCTCGACGTCCCAGAACGCCGGCCGCAGCATCGGCATGCCGCCGTCGATCCAGCACGCATATCCGCGCGACACGCCGGCCAATCGCCGGCTCACCTCGGCGGGGACTGCGGGCACCCTGGCGGCCTGCGCTGCCGGAAACGGGGCGCCCTCGACGAGGTCGGCGTCACTGAGCTTCAGCCTGAGCACGACGCGGTTGTAGGGCATCCATTCGCGAGGGAGACGCATCAGGTCGAGGACGTAACCGGCGAAGAACGGCGCGTTGCGCAGCGCGTAGCCGGCCATGCCGAGGAAGTAACCGGGGCCTTCCAGGACCGCACGAACGTCGTTCGAGATCGACAGCGGGTCGAAGACCTCGAGCGCCCCACGCAGCAGGACCGCCTCGGAGCCGCCGTCGACGAGAAATGCGGCCCGAGGATCGCGCTTGGCGAGCACCGTCTTCGCCGCGTATCGCGAGGTCGTCATCCAGATGGCGCCGCTGGCGAAGCTGAACACCGCAGGATTCACGAGCGGCGTGCGCCCCGCGCGCAGAGCGAGCATGCCGATCGAGGAGCGTCCCAGGATGGCGGCCGCCTCGCGTGTCAGCTTCATCGCACCATTGACTTTAGGCTTCGAGGACTTCCCGAATTCGCTCCAGCGCGCGTTCGAGCCGGCGCCGCACCAGGCCGTCCATCTGCCGCGCGACCGCCGCTCCGATCACCGAGGCGGGCGGCTGATACGCGATGTGGAGCTCGATCCGCACCCCGCCGGCGATCTTGCGGAACCGAAAACCGCCTTCCTGCTTGATCAGGCCGGACTCGGAAACCCATGCGATCTCGTGCGGCCGGCTCCAACGGCTCAGCCGGAGAACGTTTTTGAGCGGGATGCCAAACGCGGTCATCTCGACCTTGTACCGGGCCCCGACGCCGGTGGTCTGGTCGCCGATCGGGTCCCACCGGCTGACGCCCTCGAGGACCTCGGCGACGTGGCGGTGGTCGGCGAAGTAATCGAACGCCCGCTCGGGCGGCGTTTTCACCGAGACAGCCGCCGAAAACTCCAGTCGGGCCATGAGAGTGAAGATATGAGAGTGGTCACCTGGGATGGGGGCACCATCACGACCTCGGATTCGGTCGAGGTCGGGCATCCGGTCAGCGGAGCGCAGCTCCGCGACGCGTACGTGGATGCCGTCTCGGCCCTGACCCTGGGAATCGTTCGCTTCGACAGGGACGCCGTGCGGGTGGGACCGGTCGAGCTGCTGAAGTTCGGTGAACCACGTGTCGAGACCGCTTCGGTGGAATGGCCCATCGAGGGCGGACTGCTGGCCAGAGGCGGGGGGCGATGGCGCATCGAATCGAAAGATGGAACTGTCGCCGCGGCGGCGATCGGTCACCGCCCCGCCCTGCCGCGACCGCTCTACGACATCACCCACCTGCAGGTTCACCTGCTCGCCACGCGTCTTTACCTCTTGCGGCTGCGCGGAACGCAGCCGGCGCTCGGCATCGAGGCGCCGCGCGAAGATCGCGTGCGCGCGGCCGCGGTCGACATCGCGTTCTGCCTCACACTCGCGCGCCTCACCGGGAGGCGCCGGGCAGGTCGCGTGTTGCTCATCACCGCCGCGTATCACGTGGCGTGCTGGTCAACGATGGGCCGCACGCTTGGCGGGGTGGTGATGCGGGAACGCGTGGTCGCGCTTGACGGCTCGCGCCCGACGGTGACTCAGTCCATGTTCAGGTTCGCGTTGCTTCCGCTGTCGTGGTTGGGCCGGGGGCCGGTGCACGACGAGCTGGCGGCGACGACAGTCGTCAAAGGCTGAAAAAGAAAGGGGCGGCATAAGCCGCCCCTTGAGCGTCAGATTCGAAAGAGAGCTACGCGCGCGCTCCGCTCGACGCGCTGCCCTGCATCCAGAGCGCCGGCTTGTTCGGGTAGAGCACGAGAACGAGCGCCGCGACCAGGATCGCGATGATGAACGCGATCAGGTCGAACGTTCCGATGGTGATGACCGTAAAGATGTTGTAGACGATCTCGAGGATCGCGTACACGACGATTGCGCGGACCCAGCTGATGTTCGCGACGGGGTCAAAACCCGCGATCATCAGGCCGGCGCCAAACGCGATGCCGGCCACGGGGGCTGTGGCTGCGCTCGCAAGGCCCTCGTTCGTCGGAAGCAGGTTGACGCCGATGAAGGTCGATGCCGAGCTGACGACGAGCAAGACTCCCATTACCCACATGAGAATCTTCAGCGCCAATGGGTTCCACTTTGCCACTACTTGCCTTCCTCCAATTTCGACCGCGGGTTGATCGGGACTTTGCTGAACGGCGGCCGTTTCAGGTGCAACTTATAGGCTGATTGCACGCAATTAGCAACCTCTAATCAAGCAAAAACTTGCGAGCCGCCCAGCCACACCGTTCGCGGCTTCAGCCCGTATGCCCAGGCGAAGGCGCCTTCGTGCTCTGCCTCCCACAGCACGAGGTCGGCCAGCTTGTGAGGCGCGACGACTCCACGGTCGGAGCGCGAAATCGAAAAGGCGCCACCCAGCGTGGCTGCGATCAGCGCGCGCTCGACGGACATCTTGAAGACCGCGACGGCGAGCGCGATCACCACGCTCATGCTCGTGATGCCACTGGTGCCCGGATTGTGGTCCGTGCCGAGAGCGATCACGCCGCCTGCGTCGATCATCGACTTCACCGGAGGGAGCTTGCCGATCGAAAGCGCAGTGCCGGGCGCGAGAGTCGCGACGACGCCTGCGCGAGCGAGCGCGACCGCATCGCTGTGATTGGCTCGGAGAAGATGGTCGGCCGACACCGCGTGCAGCTCAGCTGCAAGCCGCGCGCCGCCGGTGCGGTCGAGCTCGTCGGCGTGCAAACGCGGGATCAGCTTGGCCTTGATGGCGGCCTTGAGGATGGCACGTGACTGCGGGACGCTGAAGTACCCGCGGTCGCAGAACACGTCGCAGAACCGCGCGCCGGCCATGTAAGCGTCCTCGTTCCATTCGGCGACGTCACGCGCGTAAGCGCCCAAGCGCGCCCATCGATCCGGCGGCAGCGCATGCGCCGCCAGGAACGTGACCTCGATGCGCGGTAGATCGTTGCGTTTGGCGAGTCGCCCCAGCAGCCGCACATCGCCGAGCTCGCCTTCGCGTTGAAGGTGATAGCCGGTCTTCGCTTCGACCGTCGTCGCGCCGCCCTCGAGCCACGACCACAAGCGTCGCGCCGTCGCCTCTTCGAGATCGCCGATCGATTCGTCGCGGGTCGCCTTGACGGTGGCCCGAATGCCACCGCCCGCTTTAGCGACGTCTTGATACGACGCGCCGGCGGTACGCATCGCCACCTCGGCCATGCGGTCGCCTGCGTAGACGGGATGCGTATGCGCATCGATGAGTCCGGCGGTGACAAGTCCACCGCCGCAGTCATCCTCCTCGTTCACCGATTCCATGAGCTCACGCGGCTCGTCGCCGAGTTTGCCGACCCATGCGATCCCTTCGCCGTCGCAGATCACGGCCGCGTCCTGGATCACGCCGGTGGACGTCCCGGTGAACAACCTTCCGATGTTGCGCAGGCGCCTCATTTCTGGAGCACGGTCTCACCGCCGACCACGACGTTCGTAACGTCACGTCCGCCAAACGTGTAGATCAGCTGAGCCAGGCCGATGTCGCGCCTCTCGGCGTCCTCCCTCTGCAAGGTGACGAAGTCGGCGAGGGTCCCCGCCCGCAGCTCACCGGCGTCCCAGCCGAGCGCGCGCATGCCATTGACCGTCGCGGCGCAGAAGAGCTCCTCCGGTTCGTGCAGCACCCTGCGCCCGGTGGCGCGACGCTGGTCGAGCTCCACGCCTCGAGCCTCTTCGAGCATGTCGATCGCCGCGTTCGAATCGCTGCCGAGCGTGAGACCGCAGCCCGCATCGCATAGGGCGACGAGCGGCCCGACCCTGTCGCCGAGGTCGCGCTCGGTGGTCGGACATGCACAGATGTTGACCTCGTGCTGACCGAGCAGCGTGATGTCGCGCTCGTTGACGTGGATCGCATGCACGGCAGTGAGATCCGGGCCGAGTATGCCTTCGCGCTCGAGCAGCTCGGCCGGTGTGCAGCCCTCGACACGCAGACATTCCTCGACCTCCGCCGGCTGCTCCGCGAGATGGATGTGCAGGGGCGCCTTGCGGTCACGCGCCCAGGTCGCGACGATCCGCATCGATTCGGGATCGACCGCGCGCACGCTGTGGATCGCGGCTGCGATGCGCACGCCGTCGGCCTCGCGCAGCTCACTCACACGGCGGGCCCAGCTGTCGGCGTCGCCATCCGAGAAGGACTGCTGCTCCGGTCCCAGCGGCGAACCATCGAGCCCACCCCGTAGGTAGCACGCGTCGATCAGCGTGATGCGAATGCCTTCTTCCCGCGCGGCGTCGATGAGCGCCACCCCGAGCTCATTGCCATGCGCGTGCAGGTAGTGAAACTCGCCGACTGCGGTGATTCCGGCTTCGAGCATCTCCCGAAAGACGCGTCGCGCGTGGTTGAAGTAATCCGCCGGATCCCAGTCGGCGAAGCCATACATTCGCGAGCGCCACTCCCAGAAATCGCCACCGCTCGACTCGACCTCGCCGCGTAGCAATCTCTGGAATGCATGGCTGTGTGCGTTGGCGAAGCCCGGAAAAGTCCAGCCGCGCAAAACGACGGCATCCTGCGGTGCGGCCACTCCCTCGCCGATCGATTTGATCCGCCCGCCTTCGACTTCGATCAGCACGTTTTGCGCCGCATGGCCCAGCCACGCCTGCTCGGCGTGCCACTTGCCAGAGCCGTTCACTAGCCACTCATCGGGATGTGGACGCCGCGCTCTTTCGCCACCTCGATCGCGCGCTCGTAGCCGGCGTCTGCGTGGCGCATCACTCCAGTGCCCGGGTCGTTCGTCAGCACGCGCTCGAGCTTTTGCGCGGCGAGGTCGGTGCCATCGGCGACCACGACCATGCCGGCATGGATCGAGCGACCGATGCCGACACCACCGCCATGGTGCACGCTGACCCACGTCGCACCGCTCGACGTGTTGAGCAAGGCATTGAGGATCGGCCAGTCGGCGATCGCGTCCGAGCCGTCCTTCATCGCCTCGGTCTCACGGTACGGAGACGCGACCGAGCCTGAATCGAGGTGGTCGCGGCCGATCACGATCGGCGCCTTCACCTTGCCGCTGCGCACGAGTTCGTTGAACCGCCTGCCCGCCCGTGCTCGCTCGCCGTATCCCAACCAGCAGATCCGCGCCGGCAGGCCCTGGTACTTGACGCGCTCGCCCGCCGCCTTGATCCAGCGCACCAGCGCCTCGTCGCCGGCGAACTCGTCGAGCAGCGCGTGGTCGGTCGCGGCGATGTCCTCCGGGTCTCCGGAAAGCGCGACCCAACGAAATGGACCCTTGCCCTCGCAGAACAGCGGCCGGATGTACGCCGGCACGAACCCGGGGTAGTCGAACGCGCGCGTGCATCCGCCGAGTCGCGCCTCCGCGCGAAGGCTGTTGCCGTAGTCGAACACCTCGGCGCCGCGGTCCAGAAAACCGACCATCGCGTCGACGTGGCGCGCCATGCTCTCGCGCGCGCG
>DASTIX010000112.1:0-50845 GCA_035717165.1 Candidatus Dormiibacterota bacterium
CGAGCCTGGCCGGCTATTTCGTGGTCCGCGCGCTCGAGCCGGCGCCGCAAGGGATCCCCACCGTGAGGGCGTTCCAGGCGGCGCAGGGACGCGAGGCCATCTCGTGGTTGCGCGAGCGGACGGGCTGGGATTAAGTTGTTACTCAAGCTTCAGGGGTCTGTTTCGTCACCAAGGGGGGATATGAATTGATCCGTAAGTACCTATTTGCCGCCGGCATTGCATCGGCGCTTACGCTCGTCGCGTCGTCGACGGCGTTTGCCGCCACCGCGCCCATTCCAGGGACGATGGCCTATCAGGCGACCTGCAATACGGCGTCCGACAACTTGCTGACCGGCAGGACCTTCAACAACGCGGAGGTCGAGCCGCAAGTGGCAGTGCACGGCAGCACGGCGATAGCGATGTTCCACCAGGACCGGAAGTCAAACGGTGGCGCGCACGGCATTGGCGTCGGTTATTCGACCGACGGCGGCGCCAGCTGGAACTCCAGCACCATTTCTTTGAACGCATGCGGGCCAGGTGCGGTCGATGCGGCGCTGGCGAACATGTTCAGGGCGTCGGACCCATGGGTCTCGTTCGGACCCGACGGCGTCGCCTACGCATCCGCGCTGTCCTTCAACATCTCCGTGCCGAACAACGCCAACGCCGTGGTGGCGGCGACATCGAGTGATGGCGGTAAGAACTGGGACAACATCCACGCGATCCCGGGTGGCATCTTCCAGACCGCCGACAAGAGCACTGACAAGAACTCGACCACGGCTGACCCGATTCACGCCGGCACCGCGTACACGGTCTGGGACACGTTGTTCCTTGCCACCGACAACCCGGATGACAACCCGCACACGCAGGCTTACTCGGGACCAGCGTTCTTCTCCAAGACGACCGACGGCGGCAAGACCTGGAGCCAGGCGCAGGTCATGATCGACACGAAGAACCGGACCCAGACGATTGGCAACATCATCGTGGTCGACCCGCGTAACGACACGCTCTATGACTTCACCGACCTGATCGTGTCGCCCAACACGGCGTTCCAGGGGACGCACAGCAACGCGCAGCTCGCGTTCGTGAAGTCGACCGACGGCGGCGCGCACTGGACGCAGCCACAGCTGATCGCGCCGTTCAACGCGCTCGGAGTGAGGGACCCGTTCACCGGCAAGCCTGCCCGCGTTGGAGACGGGTTGGAAGAGGTTGCGATCGATCCGTCGACGGGCAAGCTCTACGCCGTTTACGAGAGCTCGACGAATTTCACCAAGAACGACAAGCAGAGCACCGGATTGTGGGATGACGAGATCCTCCTCGTCACCTCTGACAACGGCGGCGCGACCTGGACCGGACCGACCGTGATCCACAAGCTGGACAGCGGGATGCCGACATTCACGCCGACCGTCGCGGTCAACGGCGGCCGCGTCGCGGTCACCTACTACGACAACCGCAACCTCCAGCCGGGTGAAACGGCGAACTGGCCGACCGACTACTTCGCCGAGTTCTCTACGGACGGCGGGGCGACGTTCGCCAACGAGCAGCGGATCACTCAGAAGTCGTTCGACCTGAGCACGGCCCCAATCGCGCGAGGCTTCTTCCTTGGCGACTACGAGGGTCTGCAGCCGAGCGGCAGCGGCTTTCTGTCCGTGTTCGTCAAAACGACCTGCGATGCTCCTTACACGGACCCGAACGCATGCGCACCGGCGAGCAGCAACGTCGCTCCGACCACGAATACGAACCCGAACGACGTCTTCGCGGCAAGCCTTTCCTAGCTGAAGTTGTCGGCGAGGGCGGGCTGCGAACAGCCCGCCCTTTTTATTTGATGACCGGGACGGTCCGGGTTGGCTCCGGTTCTTCGACGATGTCGAGCGCGGTCGCCTGGCTGATCCAGTACTCCACGTCGCTCAGGCTCGGGGCGCCCGCGAGGCCGATTGCCTCGAGCAGCTTGGCGTGCAGGTCCTTCGCGTCCTGCGCGCGGAGGTCTTTCATCGTTTCGATCCCCAGCCGCCTCACGAGCGGGAGCCACCGCTCCATCCCCGACACCTCGAGCAGCGTGCACTGGTTCACGAACTCGAAGAGCCGCTCGCGCGTGATGCCGGTCTTGCGCTCGAGCTTCTTGCGATCGATCTCGAGGGAACCCCGGTGCAGCAGCTGATTCGTATGGCGAATGCCGACGGCATGCAGCCGGCGCACGTCGCCGTCCGAGATTCCGTTCAGATACTCGAGGGTTCGGTACACCGCTCACAGAATAGTGGGCAGGTATAATTCACCGAACCCCGCCTCAATCTTTGGAGTAAGCACACCCTGACACAGAGCCGGATCCAGACCAGACCAGAAGTTTCGGGGGATCAGTTTGGGCTGGAGATCGGAATTGGCCGCCGCGCGCGGAGGGCCTACGGATTCGATGAGGTCGCGCTCGTCCCGGGCGGCGTGACGCTCAACCCGGACGAAGTCGACATCACCTTTGCGATGGGCGAGCGCTTCGCACTTCCCCTTCCGTTCTGGGGCTCGGCGATGGACGGAGTCGTCGACGTCGAGTTCGCCATCGCGATGGGCAAGCTCGGTGGCGTCGCGGTTCTGAACCTGGACGGAGTCCACACGCGCTACGAGGATTCCGCGCCGGTCATCAAGAAGATCGCCGAAGCGGACCGTTCGACGGTGAATGCCGTTTTGAAAGAGGCGTATCGCGAGCCCGTGAAACCGAAGCTGATCACCGAGCGCATCAAAGCGATCAAGGCAGCCGGTGTTCCGTGCGCGGTCTCGACGGTTCCGGCGCGAGCGGAGGAGAGGGCCGGCGTCGTCCAGCAGGCCGGAGCCGACGTTTTCGTCGTCCAGGGCACCGTCCTGACGGCGCGACATTCATCGCGCTCCTATCACCAGCTCTCGTTCGAAGACCTCGTCCGAGCGTGCGACATCCCGGTAGTGGTCGGCAACTGCGTCCACTACGAGACGGCGCTCGAGCTGATGGAGGCCGGGATCGCCGGGATCCTCGTCGGCGTCGGGCCAGGCGCGGCCTGCACGACTCGCGGCGTGCTGGGCGTGGGCGTGCCGCAGGTCACCGCGACCGCCGATGTTGCGGCTGCACGAGACGAGCACATGCGCCGCGGCGGCATGCGCGTCGCGGTGATCACCGATGGCGGCATGCGCATCGGCGCGGACGTCTGCAAGGCGTTCGCCGCAGGGGCCGACGCCGTGATGATCGGCACGCCGCTCGCGGGCGCCGAAGAGTCGGCATCCAGGGGATTCAACTGGGGCATGGCGACGCCCGATCCGAACCTGCCCCGCGGCACGCGCATCCAGGTCGGTACCAAGGCCACGTTGCGCGAGATCCTTCTCGGCCCGGCTCGGGTCGACGACGGAAGTCAGAACTTCGCGGGCGCGCTCCGCTCGGCGCTCGGTGTGTGCGGCGCACACGACATCGCGGAGTTCCAGCACGTGGAGATGGTGATCGCGCCGTCGATCGTCTCCGAGGGCAAGGTGTTCCAGCAGGCCCAGCACGTGGGCATGGGCAAATAACCTGAGTCAGACCGCCGCGTTGAGGCGGGACGAGCTCGACACCCTGGCACGCCGGCAAACGATCTTCGTGCTGGACTTCGGCTCCCAGTTCAGCCAGCTGATCGCCCGTCGGGTGCGCGAGGCCAACGTCTACTGCGAGCTCGTCCCCGGCAACACGGCATGGGCCGAGCTGAAGGATCGCCATCCGGCCGGACTCATCCTCAGCGGTGGGCCGTCGAGCGTCTACGACTCCGGCGCGCCGCACGTCGACCCGGAAGCGCTTCGCGCCGGAGTGCCCGTACTCGGCATCTGCTATGGCATGCAGCTGATCGCGCATCACCTCGGAGGCAAGGTCGATCCCGGCCACGCGCGCGAATACGGGCCCGCGCTGCTGTCGGTGCGCGAGCCCGGGACGCTTTTCCGCGGCCTTCACGGCGAGCTGCCGGTGTGGATGAGCCACGGCGATCACGTCAGCGAGATGCCGCCCGGCTTTCAGCTGCTGGCGACGAGCGGAAACTCGCCGGTGGCTGCCTTCACGGACGGGTGCGGGATCTTCGGGATCCAGTTCCATCCCGAGGTGGTCCACACGCCGAGCGGCCGCGAGGTTCTGCGCAACTTCCTGTTCGGCGTGTGCCACTGCACCCCGTCGTGGACGCCCGGGTCGTTCATCGCCGACGCGACCGAGCGCATCCGCGCACACGTCGGAGAAGGCCGTGTCATCTGCGCGCTTTCGGGCGGGGTCGACTCCGCGGTGGCGGCGACACTGGTCCACCGGGCCGTGGGCGATCAGCTCACCTGTGTCTTCGTCAACAACGGTCTGCTGCGCAAACAGGAGCCCGAGCGGGTGCTCGACGTCATGCACGGCAACCTCGACATGGACATTCGTTATGTCGACGCGACCGAGCGCTTCCTCGAAGCGCTGCGCGGCGTGATCGATCCGGAGCAGAAGCGTCGCATCGTCGGCCGCGAGTTCATCTCGGTCTTCGAAGCCGAGGCGGCGAAGCTCGGGCGCATCGATTTCCTCGCCCAGGGCACGCTGTACCCCGACGTCATCGAATCGACCGCGCCGGACGTCGCATCGACCGCGTCGAAGATCAAGACGCACCACAACGTCGGTGGCCTGCCGCCAGGGTTGCGCTTTCAGCTGATCGAGCCCCTGCGCTTCCTGTTCAAGGACGAGGTGCGGGCCGTCGGGCTCGAGCTGGGCATGCCCGAGGAGATGGTCTACCGCCAGCCGTTCCCCGGTCCAGGCCTGTCGATTCGCTGCCTGGGCGAGGTCACGGCGCAGCGCCTTGACATTCTTCGCAACGCCGACTGGGTCGTGGTCGACGAGATCAAACGCAACGGTCTGTATCGCCAGGTGTGGCAGTCGTTCGCGGTGCTGACGCCGCTCGAGACCGTGGGCGTGATGGGGGATTACCGAACGTACGCCAACGTCGTCGCCGTCCGCGTGGTGACCAGCGAAGACGCGATGACCGCGGACTGGGCACGCGTGCCGTACGAGGTGCTCGCGCGCATCTCCAACCGGATCGTCAACGAGGTGAAGGGCGTCAACCGGGTCGTGTTCGACATCACGTCGAAGCCGCCCGGCACCATCGAGTGGGAATAGACGCCGTCTTGCCGCTATAGCTCGGTGCGCTGTCAGGGTCCGGGAGCCGTCCGACCCATCGGGCGCCCCGTCCTCGTCGTGGTCGCCCTGTTGGAGGTGCTCCTGATCGCCTTCTGGGCTTCGGCCACGTTGGCCAGCATGATCTCGATCCAGTGGCCGTCCCAGCCACCGCCGCCGCCCAACCCCGCGTTTCTGCCGCTCACCTCATGGCTGGTTATCAACGTCGTGGCACTGGTCGTTTTCGTGACCCGCTATCGCGGCTGGGGCTACTGGGTGATGGTCATCGTGCAGGCGATTAACGTCGTGGCGGTGTATGCCGTCATGGTGGCGCTCCGCCTGGAGGATCTGGGGTTCGCATCGTTGGTAGTGGCAGCTTCCATCTGCGCTCTTGTCGCATTGCTCATGCTTCTCGCTGGCCGCTACACGAACGCTCCCGGATCCGGCACGAGATGAAGGTCCTGGTCGTCGGTTCGGGCGCGCGCGAGCACGCGCTCGTCTGGAAATGCGTCCAGTCCGAGCTCGTCGAGCGCGTCTACTGCGCTCCGGGCAACGGCGGGACGGGCGGCATGGCGCGCAACATTCCGATCACCGCCACGGACGTCGTCCACCTCGTGGACTTCGCCAAGCGCGAGCGCATCGGCCTGATCGTGCTCGGCCCGGAGGGCGCCGTCGAAGCCGCGGTCGGAGACGCCCTCCGCCACGCCGGCTTCAACGTCTTCGGCCCTGACCGGGGTGCCGGGCGAATCGAATCGAGCAAGGTCTTCGCCAAAAATCTGATGCGGCAGGCCGGCATCCCGACCGCCGACTTCGAAGTCTTCACACAGCCTGCGCGCGCCAAGGAATGGGCGCGCGGACGTCACGGACACGTGGCCGTCAAGGCGGACGGTCTCGCGCGCGGCAAGGGCGTGATCGTGTGCAGCAGCATCGAAGAGTCCGACGAAGCGATAGACGCGATGCTCGTGGAGCAACGTTTCGGTAAGAGCGGCGCGACGGTCGTCGTCGAGGAGCGGCTCGAGGGGCCCGAGCTCTCGGTGCTCGCAATCACCGACGGGACGGAGGTGATTCCGCTCGCGCCGGCGCGCGATTACAAGCGCGCGCTCGACGGGGACAGGGGAGCCAATACCGGCGGCATGGGCGCGTACTCGCCGCCCAAGGGCGTCGACGACGCAGTTGTGACAGAGGTGGTCGAGCGCGTCATGCGGCCAGCGGTCGTAGCGCTTCAGGAATCTGGCAACGAGTTCCGCGGTGTCCTCTACGCCGGATTGATGCTCACCGGTGATGGCATCAAGGCGCTGGAGTTCAACGCGCGCTTCGGCGATCCGGAAGCGCAGGTCGTGCTTCCGCGGCTGCAGAGCGACTTCGTCGCCGTCGCGCTGGCCGCTGCCAAGGGTGGCCTCGCGGATCACCCGGACCTGCGATGGAATCCCCAGCCGTGCGTGGGGGTCGTCGTCGCGTCCGGTGGCTACCCCGACGACGCCGTGATGAAGCTCGGCATGCGCATCGGCGGGCTGGCCGAGATGCCGCCCGGCGTCCTGATCTTCCATGCGGGAACGCGATTCCAGCCGGGCATGGGCCTCGTCACCGACGGCGGCCGCGTCGTCACGTCCGTCGCGATCGCCGATACGGTCGCAGAGGCCCGCGAGACTGCCCTGGCGGGGGCTCGGCGGGTACGATTCGGGGGGGCGTTCTTCCGAGCCGACATCGCACAGGAGGCCGTTTAGTTGCAGCCAGTCGTAGGAGTCATCCTTGGCTCCAAATCAGATCTACCGCTGATGGAGTCGTGCGTCAAAGTCCTCGAGGACCTCGGGTTGACGCACGAGATCAAGGTGTGTTCGGCGCACCGCAACCCGCGTGGCGTGATGGAGTGGGCGAGCAGCGCGCGCGAGCGCGGGCTCAAGGTCGTGATCGCCGCGGCGGGCGGCGCCGCGCACCTCCCTGGGGTGGTCGCCGCGTGGACGGATCTCCCCGTGATCGGCGTGCCGGTGCCGACCCAGCATCTCGGCGGCGTGGATTCGCTCTACTCGATCGTGCAGATGCCGGCCGGCATTCCGGTCGCGACCGTCGCGATCGGCGAGGCCGGCGCCAAGAACGCGGCCTGGCTGGCGGCGCGCATCATCGGTCTGCAAGACAAGTCCGTCGAGTCGACGCACGCCGAAAAGCGAGCGGCGCTCGCGGTCTAGTGGCGAAGAAGAAGGCTCGCGTCCGGCTCGTCGACACGACATTCCGTGATGCGCAGCAGTCGCTGCTCGGCGGCTATCTGCGCACCGAGGAGATCGTCCCCATCGCGGCCGAGATGGATTCCATCGGCTTTGCCGCGATGGAGGCGTTCGGCGGCGCGACCTTCGAGACGCAACTGATCCTCGGCGAGGACCCGTGGGAATTCCTGCGCAAGTTGAACAAGGCCACGCCCAACACGCCGATCCAGGCGCTCATCCGCGGCCAGAACCTCGTCTCCAAGCGGAACTTCGCCGACGACGTGGTCGAGCTCTTCATCAGGCATGCAGCGAAATCGGGCGTCGACGTGTTCCGCGTTTTCGATCCCCTCAACGACCTTCGCAACATGGAGGCGTCGATCACAGCCGCGCTCAAGGCGAAAAAGCGCGTGCAGGGCGCGCTCTGCTACGCGATCTCGCCTGCGCACAACCTCGAGCTCTGGGGCTCGCTCGCCAAAGGGCTGGTCAACATGGGCTGCCACGAGATCGTCGTCAAGGACACGTCCGGTCTCTTGAGCCCGCAGGGCTCGTGGGAGCTCGTGACCGCGCTGAAGCACACGGTGAAAGTGCCGATCAACGTGCACTCGCACTGCTCGAGCGGCATGGCGCCGATGGCGTACATGGCCGCGGTCGAGGCGGGCGCCGACGTGCTCGACGTCGCGATGTCGCCGCTGGCATGGGGCGCGTCCCAGCCGGCGGGTGAGAGCGTCGTCGCCGCGCTGCACGGCGGCGAGTACGACACAGGGCTCGAGCTCGACACGATGTGGGACGCACAGCGCGACGTCGAGGAATTGAAACGGCGGCACGTCGAACACCTCAGTCCGTTGGCGGATCGCGTGGACGCAAGCATTCTTCGCTATCAGATGCCCGGTTTCATGCTCGAGGACATCTCCAGGGAGCTCGCCGGCCATGATGCGACCGATCGCATGGACGACGCGCTCCACGAGGTTTCGCGCGTCCGCAAGGACCTTGGCTACCCGCCGCTCGTCGCGCCGATCCGCCAGATGATCGCGACGCAGGCGGTCTACAACGTGATCGGCGGTGAGCGCTACGCGACGGTCACGCAGGAGCTCAAGGACTACCTGCAGGGGTTGTACGGAAGACCTCCTGTGCCGGCGGATCCGGAGCTGCGGAGATTGGTGTTGGGACGCGAGGAGCCGATCACGATCCGCCCCGCGGACCTGCTCGAGCCGCAGGTCGACATCGCGAAAGCGCAGGTCCGCAAGCTCGGTTTCGAACCGACCGACGACGCCGTCCTGATCCACCTGATGTTCCCGCAGATGCTCGCCCAGTACGCGCGTGGTCCTCAGCCGGTGGAGAAGAAGGACGGGCACAAACCGGTGGAGGTCAAAGCTGCGGAGCCGGAGCCGGAGCCGGAACCGGCGGCGGTCCAGGATCCGCCGGTTGCGACCGCGCGAGCCACCACCGCCGCGGAGTTCGACGTCGAGGTCGAGGGCGAGGTCTTCAAAGTAAGGGTGAGCGGCGCCGGGCTCGCCGTGATGCCGGCGCAGCCGGGGGCTGCAGCGCAGGGAACGACCGCAGCGCCCCCGCGGCCGAAGGCGGGCGAGGGAACCGTCACCGCGCCGATGCAGGGGCTCATCGTGAAGATTCCGGTCAAGCGCGGCGATGACGTCAAGCTCGGTGACGTTGTCGCGGTGCTCGAGGCGATGAAGATGCAGAACGACATCGTCACCACCGTCGCCGGCAAGGTGAGCGACGTCTACGTCAAGGAAGGTGAGGTCGTCTCGCCTAACCAGCCGCTGCTCGCGATCGCGTGAAGAAAAAGCTCTTCGACAAAGTCCTCATCGCGAATCGCGGGGAGATCGCGATCCGCGTGATGCGTGCGTGCCGCGAGCTGGGCATCAAGACCGCGGCGGTCTACTCCGACGCCGATCGAAACGCGATCCACACGCGCTACGCGGACGAAGCTCATCACATCGGTGGCGCGGCCGCCACTGAGTCGTACCTGCAACTCGACCGCATCGTCAAGGTCGCGCATGACTGCGGCGCACAGGCGATTCATCCGGGTTATGGATTCTTGAGCGAGAAGCCGGCATTCCCCGAGGCATGTGAGGCCGCCGGCATCAAGTTCATCGGCCCGCCTGCGTCAGCCATGCGAGCGCTCGGCTCCAAGCTCGCAGCGCGCGAGCTCGCGATCGCCCACGGCGTGCCCGTAACGCCAGGGAGCGGCGCGGTGGATCCGTCTAACGCGCTCGATGCGGCGCGCAAGATCGGCTTCCCGGTGATGCTCAAGCCGTCCGGCGGTGGCGGCGGCATCGGCATGAAGGTCGTCGAATCGGAGAAGGAGCTGACCGCCGCGATCGAGAGCACCGCACAGGCGGCGAGGTCGGCGTTCGGCGACGCGACCGTCTACCTCGAGCGCTACGTGCGCAAGCCGCGCCACATCGAGATTCAGGTCATATGCGACAGCCACGGTCACGCCGTGCATCTGGGCGAGCGCGAGTGCTCGATCCAGCGCCGGCACCAGAAGATCATGGAAGAGACGCCATCACCGGTCCTCACCGCCGAGCTTCGCGCCGCGATGGGCGACGCGGCGATTCGCGCCGCGACCGCCGCCGGCTACGTCAATGCCGGGACGGTCGAGTTCATCTTCAGCAACGGCGAGTTCTTCTTTCTCGAGGTCAACGCCCGTCTTCAGGTCGAGCATCCGATCACCGAGTCGGTCACCGGCATCGACCTGGTCAAGGAGCAGATCCGGGTCGCGGCCGGACTCGAGCTGAGCTTCGGTCAGCAGCACGTGACCTGGAGCGGTCACGCAATCGAGATGCGCATCAACGCCGAGGATCCTGTGCGCAAGTTCATTCCCAACCCCAAACGCATCGCGCGCTGGGTGGCACCGGCGGGGCCAGGAGTCCGCGTGGATTCGGGTTTCGGGCCGGGATCGGACGTGCCGCCCAACTACGACTCGCTGGTCGCAAAGCTCATCGTCCATGGCGCGGACCGCGCCGAAGCCATCGCCCGCGCGAGCCGCGCGCTGCGGGAGTTCGTCGTCGCCGGCCCGGCGACCACCATCCCATATCACCGCGCGATTCTCGAGAACAGCGATTTTCGCGCGGGTAACCTCAGCACGCGGTTCATCGAAGACCATCCCGAGCTCGTCGAGCAGGCAAAGGCTTTCGCAACGGATACGTCACCCTTCGACTACGGCCCCGATCCGCGACATGTCGCGGCCGCGGCTGCCGCAGTCGCATCCATGGTGCAGCGATAACTTCGCTGCGCCATCCGGCGAAGCGACCGTTCGACGTCGAAGGTTCGAGCGTGCGTGGGAGGTCCGGTTACTTCGAGCTGCGCGACGACGTCATCCATTTCCCCGACGGCGCAGAAGCGGTTTACACGATCGTCACCAACCCCGACTCGGCATTCGTCGTCCCTCACTTCGACAACGGAGACACGATGCTCGTGCGCCAGTGGCGGCACGCATGGGACGCGTCGTCATGGGAGGTGCCGGCGGGCACGTTCGATGGTGACGAGGAGCCGCTGTCCTGCGCCAGGCGCGAGCTGGCGGAGGAGACGGGCCTCGTGGCCGAACGCTACACCTCGCTGGGCGTTGTCCACGGCGCCGCATTTCTCACCGGCCGCGCGCATCTGTTTCTGGCCGAAGGTTTGACCGAATCCGCGCGCAGTCCGGAGACCTACGAGCAGGACATGGAGGTCTTGCGACTGCCGTTCCGAGATGCGCTGGAGGCCGCGCTCGAAGGCCAGATCATGCACTCGGGTTCGGTCACCGCGCTGTGCCGGGCGGCGCGATTTTTGAAGCTGCTCTAGCTCGGCGAGGTGGTCGGCGAAGGCGAAGGGGCGAGCGATCTCTTTTCGGCGTGCTTGTTGGCGGATGGTCCGAGGAGGTCGAGGTCGTACTCCGCGGCGACCTTCTGCCCCTGCACGTCGCGTACCGATGTCTCCACGACGAGGCGATAGGACGCGCCTTCCTTGAGGTCGAGGCCGCTGATGGTCACGACCTTGTTGGCGTAGGAAACAGTCGCGTCGACCGGGTTGCCCTTCGAGTCGAGCACGACCACGCCGCCGTTCACCGTCGCCGGGTCGAGGTCGCTGTCGAACGTCACCTGGACCGCCGTCGGGGTGACGTCGACGCTCACGACCTCCGGACCCTTACCGAGGTCGCGCTGCGCGCCGGCCGACGCCTGGTCGATAAGGAACTGCCTGGTCGTCGCATCGCGCACGAGCGTCAATGTCTCCTCGACGTCACTCACGTCCTTCTTTCCATGCGTGAGGACCAGGCGGACCACGACTCGCACAGTGTCGGGCTGCGTGCCGACCGCCTCGTGGGTGAGGACGTAGTAGCGCGTGAAGTGTGGGTCGCCGGTGATGACGAGGCTGAGCTGACCGGGCGCGTAGGCCTTCTTGCCGTTGTCGTCGAGCAGCGCGGTCGCGTCGTCGCTCTTGCCGGCCAGGCGTGCGTCCATGAACTTCTTCACGACAGCCGACGCTTCGTCGACCACGGTCGGCTCGGGCGGCAGCGCCGGCGCCGCTGCCGTCCACAACGCATCGCCGCGCACGAATGCGAAAGTGCTGCCGTCGGGCGCCCAGATCACCGATCGATACGTGCCGTTGGCGAGATGCGTCAGGTTCGATCCGTCCGGGCGCACCTCGTACACGCTCGTGTCGCCGCCGAGCAGGATCGCGTCGCCGCTGGACCAGCTCACGTCGCCCAGCGGCAGCGTCGACTGCGTGACGCCTTTGAGGTCGGTGACGACGAGGTGGTCGGCGGTCGAGTACAGGACCATAGTGCCGTCCGGCGACCAACCCGCGAAGGGGTTCTTGCCGGTTCCGAGCTGGACGCTCTTGCCGCTGACGAGGTCGAGGAGAAAGACGTTCGCGTCCTGCTGGTACACCGCGTGTGTGCCGTCGGGCGAGATCGATACAGGCGTCACGGCACCGGTGGTAGGAAGCGCCGCGAGCAGCCCGTTCTTGCCGTAGATGCCACCCGCCGCCGCCCAGACGACGCCGTCCTTCGACCACCCGACGATCGTCGGAGCCGAGGCCGGCGCGATCTCGTCGGTCTTGCCGGCCGCGAGCGTCAGGACCTCGACCTTGCCGGCGCGGACGTACGCGAGACGGTCACCGGCCGGCGACAGAGCGAGCGCGGTCACGCCGTCGGGCGCGATGTTGGTGATCGAGCCCGTCTTCACGGTGACGACCTGGAGCGCGCCCTTGCCGTCGATGTAGTAGACGGACTGCGAGTCCGCCGACCACTGGCCCGCGAACGTCAGCCCGCCGTTGAGAGGAGCAACCTGCTTCTCGCTCAGCGGGTTGGCGGGAGTTGGCCGAGGTGTCGGCGCAGGGGTCGGTGACGTCGCCGGCGGCTGGGTGACGAACGTGATCGTCTGCGGCGCGGCCAGCTGCTGATTGGCCGCGGTTTTCGCGCCCGGCCCGATCGTCACCTGGTACTGCGTGTTCGGTGCGAGGTTGCCGCTGGTCGGCGTGACCGAAAGCGTGCGGCTCTGTGCATCCCACGCGTAGTTGACCGTCGTGGCCGGCGTGATCTGGACCGCCGCCTCCGTGGACTTCTGGTCCATCGGCTGGTTGAAGGACACGAGGATCGGCTGCGCCAGCGCGACGTTGCTCTTCTGGTCCTGCGGGCTGCTGACGTAGACCTGGTTGAGGCCGCCGTTCTGGCTGTTGTTCGCGATCAGCGCGACGGCCGCGATGAGCAGCACGCCCGCGACGGCGCCGGCCCATGCGAGTCCGGGCGGCGCGAACAAGCGCCGCCACGATCCTCCGCTGCGGCCCTCTGCCATCGACCATGCCTGCTGCATGAGCTGCCGGCGTAGGCCCGTGCGGAAGGCGTCGTCCAGCGGCGGCTCAGGCGTCCGCGCCGTGTGCAGCAGCGAGGCGACGCGCCGAAGCTCGGGGTCCTGGAGGACGTCGTCGAGCTCGGGGTCGTGGTAGGAGTTCATTCCACGGGCCTCAGCGCGGACGCCTCGTCGCGCAGACGGGTGACGCCGCGGTGAATGAGGAGCTTCACGGCGCCGGCGGATTTGCCCATCGCGACCGCGATGTCCTCGATCTTCATGTCTTCCTGGAACTTGAGCACGAGCGCTGTTCGCTGCTGGTGCGGCAGGGCCTCGACGAGGGCCCAGATCCGACGCACCTCGTCGCGATGCGCGGCCAGGTCGTCCAGCGCCGGTCCCGCGACCGAGAGGTCGTGGAAGTCGTCGAGTGTCTGCGTCGGGCGCAGCGTTCGGTAGCGGTCGGCGATGGCGTTGACCGCGATCTGATACAGCCAGGCAGCGAAAGGCCGCCCCGTGTCCTGGTACCGGGGGATTGCCTTCAGAGCCTTCATGAAGACCTCCGAAGTGACGTCCTCTGCCGCGGTTTGCTCCCTCACTCTTGAATAGACGAACCTGTAGATCTGCTGAAAGTGCCGGTCGTAGAGCGCCCCGAACTGGCGCGGGTCCCGCTTCGCCCTCTCGACGAGCTCGCGCTCGTCGTCGCGCGTCGGTTCGCTCACCGGCAGTTCAGCCTGTGCCGACTCAAACGGCGCGCCCGTGAGCGAAGTTACGAGTTGGTTTCAAGGTCAGCCCTCGATTATCAAGCCACTCGCTTAAGGCGACGCTCCGCAGCCTCACGCACACGACATCTTGTGTACCCTGCGACCCCACTACCTAAATCTGGACTTGCCCGGTGGTCGATATAATTTCGGTCGTCCCTTGATCGAGCGGTACACGCCGCCCGCCATAAAAGCGGTCTGGGCAGACCAGCACAAGTTCGAGCTCTGGCTGCGGATCGAGGTCCTGGTCTGCGAGGCCTGGGCTTCTCTCGGGCGTATCCCCGAGTCGGCTCTGCCGAAGATTCGCAAGGGCACGTTCGACGCAACGAAGATCGCCGAGGTCGAGTCACGCGTCGGCCATGACGTCATCGCCTTTCTGACCGTCCTCAACGAGTCCATCGGTCAGCCCGAGGCGCGCTACGTCCATATCGGGATGACGAGCCAGGACCTCAACGACACCGCGATGGCGATGCAGATCGTCGAGTCGGCGCGGATCATCCTGGGCGACCTGGCGTCGGTGCGCGAAGCGGCGGCGGACATCGCCATCCGGCACAGGCGCACATTGATGGCGGGTCGCACGCACGGCATCGTGGCCGAGCCGATCACCTTCGGTTTTAAGGTTGCCGGTTGGGTGGGCGAGCTGGACCGCTCGATGGAGCGATTGCGCCGGGCCGCGGATGGAGCGGCTGTCGCGCACATGAGCGGCGCCGTGGGCACGCACGCCACCCTCGACCCGCGGGTCGAGGAGCACGTGTGCAAAGAGCTCGGCTTGAACGTGGACGCCGCCGCCACGCAGGTGGTCGCGCGCGACCGTCATTCGGAATTCATGTCGGCGATGGCGATCGCCGCCGGCACGCTCGAGCGCATCGCGACGGAGATCCGGCACCTGCAGCGCAGCGAGGTTGGCGAGGTGTTCGAACCTTTCGGCAAAGAGCAGAAGGGCAGCTCGGCCATGCCGCACAAGCGCAACCCGGTGCTCACGGAACGGGTCTGTGGCCTGGCGCGCGTCGTGCGCGGAAACCTCGTGACGGCGCTGGAGAACACCGCGTTGTGGCACGAGCGGGACATCAGCCACTCATCGGCCGAACGGGTCATCTTTCCGGACGCATGCGCCGCTCTCGACTACATGGCGCTCGAGATGCAGAAGGTGCTTCGCGGGCTCGAGGTGAAGCCGGAGCGAATGCTGGCCAACCTCCAGTTCGGCGGCGGAGTCGTGTTTTCGGGACGTGTGTTGCTTGCACTCGTCGACAGCGGGATGTCGCGCGAGGACGCGTATCTCATCGTGCAGAAGGCGGCGATGCAGGCGATGGAGCCCGGCGGTGCCGGATTCCGCGCATTGCTCGAGAAGGACGCCGACGTCATGCGCCGTATCGGCCCGAAGATGGATTCCGTTTTCGATCCATGGCAGGGCCTGGAGCACACAGACAGCGCATATGAAAGGTTGGGACTGGGAGTGAAGGCCGGATGATTGCTGGACCGCCGCTGAACGACACCGCGCTGCCGCTCAAGCTCTTCGCGCGCGGCAAGGTGCGCGACACCTACGAGCTGGACAAAGAACAGCTGCTGATGGTCGCGACGGACCGCATCTCCGCGTTCGACCACGTGCTTCCCAACGGCATCCCCGACCGCGGCAAGGTCCTCACTCAGCTCTCCATCTTCTGGTTCTCCCAGACAGATACATTCCAGCCCAACCATTTGATCTCGGGCATGGTTCCCGACCTGCCCGGATCGCTGCGCGATTTCCGGGACACGCTGCAGGGCCGGTTCATGATCGTGCGCAAGGCCAAGCGCATCGATTACGAATGTGTCGTGCGCGGATATCTGGCCGGCAGCGCGTGGAGCGAGTACAAGGAATCGCAGACGCTCGCGGGCGAGAAGATGCCTCCCGGTCTCATCCAGAGCCAGCAGCTCGCGGAACCGATCTTCTCTCCGGCGACGAAGGCCGACACCGGTCACGACGAGAACATCACCTTCGATGTGATGCGCAAGGACCTCGGCGATGACCTCGCGAGCAAACTTCGCGACGCGAGCCTCGAGCTTTACAAGTACGCCGCGGAGTTCTCCGCCCGGCGTGGGGTGATTCTCGCCGACACGAAGTTCGAGTTTGGACTCGTCGGCGACGACGTGATCCTCATCGACGAGGCGCTCACGCCCGACAGCTCGCGCTACTGGGATGCGGCCACGTACCGGCCGGGCACCTCCCCCGACTCGTATGACAAGCAGTTCGTGCGCGACTGGCTGACGCGCTCGGGGTGGGACAAAGAATCGGATCCGCCCCGCCTACCGGAAGACGTCGTCGCGCAGACCCGATTGCGATATCTGACCGCGTACCAGCGCATCGTCGGCAAGCCGCTGTTTCCACCCAAATCGAGGGTCGAGAAATGATGTCGGCCTGGGGCTGCCCTTGCGCGATAGTCCGGACTAACGCGCGTTGTGGACGCGCCCAATGCGCTGATAGTCGCGACTATCGCGTGGTGGAGGCGGTCGAGAAATGATTGCGCGCGTGATCGTCACGCCCAAGCCGGTCGTCAACGACCCGCAGGGATTGACCGTGAAGCAAGGTCTTGCGTCGCTTGGATTCAGCGAGGTCGCGGACGTGCGTGTCGGCAAGTACATCGAGGTCAACCTCGAGGGCACCAGCGAGCACGAGGCTCGGCAGCGCGTGGAGGAGATGTGCCGGCAGCTGCTTGCCAATCACGTCATCGAAGACTTCCGTTTCGACCTCGTGAGGGATAGCCGGAAGTGAAGTTCGGCGTCGTCGTATTCCCCGGCACGTGGTCCGACCGCGACTGCGGTTGGGTCATCGACCAGGTGCTCGGCGCCGAGCTGACCTATCTCTGGCACAAGGACGCAGACCTCAAAAGTTGCGACTGCGTGATCCTTCCCGGCGGATTCGCCTACGGCGACTACCTGCGCACCGGAGCGATCGCGCGCTTCGCACCCGTGATGGAGGCGATCGGTGAGTTTGCCGACCGCGGCGGCCTGGTGTGGGGCATCTGCAACGGGTTCCAGGTGCTGTGCGAGGCGGGGCTGCTGCCCGGTGCGCTGATCCGCAATGCCTCGCTCGAATTTCGCTGCGAGTGGACCAACCTTCTGGTCGAGCGGACGGATCTTCCGTTCACGTCGCAGTGCGAAGACGGGCAGGTTCTGCGCATCCCGATCTCTCACGGTGAGGGCAGCTACTTCGCCGATCCTGCAACGCTGTCGCGAATGGAGCAGCGGGGCCAGGTGGTGTTCCGCTACTGCGACGGCGAGGGTCGTGTCGTTCCGAGCGCGAATCCGAACGGATCGGTGCACAACGTCGCCGGCGTCGTCAACGCGCGCGGCAACGTGCTCGGCATGATGCCGCACCCCGAACGATGCGCCGAGGCGGAGCTTGGCGGCACCGACGGGCTCAAGCTCTTCAAGTCGGTCGCGGAGGGCGCGATGAAGGTGCTCGTGTCTTGAGCATCAAGTCTGTGGACGAGAGAAGGCTGCGCGAAGTCGCTCTCACCCCAGATGAGTACCGGGTCATCGTCGAGGAGCTGAAGCGAGCCCCGAACGAGGTCGAGCTCGGGATGCTGGGGGTCCTGTGGTCGGAGCACTGCTCCTACAAGAGTTCCAAGGCGCTGCTCCGCCGCCTTCCCTCGGCCGGATCTCGCGTCGTCCAGGGGCCGGGCGAAAATGCAGGCGCGGTCGACATCGGCGAGGGCTGGGCGGCCGTTTTCAAGATCGAGTCGCACAACCATCCCTCCGCGATCGAGCCGTACCAGGGCGCAGCGACCGGAGTGGGCGGGATCATCCGCGACGTCATCGCGATGGGTGCGCGACCGGTCGCGTTGCTCGACTCGCTGCGCTTTGGACCGCTGCCCGCAGCGATGCATCACTACGAAGGCGTGGTCGCGGGAGTCGGCGGTTATGGCAACTGCATCGGCATTCCCACGGTCGGTGGCGAGGTCTACTTCGAGGACTGCTACGCTGCCAACCCGCTCGTCAACGCGATGTGCGTGGGCCTTGTGCGCACCGATCAGCTGATGCGCGCGCGCGCGGAGGGCGCCGGCAACAGCCTCATGCTCGTCGGCGCCGACACAGGCCGCGACGGCATCCACGGCGCGTCGTTCGCATCGGTCGAGCTGGACGAGAGCAGCGCCGAGCGCAGGCCCGCGGTCCAGGTTGGAAACCCGTTCCTGGAGAAGTGCCTGCTCGAAGCCTGCATGGACCTCGCGCACACCGACGCCGTCGTCGCGATCCAGGACCTGGGCGCCGCCGGCCTCACGTCAGCGGTCGCGGAGTGCGCGGGACGCGCGCCCGGCGCCGGTGCACGTATCGACGTGTCCCTGGTGCCACGCCGCGAGCGCGGCATGACGCCGTACGACGTGATGCTCTCGGAGTCGCAGGAGCGAATGCTGGTCGTCGTGCAGCGCGGCCGCGAGCGCGAGGTGGAGAGCATCTTCGGCGCGTGGGACCTGACCTCTGCCGTCATCGGCGAGGTCACGAGTGACGGGCAGCTGACGGTGGTCGACGGTAGAGATCACGTGGCGCGGCTGCCCATCTCCCTTCTGACCGACGGCGCGCCGACGCGGCGCTTGATGGGCGTGGCGCCGGAGCCGCCCTTTGGCCTGGACGTGGACGCCCTTCCGCCACTCGTCGACGCAGGCGCGACGCTGCTGCGTCTTCTGTCGAGTCCGAACCTCGCCAGCCGGCGCGGCATCTTCCGCCGCTACGACCACATGGTCGGTGACGGCACCGTGATCGCGCCAGGCGGCGATGCGGCGATGCTCCGTGTCAAGGGCACGCGCCTCGGCCTCGCGGTCACCACCGATGGCAACGGTCGCTACTGCCACCTCGACCCGCACCTCGGCGCCCAGCTCGCGGTCGCGGAGGCGGCGCGCAACATCGTCGCGACCGGCGCCAGGCCGCTCGCCGTCACCGACTGTCTCAACTTCGCCAACCCCGACCGGCCGGACGTCTACTGGGAGATGGAAGAGACGATCGCGGGCCTCGCGTACGCGTGCCGCACGCTCGATCTCCCGGTCGTGAGCGGGAACGTGAGCCTGTACAACGAGAGCGAGGATTCTGCGATCTACCCGACGCCGGTCGTGGGCATGATCGGGGTGATCGAGGACTACGGGAAAAGGGTTTCGGCCGGCTTCCGCGCCGAGGGCGACTTCGTGCTGCTCATCGGCTCGAGCCACAACGACATGGGCGGCAGCGAATACCTGAAGGTGGAGCACGGCTACGTCGCCGGCCGGCCGCCCGCGCTCGACCTGACACGCGAGCAGTCCGTCACGCGCGTGATCCTCACGGCGGCGCAGAACGGCTATCTCCATTCCGCGCACGACTGCGCCGAAGGCGGAATGCTGGTCGCGCTCGCGGAGTGCTGCCTCATCGGAGGCATCGGCGTGCGATGCCCGCAGCTGCGGCCCGAGCCGCCGCTGCGCCTGGACGCCGCATTCTTCGGCGAGTCGCCGAGCCGTTTCATCGTCAGCGTTCCCTCGCGCGCAATGCCGGAGATGCAGTCGCTGGCGCGCCGCCACAACGTCGAGCTCTCTCTGCTCGGCCTGACCGCCGGCGACACGCTCGAGTTCGAGAGTCAGCTGAAGCTTTCGCTGAGCGAGTTGCGCGATGCCTGGGAGGCGCTGACGCGCTGATGTGTGGCGTTTTCGGCATCTGCGCGAAGCAAGGCGTCGACGTCGCGAACCTGACGTACTTCGGCCTCTTCGCGCTGCAGCATCGCGGCCAGGAGTCCGCCGGGATCGCGGTCTCGGACGGCAGCGTGGTGCGGGTCCATCGCGACATGGGTCTTGTGGCGCAGGTTTTTTCGCCGGGCACGATCAAGGACCTCGGCGAGGCCTCGATCATCGCGCTCGGTCACACGAGGTACTCCACGACCGGCGCCAGCCGCGCCGAGAACGCGCATCCGCTTCCGTTTCACCACCCGACGCTCGGGCCGGGCGCGATCGCGCACAACGGCAACCTGCTCAACGCCGACGCCCTTCGCGCGCAGCTGTCCGAGCAGGGTGTGACGTTCGAGACCGCCCTCGACACCGAGGTCATGGCGCGACTGATAGAGAACACACACGGCCGGTCGTGGGACGAGGTCGTGCGCCGCACGTTTGCACGTGTCGTCGGAGCGTACTCGTGCGGCATCATCACCCCCAACGAGCTGATCGCGCTGCGCGACCCGTTTGGTTTCCGGCCGCTGTGTCTCGGCTACATCCCCCTACCCGGCCAGCCCGCGCACGTAATCGCCTCGGAGACGTGCGCGCTGGACACGGTGCACGCGACGTTCGTCCGCGAGGTGCAGCCGGGCGAGATGGTGGTGATGGACGAGCACGGCGTGCACAGCATCAACTTCCAGACGGCCAGCAAGCACGCGATGTGCGTGTTCGAGTTCATCTATTTCGCAAGGCCGGATTCCATCCTCAAGAACTGCGAGCTCGAGGACGCGCGCATCCGCATGGGACACGAGCTGGCGCAAGAGGCGCCGGTCGACGCCGACATGGTCGTGCCATTTCCCGACTCGGGCACCCCCGCGGCGATCGGCTATGCGGAGGCCGCCGGCATCCCGTTCCGCGAGGCGCTGATGAAGAGCCGGTACATCAATCGGACGTTCATCCAGCCCGACCAGTCGCTGCGTGAGTCCGGCGTGATGCTCAAGCTCAACCCCCTGCCGCGATCGATCAAGGGCAAGCGCGTGATCGCCGTGGACGATTCGATCGTGCGCGGCACGACCTCGCGACGGATCATCGAACGTCTTCGCGCCGCAGGCGCCAAGGAGATCCACATGCGGATCTCCAGCCCGCCCATGCGCTTCCCGTGCTTCATGGGCGTGGACATCGGCTCGACCAAGGAGCTGATCGCCTCGGGCCGGTCGGTCGACGAGGTGCGCAAGCAGATCGGCGCCGACTCACTTCACTACCTGTCCATTCCGGGACTGATCCGCGCCATCGGCCGCGGGACCGCGGGCGAGTTCTGCCGAGCGTGCTTCGACGGTTCCTATCCCGTCCCCGTTCCCCAACAACTGGAGATGGACAAGATGCAGTTCGAGCCGCAACCTCAACTAGCAAAGGTGTGAGCTCGGAGGGTCTGTCCTACGCCGCAGCGGGCGTCGACATCGCGGCTTACGAGCGCGCCCTCGAGCGCGTCAAGCCCTTGATCGCGGCGACGCACGGCAAGGAGGTTGCTGCCGGGGTCGGTCCGTTCGCCGGGCTCTACGCGCTGCCGGGCGGCGGCAAGCTCGCGGCCAGCGCCGACGGCGTTGGCACCAAGATCAAGGTCGCGATCGCCGCGGGCAAGCACCGCGGCATCGGCATTGACATCGTCAACCACTGCGTGAACGACATCGCCACCGCCGGCGCGCGACCGCTGTTCTTTCTCGACTACTTCGCCACCGGACAGCTCGATCCCGACGTCTTCGCACAGCTGATCGACGGCATGACCGCGGCGTGCCGCGCCGCCGGTTGCGCACTGCTCGGCGGGGAGACCGCCGAGATGCCTGACGTGTATGCGCTCGGGGACTACGACCTCGCGGGCTTCGTCGTGGGATTGGTCCCAGATGGCGAAACGGCCGGCGAAACACGCGGCGAGATCAAAGCCGGCGATGCGCTCGTGGGCCTGGCTTCGAACGGTCTGCACACCAACGGCTACTCGCTGGCGCGCAAGGTCTTCGAGGGGACGCCGCTCGATGCGCGGCTGGCCGACGAGCTGCTCGCGCCACACACTTCGTATCTCGACGATCTCCGGCGCGTCCGCTGGAAGGGAGCCGCGCACATCACGGGAGGTGGAATCCTCGGCAATCTTCCACGGTGCCTGCCTGACGAGCTCGGCGCACGGCTCGAACGTCGCGCGTGGCATTCACCTGCGATCTTCGATCGCATCCGCAAGCGCGGCCGCATCTCCGACGATGAGATGTGGGGAACGTTCAACATGGGACTCGGAATGATCCTGGTGGTCGATCCGAAGGACGTGCCGAAGGGCGCGATGGTCGTGGGCGAGGTGGTGAAGCACTCGGGTCCCGACCGAGTGCAAATACGCTAGGAGTCTCGGCGTGACGCTCAGGCTCGGAGTCTGCGTCTCCGGCCAGGGGACCAACCTGCGCAACCTCGTCGAGCGCGGCTTCGACGTCGTCGCCGTCGCGACGAACCGGCCGTCGTGCGAGGCCGCGGAATTCACCCGCCGCCGTGGCATCCCTCTGGCCGAGCTGTCGCAGAGATCTTTCGCATCGGCCGAGGAGCGCGACGTCGCCATGCGGGACTTTTTCCAGCTCCACGGAGTGCAGCTCGTCGTCGACGCGGGTTATGACCGCATCCACACCAAACCATTCCTCGACGCGTTCGAGGGCCGCATCATCAACATCCATCCTTCGCTGCTGCCGATGTTCGCGGGCGGCATGGATGCCGTCGAGCAGGCACTCGAGAGCGGTCTCAAGTTCACGGGCGCGACGGTGCACGTCGTCACTGCGGCACTCGATGCGGGTCCGATCCTCATGCAGGACTCCGTGCCGATTCTCGAAGGCGACACGGTCGACACGCTCACCCAGCGGGTCCACGAGGTCGAGCACCGGATCCTTCCCGAGGGCATCCGGATGATGGAGGCCAGGCTTGCCGACCGCTCTCCTATCCGTTAGCGACAAGACGGGTCTTACGGCGTTCGCGCGCGGGCTGGACCGCCTTGGCTACGAGCTGTTCGCGACCGGCAGCACCTTGAAGGCCATCGCAGATGCCGGCCTGACGGTGAAGCCCGTCAGTGACCTGACCGGTTTTCCGGAGATGATGGACGGCCGGATCAAGACGCTCCATCCCGGCGTGCACGCCGGCATCCTTGCGCGTCGCGATCGGCCGGAGCACCTGGCCTCACTCGAGGAGCACCATCTGCGTCAGATCGACCTGGTGTGCTGCAACCTCTATCCGTTCGTCAGCACGGTGCTCAAGCCGGACGTCAGCTTCGAGGAGGCGATCGAGCAGATCGACATCGGCGGCCCGACCATGATTCGCGCCGCGGCGAAGAATCACGAGTCGGTGGTGGTGGTCGTGCGGCCCGATCGCTACACCGAGGTTCTTGGAGCGCTCAGCGAAAAAGCGCTCGATGGCACGGCGCGCCGTCGCCTCGCCGCCGAAGCATTTGCGCATACCTCCGCCTACGACGCCTGGATCGCGGCATACATGCGTGGCCGCGACGGCTTTCCTTCCGAGATCACGATCGCAGGACAGCTCACGCATTCGCTGAAGTACGGTGAGAACGAGCACCAGAAGGCTGCGTTCTACAGCCTCGGGCCCTCGGCCGGAGGCATCGGTGGTGCGACGCAGGTCCAGGGAGGCCTGCCCGGCTTCAACAACCTCCAGGACGCCTCCGCCGCGATCCAGCTCGTGACCGACTACGAACGGCCTGCGGCGGCGATCATCAAGCACATGAATCCTTGCGGGCTGGCGGTCGCGGACAACATCGCCGCCGCGTATCGCATGGCCTATGAGTGCGACAAGGTGTCGGCGTTCGGCGGGGTCGTTGCGTTGAACCGGCCACTTGACCGTGCGACCGCCGAGCAGATCGTCCAGATCGTCACCCACGTGGTGGTCGCGCCCGATGTCTCCGATGAAGCGCGCGAGGTCCTTGCGCGCCGCAAGAACATGGTCGTGCTCGCCGCGCCCCCGGCGGGGCCGGGCTTCTTCGATTACGACGTGCGCAGCGTCCTCGGAGGGTTGCTGGTTCAGGAGCCGGACCGATTCCGGTACGAGCGCTCTGACGCGCGCGTCGTCACGCGCCGCTCGCCAACGGAGGCCGAGTGGGAGCAGCTGTGGCTCGCCTGGACCGCGGTCAAGCACGTCAAGTCGAACGCCATCGTTTTGTTCCGCGACAACGCCGCCGTCGGAGTCGGCGCGGGCCAGATGTCGCGGGTGGAGGCGGTCCAGCTCGCGGTGATGCGTGCGGGCGACCGATCGCGCGGCGCGGTGATGGCCTCGGACGCGTTCTTTCCTTTTCCTGACGGGCTCCAGCTCGGCGCCGAAGCCGGCGTGACGGCGGTCATTCAGCCGGGCGGATCGGTGAAGGATCCCGAAGTAATCGCCGCCGCAGACGATGCCGGCCTCGCGATGGTGGTGACGGGCCGCCGCCACTTCCGGCATTAAGGCCGTGTCGCGACGATTCGGCGAAGAAGGACGAGAGCTTTCCTACGGTTCCTACCTCAAGGTGCCGGAGCTCCTGTCCCTGCAGCACCGTTTGAGCCGCGAGCACGACGAGCTGCTCTTTATCGTCGCCCATCAGGTCTACGAGCTCTGGTTCAAGGTCATCCTCGACGAGCTCGAAGCGGCGCGGGATCGCATCGACGCGGACGACATCTTTTTTGCGCGCCACCATCTCCACCGCGTGCACGTGATCGAGGAACTGCTGGTCGAGCAGATCGGTGTGCTGGAGACGATGTCGCCTCAGGACTTTCTCGCCTTTCGCTCCAAGCTCGCTCCGGCCAGCGGGTTTCAATCGGTGCAGTTTCGAGAGATCGAGTTTCTGTCGGGCTTGAAGGAGCCGAAGTACGTCGCCAAGCTCGAGGCGATGCCCGATGAGGTGGCGCGGCTGAAGCGACGGCTCGACGAACCGTCGGTGGACGACGCGTTCAGGGCGCTGGTCGCACGCCGTGGCTCCCCGTCGCTGCTCGAGATATTCCGCGACCGAGAGGGGTATGGCGATCTCTTCGACCTCTGCGAGGGCCTGCTCAACCACGACGAAACCTTCGCCCACTGGCGCGCGCGCCACGTGCTGATGGTCGAGCGCCAGATCGGCGCGAAGACAGGCACCGGCGGCAGCACCGGGGCCGAATACCTGCGCTCGACGCTCGGCAAGCGGTTCTATCCCGAGCTCTGGGACGTCCGCTCGCAGCTGTGAGCCGCGAGCCTTTTCCGGGTGAGCGGCCGGACCATCACATGAAGAAGACGCAGGCGCAAAGCCCGCGCGTCACCTGCGGTTCGTGCCGGAAGTTCGACGGCAGCGCGTGGTGCCGGCACTGGAACTTCCACACCACGGCGGAGTCCCCGCCGTGCCGGTTTTACGCCCGCAAGGGTTAGTCGTCGATCGCCGCGTACGCGAGCGTGCGGAAATCTCGAAATATCGCGGGTCCCTCAGGGCCTGTCATACCGACCTGCGTCATGAGAATCGCGATCAGGTCCTCCCGTGGATCGGACCGCCAGGTGGTGCCGTAGCCCCCATTCCATCCGTACTGCCCCGGCGTCGAGCTGCCCTCAAAACGGCGGGTCACGACTCCGACTCCCCATCCCCAACCGTGGTTCTCCCAGTATGTGGCGTTCCAGGGCGAAGCGGCCTTCTGCGCGGGCGACAGCTGGTCGGTCGTCATCGCCTCAACTGTCGGGCGCGCGAGGATTCGCGTCGAGTCGACCGCGCCGTGACGGAGCAGCATCCTCGCGAACGCATGGAAGTCGTCGACCGTGCCGACCAGTCCCCCGCCGCCTGATTCGAGCGCCGGGGGGCTGACGTACGCGCCGCCTTGCGCGTCGTCCTCGACCTTCAGCCCGTCGGAGCTCGGCATGTATGCGGTGGGGAGGCGCCGGACTTTGGCCTTCGGAACCCAGAACCCCGTGTCTTTCATCTCGAGCGGCTTGAAGATCCGTTGCTTCAGGAACTCGCCGAACGACAGTCCGGACGCCCGGCCCACAAGGATGGCGAGGATCTCGGAACCCGTGTTGTACAGCCACGCCGCGCCGGGCTGGCGCATCAATGGGAACTGCGACAGCGCCCGGAGGTACTCGTCGGGAGTCAGCTTGCGACGGTCGTTCAAGGGTGAGTCGGCGAGGGCGTCCTGGATGGGATAGGTGCCAGCTTCGGCAAAGATGAATCCGGTCCCGAGGGTGAAGGTCAAAAGGTCGCGGATCGTGATCGACCGGTTGGCCGGGACGGTGTCCGTGATCGCCGCGTCGAGTGTCCGGAGCACTTTGAGATTCGCGAGCTCGGGCACAAGCTCGTCGATCGGATCGTCCAGCCGAATCACGCCCTCCTCGACCAGGATGCAGGCCGCAACCGCCACGACCGGTTTGGTCATAGACGCGATGCGAAAGATCGTGTCGCGTTTGTACCCGACGCAGAGGACATGCTCCTCACCGCGGCGACTCACGAGCGCGACGAACCCGGGCAGCTCGCCCCGCTCGGCGTAGCCCGCAAGCACATCGTGCATGCGCTTGAGCCGAGCCGGGGACAAGCCGCCCGAGTTCACATGAAGATCCTAAGCAGCCTCCTCCACGTGCGTGGCCGCCTGTCGTGTCTGTGGCGCTGAGGTCGACCGCGAGCGCAACGCGAGGACGACGACGGTCAGCGCGCCGGCGACGATCAGTGCTGCGAGCAGGTAGGCGATTTGGAACGTGGCAATTCCGTGCGCGTGCGACGTGGCAATCGTTGTCACGGAAGCCAGTCCCACCGCGCCGCCGACCTGCATCGTCACGTTGCTGAATCCCGAACCCAGGCCCGCGTCGCGGATGGGCACTTCCGACATGGAGATGGTCAGCAGCGGAAGGAACGACGAACCGCCCCCGATGCCCAGGAGGATGAACGCGCCCAGCAGCTGTGGTGCGTAGCTCGCATCCGAGCTGACGCTGGACAGCATGCTCATCGCCACGACGATGATGGCCAGCCCGCCCATCAGCAGGTTGCGGGCCCCGATGCGTGCCATGAGGCGCGCCGACACGCCGCTCGACATGACCGCGAGCATCAGCGTGACCGGCAAGAACGCGAGTCCGGTCTGAAATGCGCTGTAGCCGTGGATGTGCTGCAGGTAGAGCGCTCCGAAGAAGAAGTTCGTGGACAGCCCCGCGAAGAGCAGCGCCCGCGCCGCGCTTGCGCCGACCAGCGTGCGGATCGCCAGCACGCGCAGTGGCATCAGCGGGTTGCGCAACCGCCACTCCAGGCCGATGAACGCGGTCAGCAATGCGAGAGCCGCGACTTCGAATCCGATTGTGTGCGGTGACGTCCAGCCGTTGTCGGCCGCGGTGACGATCCCATACACGCCGAGCATCAGCGCCGCAGTGATGAGCGCCGCGCCGCCAAGGTCCACGCCGTGCCGGAAACCAAGGCCGTCGTTTTCGCGGATCAGCCACCAACCGAAACCGAATGTCAGGATGCCGATGGGCACGTTGATGAAGAACACCCAGTGCCACGTCGCCCACTGGGTGAGGAAGCCGCCGGCCAGCAGCCCGAGCGAGCCGCCACCGGCGATCACGAGCGTCAAGACGCTCATCGCCCGCGCACGCTCTGCCGGTTGCTGGAACTCCGTGACGATGATCGCGATGATCACGCCGGCCGACAGCGAGCCACCGAGACCCTGAAGAAACCGGCCGATGATCAGGTGGTCGGCGCCCTGCGCCAAGCCGCTTCCGATCGAGGCGACCGTGAACAGAAAAACGCCTGAAAGGAAGACCTTGCGGCGGCCGACGAGATCGCCGAGGCGGCCGGCAACCAAAAGGAAGCTGCCGTACGCGATCAGGTAGGCGTTGACCACCCACGTGAGGTTGGCCTGGTTGAAGCCGAGGTCGCGCTGGATGTTCGGCAGCGCGACGTTCACGATCGTCGTGTCGAGCATGATCATCAGCTGCCCGAAGCACACGACGACCAGCGCCGCCCACCTTCTTAGATTCGAATTCATGACGTCCCTCCAAACAACCGAACCGGACTAAGGATGATCACTATAACAGGAGCATTATGATCCGCATTCCATGGATTATCCGGGTGCGTCGGAGGGTTAAGAATTGGTGATAACATCGATGGACGTGAAGAAAGACGGCGGGTTCATCTCGCTGCTCACCCAGATTCACAAGGCCCTGAACCGGAGGACCGGCGAAGACCTCTTGGGAATGCGCTTCAAGCCGTACATGACGCTCGGCTACATCCGGGATCACCCCGGGACGACCCAGCAGGAGCTCGAAAACGCTCTGTTTGTGGACGCCAACACCGTCGTTCTGCTGCTCAACGAGCTCGAGGCGGCGCAGTTCTCGGTCCGGCGCCGCGACCCGAACGATCGGAGGCGTCATATCGTGGAGATCACCGCCGCCGGCCGGCGTGCGCTGGAGCGGGCGGACAAGGCGCGCGAGAGCCTCGAGGACGAGGTGCTCAGGGACCTGGACGCCGCCGAGCGCAACAAGCTGCGGGCGCTGCTCGAGCGGGTGCTCGAGAGCCTTTACACCGAGGCCCGGGTCTAACCTAGGGCGGTTGGACCGCTCTCGTTACGACTCGGCGATGTTCTGGATTGCCTTTGGCACCGCCGCAGCAGTGATTGGGCTGGCATTGATGACGATTGGCGTCACGCGCACGTCGCCGCGGGGAAGCTTGCTTTCGAGCGGGTGGTTCGACGGCGGGCTCGTGCTGCTGGCGGTGGGCGGGCTGTTGCTCCTATGGGCGCTGCTGCTCTACCTCGCGCGGCGCCGGGCAGCCGTCCAGTCGAATCCAGGCTCAGATTCCGGCGACGACAAGATGGCGGAGGCGATCAAGGGTTACTACGCCGAACGCAACCAGCTGTTCAAGATGTGGGATCGGCAGCAGCGGGACAAGAAGCGCCGGAGCTGACTGCATGGCGCTGGAGCGCGGTCACGCTCTGGCCGCCTGATCAGGTTTCGGGGGATGCGAAGACCCCGGATTGGCGCGCCTATCCGGGGGCGTGGGGCTAGTTCAGCCGCTCCAGGATCATGGCCATGCCCTGGCCGCCGCCCACGCACATGGTTTCCAGCCCGAACGTCTTGTCCTTCTCGCGCAAGCCGTTGAGCAGCGTGCAAAGGATGCGCGCGCCAGTCATGCCGAAGGGATGCCCGAGCGCGATCGCCCCGCCGTGCGGGTTGAGCTTGTCGCTGAAGGGATCGACTCCGATGCCGCGAGCAGAGGGGATCACCTGCGCGGCGAACGCCTCGTTGATCTCGACGATGTCGATGTCGTCGATCGTCATCTTGGCGCGCTTCAGTGCCTGCTTCGAGGCGTCGATCGGACCGAGGCCCATGAACTCCGGCTCGAGCGCTGACAATCCAGTCGACACCACGCGCGCGATCGGCTTGATGCCGAGCTCTTTGGCGCGCCTGTCCGACATCACGACCACTGCCGCCG
This sequence comes from Candidatus Dormiibacterota bacterium, assembly GCA_035717165.1. GTDB lineage: Bacteria > Chloroflexota > Dormibacteria > Dormibacterales > Dormibacteraceae > 40CM-4-65-16. The sequence continues at coordinate 28,886 of DASTIX010000112.1, forward strand.
CGCCGTCGTTGAGCGGGCATGAATTGCCGGCGGTGACGGTCCCGTTCTCACGGAACGCGGGCTGCAGCGTGCCGAGCACTTCCATCGTGGTGCCTGGCCGTGGCCCGTCGTCCTTCGTGAACGTATTGCCGTTGGGCAGCGGGACCGGGATGATCTCGCGCTCGAAGAAGCCGTCCTCGCGGGCTTTGACAGCCGCGGCCTGGCTCTTGACCGCGAAGCGGTCCTGGTCCTCGCGGCTGATCTTCTCTCGGGTCGCGACGTTCTCCGCCGTCTGCCCCATGGCGATGTAGATGTCGGGGTATTCCTCGGTGTTGCCGGGGACGAGCTTCGGGTTGTAGGTGTCTGGCGCGTCGGGATAGCCGCTGCCGTAGCGCGACACACACTCAACGCCGACGGAGAGAAAGACGTCGCCCTCGCCCGCTTCGATGGCATGCGCCGCCATGCGCGTGGTCATGAGGGATGACGAGCAGTAACGGTTGACGGTCACTCCGGGCACGTCGAGCCGGCTCAGGATCGAGATGACGCGGCCGATGTTGTGCCCCTGCTCGCCACCCGGCAGACCACAACCGCAGATCAGGTCTTCGATCTCGGTGGCCTCGAGCCCGGGAACCTTGTCGAGGACTTTGTTGACGACATGCGACGCGAGGTCGTCCGGCCGGACGTCGACGAGGGATCCCTTCCGCGCGCGGCCGATCGGCGAGCGGCCGTACGCCACGATCACTGCTTCGGTCATGTGACGTTTATACGCTGGTCGCGATGGCGGGTGGCTTCTCCGGGCCGATTCCGGCGCAGCTCGACCGGCTCAAGGCAACGGAGCGTGGCCGCGAGTGGCTCGATGCGCTGCCGAGGGCGGTCCACGAGTCCGCCGCCCACTGGCGGCTCCGCCTCGGCGATCCGTATCCGTACGCGTTCACGTCGCTTGCCATCCCGGCGCGCCGGGAAGACGGAAGCGACGTGGTCCTGAAGGTGCAGCATGTCGACCGAGAGACTGAACACGAAGCTCTCGCGCTGAGCCACTGGAACGGCGACGGCGCGATTCGACTCCTCGATGAGTATCCGGCGCGAACCGCGCTCCTCCTCGAGCGATGCATTCCGGGGACGCCGCTGCCGCCGGAGCACGGGCTCGAGGTGCTCGAAGGGCTTCTGCCGCGGCTGTGGAAGCCGGCCTCAGCGCCGCCGTTCCGGACGCTCGCCGAGGAAGCGTCGCACTGGTCCGCGGGTTTACGCGCGCGAAGGAGCGTCAATCCAAGGCTCATCGATGCCGCACTGGACGCGATCGCGAGTCTGGCCGAGTCGCAGCGCGACCCGGTGCTGCTCCATCAAGACCTGCACGGCTGGAATGTGCTCGCGGCGCAACGCGAACCGTGGCTCGTCATCGACCCCAAGCCGCTCGTTGGGGAAAGGGAGTTCGGCCTGGCGCCGATCATCCGCTCGACGGAACTCGGAGCGGGCAGACGCGAGACGATCCGAAGGCTTGACCGGCTCACCAGCGAGCTGGGCCTCGACCGCGAGCGCGCGCGGCTGTGGTGCGTCGCGCAGACGGTCGCGTGGTCTGTCGGAGAAAACTCGATCCCCGAACATGTCGCGGTCGTCGAGTGGCTTATGGAGTCTTAAGGCTCTTTCGCGTAAGCGACGTAGACGTACACCGCCGCCAGCGCGAATCCGGCGATCGCAAACGCGACAAGCGCCCCGACGTTGAAGGACCCGAGCACGACGATCGTCAGCATCAGCACAGGCAGATACAGCACGCCCACCCATGTCAGCAGCGCGCGTTTCTCGAGAAAGCGATATCGCCTGGCTTCGAGAATCAGCTCCCGCGGGAGTCGCTCGTTGGGATCGAGCGCGTGGAAGATCGAGTACATGCTCCTCCGCTCCAGGCTGCGAAGGTCGCGGAGCTCCAATCGACGGCCCATATATGCGTCTCCCACAACAGTGTGCCACTAGGACCGCACGAGGAGCGCTTCACGTGTGAAAAGCCGGAGCGCGGCGGCGTAACAGATCGCACCGGTGAGAAGGAGGCTGACGGAGGTGATCGAGAGCGCGACCCAGTCGACGGTTCCGTGGACGATCGCATCACGCAGCACGAGGACGGCGTTGAGGATCGGGATCAGGTAATAAGCAAGGCTCGGGCTGAAATCCGGGATGAACAAAACGATGGACGCCGGAAAGATGGTGATGAAGTAGAGCGGCGTTGCGTACGCCTGTCCCTGGCGAAAGTTGCGGGCGAGCGTCCCCAGGGCGATCGTGACCGACGCGAACGCCACGGCCAGAAGAATGGCGAGCCAGAACATGACTGCCGCCGCAAGTGGGTTAAGTGCGATGTGACCGATGCCGCTCCCTCCGCCGAACGTGATCTGGCTCAACGCGACCAGCATTGAGGCGATCGACACCAGTGCCGCCGCCAAGCTCGTCAGGCTGACCGCGAGGATCTTGCCGACGAGCAGCTGAGCACGCGGCGCAGGGGTCAGCAGCAGGCTCTCCAGGGTTCTGCGTTCGCGCTCCCCAGCGGAGGTGTCGAGCGCGGCTGAGAGCCCGCCCGTGAGCGACATCGTGATCAGGATGTATGGCAGGAAGAAGCTGAGGAAGGAGTTCTGCGCCGCTTTGGCGGGTGAGCTGAGCGGATGCACGGTGACCGGCAAGGGATTCAGGACCGACGGGTCGACGCCGTGCTGCTGCAGCGACGCCGCGACCTTGGCGGCGTCGTACTTGCTCAGCACTGTCTGAAACCTGACGTCGGCGAGCTGCGCGCTTTGGCGTGTGGGGTCGTAGTACTCATCGGCGCCGCCTGTTGTGAAAATGACGCCCAGGTCGACCTGGCCTTTGGCCGCGCTCGCCGGGTCGGCGACGGGCTCGAGCTTCAGCCCCGTCGCGTTGAAGAGCACGTCGAGGCCCGCCGGCATGTCGCCCGAGTAGCCGACGGTGTAGACCTGCGTCGCGGTTCGGACGGACACCTGAGAGATCACGAACAGCACGATCGGAGTCGCAAGCGCGGCCAGGGCGATGGCGATCAGCGTGCGGCGGTCGCGAAGGATCTCGCGCATCTCCTTGCGGAAGACGATTTGGGTCGAGGTCATCGAGCGTGCTCGACCAGCGCGAGAAACGAGTCCTCGAGCTCGCTGTGGGCGCCTTTGACTTCGGCCGTGGTGCCGCTGGCGACAATGCGGCCCTGATGGATGATCGCGACGCGGTCGCAAAGGCGCTCGGCGTCGTGGAGGACGTGGGTCGAGAAGATCACGCACTTGCCGCGGCCTCTCGACTCGACCATGAACTCCCGAATCTCCCGCGACGCGAGCACGTCGAGGTTGGACGTCGGCTCGTCGAACATCAGGACCGGCGGATCGTGAACGATGGCGCGGGCGATCGCGACCTTCTGCTTCTGTCCGGAGGAGAGCGACTCAGCACGCTGGTCGGCGAACGAGCGCATGTCGAGTCTTTCCATCACCCCGTCGACACGCGACGTCATCTCGCCGTCGACCATGCCCGTCAGCTCCGCGAAGTACGCGATGTTCTCGCGCGCGGTCAGGCGCGGGTAAACGCCGATCTCGGCCGTGACGACGCCGACGCGGCGGCGCACTTCCCGCGGTGCGGCACGCGTATCAAAGCCCAGGACCTCGACCGCACCCGCGTCGGGCGCGAGCAGGGTGCAGATCACGCGCAGAGTCGTGGTCTTGCCGGCGCCGTTCGGGCCGAGCAGGCCGAAGATCTCGCCCGACCCCGCCTCGAACGAAATGCCACGGAGAACCTTGTTGACTCCGAGCTGCTTTTCGAGGCGGTCGACCCTGACGGCCGTCTCCATCACTTGGTTCGGGTGGTCTTCCTCGTCGCGGTGGAGCGGGGCTTGGCAGGGGGCGCCTTCTTTGCCGGCGCCGCTTTCTTGGCAGGCGCGGCTTTCTTCTTGGCGGCAGCCGGCTTGGCGGCGGTTTTGGCCGCGGCGGCGCGCTTTGGCTTGACGGTCTTCTCTTCTTTCACCGCCGGCTCTTCCGCCTTCGCGGGCTCCGGCTCGGGCGCGGTCGCAACGCCCATCGTGCTCGACAGCGTTCGGTGACACGACTCACAGGTGACGATGGTGCGCACGAGCGTGCCGAGGTGATGCGCCTCGGTGCGCAGATTGCGAGGTCGCTGGCAGAAGTTGCAGTAGCCGACGTCGGTCGTGACGTCGACGTGTCCTGGGCGGCGATTCACCGGTAACAACTTACGGTAAACTCTCGTCTCAGCTCGCCTTTAAGTCCTGGCCTGCGAGCCAGGGAAGGAGTTTTTTTCATGGCCGTCACGTCGCGACTGCGGCATGTAGTCGAGTCGCAGCAGTTCTCGAGAACCCTGCTCGAAGACCTTTTCGCGCGCGCGGATGAGATCAAGCGCGAGCCCCACCTCTTCATCGGCAGGCTGGCCGGCCGCGTGATGGCCGCCCTTTTCTATGAGCCCTCGACGCGAACGCGGCTGTCCTTCGAGGCCGCGATGCTCCGGCTCGGCGGCCAGACGATGGGCACGGACAATGCGCGCGAGTTTTCGTCCGCGGCGAAGGGCGAGACGCTCGAGGACACGATCCGCATCGTCAGCGGCTACTCCGACGTCATCGTCATCCGCCACAACGAGGAAGGCGCTGCACGCCGTGCGGCCGCGGTCAGCGACGTCCCGATCATCAACGCCGGCGACGGGCCGGGACAGCATCCCACCCAGGCGCTGCTCGACCTGTACACGATCCGCGCGGAGCTCTCGCGCATCGACGGAGTGCGGGTGGCGATGGTCGGAGACCTCGCCAACGGGCGCACGGTCCGTTCCCTCGCCTACCTGCTGGCCAAGTTCAAGGACATCAAGCTCTCGTTCGTCTCGCCTCCGCAGGTCGCGATGCGCGATGACCTGAAAACCCATCTCGACGAACACCACGTTCCGTGGACCGAGACGCAGGACCTCGACGCGGTGCTCCCCGAGGTCGACGTCGTCTACATGACGCGGATCCAGAAGGAGCGCTTCAGCGATCCCGCGGCGTACGAGGCCGTCAAAGGCGTTTACCGAATCGACAGGTCTGCGATGGCGCGCATGCGCAAGTACGCGATCCTCATGCACCCGCTGCCGAGGGTCGACGAGATCTCACCCGACGTCGACGACGACCCGAAGTCCGCCTACTTCCGCCAGGCGCGGAACGGCCTGCACGTTCGCATGGCCTTGCTAGATCGACTGCTAACATGACCGCCCCACCGAGGCCAGCGGATCTTCGGCGCCCATGCAGCCCATCTGCATCGTCGACTTCTGCGCTCCTCGCTTGCGCATCAACGGATGCGCGCGCTCCGGTGCTCGTCGTCTCCTCCCATCTGGGCCGCCTGGACACCGAATCTCTCGCTGTCCCCGGCAGGTCGGTCATGACATGAGCGTCGTCGAGCGAAAGCTCAAAGCGACGGTGATGGACGCCGATCAGATCCGTCGCGCCCTGCACCGGATTGCGCATGAGATCGTCGAGCGGAATCGCGGCATCGATGAGATAGTCATCGTCGGCGTCGTCAGCAAGGGCGACGCGCTCGCGTGCCGGCTCGCGATGATTCTCAGCAAGCTCGAGCACGCGTCGGTTCCATACGGTCGCGTCGACGTCACGCTTCACCGCGACGACCTCCGCAGTCGCACGGTCGATAGCCACCGCACGCTCACCGAGCTCCCCGACGTCGATGGCAAGGTCGTGGTCCTGGTCGACGACGTCATCTACCACGGCCGGACCGCCCGCGCGGCGATGGACGCGTTGATGGATTTCGGCCGGCCTCGTGCGATCCAGTTGGCGGTCCTCGTCGATCGCGGGCATCGCGAGCTGCCGATCCGCCCCGACTACGTGGGCAAGAACGTGCCGACGTCCGAGGACGAGCGCATCGAGGTGCTGATCGACGAAGAGGACGGCATCGACCAGGCGGTGATCGTTGCCGGCTGATAGACCGAAGCGATACGCCGCGCTGGTGCTCGAGGACGGTCGCGCGTTCGTCGGCAAACCGCTGGGCGCGGACGCCATCGGCGAAGGCGAGGTCGTCTTCAACACCGCGATGACCGGCTACCAGGAGGTCCTCACCGACCCCTCGTACGCGGGGCAGATGGTGTGCATGACGTATCCGCTGCAGGGCAACTACGGTGTGCGCGACGCCGATTCCGAATCGGCGCGGCCGTGGGCGCGTGCGCTCGTTGTCCGATGGGCGTGCCCAGCGCCGAGCCATCACTCGAGCGAGGGCTCCCTCGACGATTACCTGCGTCGCTGGGGCGTCCCGGGGATCACCGAGATCGACACCCGCGCGTTGACGCGCCACATCCGCATGCATGGCACGCAACGCGCCGTGCTCGTGCACGAAAAGGAAGCGCCATCGCAGGCGCGCCTCGAGGAGCTTGCCGAAGCTGCGCGGCACGTGACTCCGCTCGCCGACCAGGATCTCGTTGCGCAGACGTCACGCACGCGGCGTGAGGAGTGGCTGCAGCCGCTGCCGCCGGAGCTCCGAGTGCGCCGCCGCAGCGAAGGCGATGGTCTGGTCATCGCGGTGATCGACTACGGGATCAAATCCAACATCCTCCGCTCGTTGCGGGAGCGCGGATGCACCGTCGTCGTGCTCCCGCACACGGCGACATGGAGTGAGGTGGAGGCGCTGGGCGCGGACGGCCTCGTGCTTTCGAATGGGCCGGGTGATCCGGCCGTGCTCGACCGCCCGGTGGGGCTCGCACGTGAGGCGCTCGGCCGCATACCGCTGTTCGGCATATGCCTCGGCCATCAGATCCTCGGTCGCGCCGCCGGCGCGACGACGTCGCGCCTCCCTTACGGCCATCACGGAGCGAACCATCCCGTCAAGGACCTCGACACCGGCCGCGTGCACATCACCAGCCAGAACCACGAGTTCCAGGTCGACGCCGCGTCGATTCCGAGCGGCGATTTCTACGTCTCCCAGCGCAATCTCAACGACGGGTCGGTCGAGGGCCTCGGCCATCGCACGATGCCGGCCTTCAGCGTCCAGTACCACCCCGAGGGTTGCCCGGGACCGCAGGACAACCAGCACCTCTACGACCGCTTCATCGACATGGTCCGGAGCCGCGCGCCCGTGGCGCGGGCGGTCGTGGGGATGACGGAGGAGCCGCGCCCGCGCAAGGTCCTCATCCTCGGATCGGGGCCGATCGTGATCGGCCAGGCGGCGGAGTTCGACTACGCGGGCACGCAGGCGTGCAAGGCGCTGCGCGAGGAAGGCATCGAGACGGTGCTGGTCAACTCCAACCCCGCGACGATCATGACCGACGAGGACATCGCCGACCGCGTGTACCTCGAGCCGCTGACCGTCGAAGCCGTCGAGCGCGTGATCGCGCGCGAGAAGCCCGACGCGCTGCTGCCGACGCTCGGCGGCCAGACCGGCCTCAACCTCGCCACGGACCTCGCCAATGCCGGCGTCCTCGAGAGGCACAACGTGCGCCTGCTCGGAGCGACCATCGAGACCATCCGCAAGGCCGAGGACAGGCAGGCGTTCAAGCAGATGCTCGAAGACATCGGCGAGCCGGTACCCACATCGAGCGTGTGCGAATCGATGGACGAGGTGCGCGAGTTTGCGCGTGCCAACGGACTTCCGCTCGTGATTCGCCCGGCCTACACGCTTGGCGGCACGGGAGGCGGATTCGTCACCACCGAGGCCGACCTCGACCGCGTCGCCGCGCGCGGACTTGCGGCATCGCCGATCCACCAGGTGCTGATCGAGCGCTCGCTGTGGGGCTGGAAGGAACTGGAGTACGAGGTGATGCGCGACGCAGCGGACACGTGCATCACGGTCTGCAACATGGAAAACCTCGACCCGATGGGCGTCCACACCGGGGACTCGATCGTGGTCGCGCCCGCGCAAACGCTGTCCGATCGCGACCACCAGATGCTGCGGTCGTCAGCGATACGGATCATCCGCGCGCTCGGGATCGAGGGCGGGTGCAACATCCAGTTTGCGCTCGACCCGAAGAGCTCGCAGTACTACGTCATCGAAGTGAACCCGCGCGTCAGCCGCTCGTCGGCCCTCGCATCCAAAGCGACGGGATATCCCATCGCCCGCGTGGCGGCGAAGGTCGCCGTCGGTCGCCGGCTGGAAGAGATCCGCAACGAGATCACGGGTCGCACGTTTGCTGCCTTCGAGCCGGCGATCGATTACTGCGTCGTCAAGATTCCGCGCTGGCCTTTCGACAAGTTCCCCGCGGGTGATCGCCGGTTGGGCACGCAGATGGCGTCGACCGGAGAGGTCATGGCGGTCGAGCGCACCTTCGAAGCGGCGCTCATCAAGGCGATGCGGTCGCTCGAGCAGAAGCCGCCCGCGGCGTGGGAGCTCGGCCCCGAGACCATCGATCAGCCCAACGACCGGCGGCTGTTCGCGCTTCTAAACGCGCTGCGCAACGGCATGGATCCGGAGTCGCTCGCTGAGCGGAGCGGCGTCGATCGCTGGTTCATCGACCGGCTCGCCAACATCACCAGGCTCGAGGTCGACGGCGACGTGCACGAGCTGCGACGCGCGGGTTTCTCCGACGCGATGATCACCGCGCTCCGCGGCGAGACCATCGAGCCCGCGCTTCCGACCTACAAGCTCGTGGATACGTGCGCGGGTGAGTTCGAGGCGGCGACGCCTTACTACTACTCGTGCTGGGAGGAGGAGTCGGAGGCGCGGCCGGTCGAGGCCGAGACCGCCGAGGTGATCGGCTCGGGGCCGATCCGCATCGGCCAGGGCATCGAGTTCGACTACTGTTCCGTCCACGCCGCCTGGGCGCTGCGGGACGCGGGCGTGCGCGCGGTGATGGTCAACTCCAACCCCGAGACCGTATCGACGGACTTCGACACTTCGGACCGGCTCTACTTCGAGCCGCTCGACCTGGAGGGCGCGCTTCACGTCGCCCGCACGGAGCATGCTTCGGGTGCACTGGTGCAGTTCGGCGGCCAGACCGCGATCAACCTCGCGGAGCCGCTCGACGGCAGCGGCATCTCGATCCTCGGCTCGAGCGTCGAGGCCATCGATCTCGCCGAGGACCGGCGCGCGTTTGCGGCGTCGCTCGATGCGATCGGGGTTCCGCAGCCGATCGGGGGCACGACGACGACCGTTGAAGAGGCGGAGGCGATCGCCGAGCGGGCGGGCTACCCGGTGCTCGTGCGACCTTCTTATGTGCTCGGCGGCCGGGCCATGGAGATCGTGCGCAACCGCGAGGAGCTGCGCCGCTACATGGTGTGGGCGATCGGCGCGATGCCGCGGGGTCAGGTGCTGATCGACAAATACCTCCAGGGAATCGAGGCCGAGGTCGACGCGATCGCGGACGGAGAGACCGTCGTCATCCCGGGCGTGATGCAGCACGTGGAGCGCGCGGGTGTGCACTCCGGCGACTCGTACGCCGTCTATCCGGCGCCGGGCCTCGAACGTGGAGAGATAGACAGCATCGTCGACTACACGATCCGAATCGCGCGGCATCTGCGCATCCGTGGTCTCGTCAACGTCCAGTACGTCGTGCACCGCGGTCGTGTCTACGTCCTCGAGGTGAACCCGCGCGCCTCGCGCACCGTGCCCTTCCTCTCGAAGGTCACAGGCGTACCCATGGTCAAGCTCGCGACCGATGTGATGCTGGGGAAGACGCTCGCGGAGCTTGGATGGAAGACCGGCCTTTATCCGCGACGCGATCTGGTTGCGGTCAAGGCCCCCGTCTTCTCCATGAACAAGCTCGCGAAGGTCGACTCCTATCTCGGCCCGGAGATGAAGTCGACCGGCGAGGCCATCGGGATCGCGCGCACGCTGAACGAGGCTCTGCGCAAAGCCTTCGTCGCGTCCGGCATGCACCTCGAACGCGGCGCGACAGCGCTGCTCACGATCGCCGACGCCGACAAGCCCGAGCTTTTTCCGATCGTTTCGCGCCTGGTGCAGCTCGGCTGCAAGCTCGTCGCGACAGACGGCACCGCACGCGCGCTCAAAGCCGCCGGCTTTTCGCCGCGAGTGGTCAACAAGATCGGTGAGGAATCGCCTAACGTGGTCGACGTCATCGTGCGGGGCGAGGTTCAGCTCGTCATCAACACGATGTCGAACATCTACGAGGATCCGGGCGACGGCAACCCCGTGATCAAAGACGGCTTCGAGATTCGCCGTGCGGCGGTGGAGCGCCGCATCCCATGCCTCACATCGCTCGACACCGCCGGCGCCCTGCTCGAGTCGGTGGTCAACGCGCGCGATGAGATGGAGGTGAGGACGATCGGCGAGTGGCGCGACAGTGTTTCTGCTTGACGCGCCGATAACCGGCCGGCGTCGAGTCGCGCGCGCCACGTTCGTGCTTACGCTGCGCGCACCCGAGGTCGCCGCGGCGGTTCGCGCCGGCCAGTTCGTCAATCTCGGATGGTCGCCCGGGCCGCTCCTGCGCCGTCCGTTCTCGGTTTACCGCTCCCTCGATGAGGAGGACGTCGAGATCGTCCTCAGGGCCGTCGGATCCGGGACCGCCGCGTTGCTCGCCATGGACATCGGCGACCGTGTGAGCTGCCTCGGACCGCTTGGTCATGGCTTCGACTTCACGCCGGGCGAGCACGCTGTGCTCGTCAGCGGCGGGCTCGGCGTGGCACCGATGCCGATCGCCGCTCGCGACGCGCGCGCGGCCGGCATGCGTGTCACATGGGTGCACGGCGCGCGCACGGAGGAGGAGCTCTGCTCCGAGGCTGACGGCGACAAAGTGGTCTGGGCGACGGACGACGGATCGCGCGGTTTTCACGGCACCGCGGTGGCCGCCGCGCCTGAAGCCGACGTGGTCATTGCGTGTGGGCCCAACCGGATGCTCGCCGCGGTCGCTGAACGCTGGCCCGAGGCCCAGGTCGCAGTCGAGACCTATATGGGTTGTGGTACGGGCGTCTGTCTCGGCTGCGCCGTGCCGCTGGCGCGCGGCGGCTACGACCGCGCATGCACGGAAGGCCCGGTCTATCGAGCGCGCGACATTGATTGGAACGCGCTTCCGTCGCATCTCGCGTATGCCGGATGACCGCCGACCTCTCCGTGCAGGTAGGCGCGCTGAAGCTTCGTGGTCCGGTGCTCGCCGCGTCGGGGACGTTCGGATACGGGACCGAGGTGCCGTTGCTGGAGCGTCGTGCGCTGGCCGGCATGGTCAGCAAAGGAATCTTTCTGCGGCCGCGGGAGGGAACGCCGCCGCCGCGGATAGTCGAGACGCCGAGCGGAATGCTCAACGCGATCGGACTGCAGGGACCCGGCGTCGAAGCGCTCATCCGCGACTACGCGCCGAAGTGGGCTTCGTGGGACTTTCCGGTGTTCGTCAACATCAACGGCGAGTCGGCGTCCGAATACGGTGAACTGGCGGCGCGGCTCGACGGCGTGCCCGGTGTGAGCGGTTTCGAGATCAACATCTCGTGCCCGAACGTCGAGCAGGGTGGGCTTTACTTCGGCAACGACCCACATGCCGCCGCGGCGGTGACGGAAGCCGTCCGCAAACGCACCAAGCTTCCCGTGTGGGTGAAGCTCACGCCGATGGTCGGCGACATCGGCGTCATCGCGCGCGCGGTCGAGTCGGCGGGTGCTGACGCGCTGTGCGCGATCAACACGTTCGTCGGCATGTCGATCGATCTGAACTCGTACAAGCCACGTTTGAGCTTCCGCACGGGCGGCCTGTCAGGCCCCGCGATCCGCCCGCTCGCGGTGCACCTGGCGCACCAGGCTGCGCGCGCGGTGCGAATCCCAGTGGTCGGCATTGGCGGCATCGCACGCGCGGAGGACGCTTTGGAATTCCTGGTGGCGGGATGCGCTGCCATCCAGGTCGGCACTGCGACCTTCGTCAACCCGCGCACGATCGCGGAGGTGCACGACGGCATCGCTGCGCAGCTCCTGGCAAGAGGTTTCAACTCGCTCGCCGACCTGCCGCGCTATCTTCCACGCGATTAGATGTCGACGGAGCTACCGCCGCAGCGTCGCGAGTCCGAGGTCATCCAGATCCTCGCGACCGAGCATTGGAGCCTTCTCTCCGCGCGTTCGCTGACATATCAAGAGTCGTTCGGCCGCGTGAACATGTTCCTGGCGATTCTTTCGGGCGCGGTGATCGCGCTGGCCCTTGTCGCGCAGGCCGATCATTTCGGAACAGCATTCGTCTCGGTGGCGATCTTCATGCTGTCCGTGGTGTTCTTCGTCGGCCTGCTGACGGTTCGACGTCTGCTGATGCTCAACCTCGACGACTACATGTGGGTCGTGGCGATGAATCGCATTCGCAACGCGTACCTCGCCCTCCATCCCGAGTTGGAGCCGAACTTCACCACGAGCCCTCACGACGATCTGCACGGCGTGCTCCAGACGCTGGGCGTGGAACCCATGGGCGCCTCTCGCCTCGGATCGGTGTTTCACAATCTCGTCACGCTCCCGGGGATGCTCGGAGTCATCGTCGCCGCGGTCGGCGGCGCGATCGGTGGCCTGATCGCGTCGGGTTTTGGAGGGCCCCCGGTGGTCGTCCTTTTGGTCGGGCTCGTCTTCTTCCTCGCCTCGGTCGCGCTGGTCGCGATCTGGGGCCGGAGGTCGGTCCGCAGACCGACCCCAAGCCTGAAGCCGCGCTTTCCGTCCCCCTGATCAAAACGGAAGCGGGCGCAGGTCCGGCTCGACCCAGTTGACCCGGGCCTCCGGCCCGAACATCAGGGTTCGGCTCCAGTGCCTCTGCGCGAGGTGCTTGTCTAGCAGCATGGGTTGCTCCCGGATCGCCTCGTCGATGCTTGCCCCTCGCGCTCTGTCGCGCACGTGCGCGAGGAGCCGGATCCAGAACCGGGTCATGGTTTCGTTGTAGAGGGGCGCCACTCCCTTCGCGGTCGCCATCGCCTTGAGTCGGCCACCAACGATCTCCGCCGCGACGTCCGCGCCATGGCGGTCGATCACGAGCCATGCGACCCGCAAGTGGTCGTAATGATGGAACGGTTCGTCGGTGGGCCAGCCGCGCAGGAACGTCTGGAGGAATTCGCTGTCGTTCATCGGACTTCTCCTCGAATAAAAAAAGACCCCGGCAGAAAACCGAGGTCGCAAGAAGTGAGATTACCGCAACTCAAACCCTCAAAATCGAACCTCCATGCTCGAAGTCGATGGCCTGGCGAAGAACTATGGCGACGTCCAGGCACTCAAAGACCTGACCGTCCGCGTCGAAGAGGGACAGTGCCTGATCCTCCTCGGTCGCAACGGCGCGGGTAAGACCACCGCGCTTCGCTGCATGGCCGGCGTGCTGACGCCGACCGCCGGCACCGTCAGGGTCGACGGTGTCGACTCGGCCGAGAATCCGGCGGGCGTACGCGCGCGCGTCGGCCTCATGCCCGAGGTTCCTGGGCTTTACGAGCGCATGTCGGCGCGGGCGTACCTCGAACACTTCGGCGCCATCTACGACATCGAGCCGTCGACGCGAAAGCGCCGCATCGACGACCTGCTCGACATCTTCGAGCTGACCGACGCGGGCGACCGCTGGCTCGGCACCTTTTCGAAAGGGATGCGCCAGAAGGTCGCTTTGATCCGCGCGACTCTCCACCATCCCCGTCTCGTGCTTGCCGACGAGCCGACGTCGGCGCTCGACCCTGACAGCGCTCGGCGCGCATGGAATTACCTCAAGGACCTGCAGAAGGAAGGCTGCGCGCTCGTGATCTGCACGCACAGCATGGACGAGGCGGAGCACCTGGCCGGTGACATCGGGATCATGTCCGGCGGCCGCGCGCTCGCGATCGGCGACATGCAGGATCTGCGCCGGCAGTCGGGGCTCAAGACGCGTCAGGAGATCCGCGAGCTGCCCACCTTGCAGGACATCTATCTCGCGATAGTCGGCAATCACGGAGTGAGCGATGAGCGTGAGCTGGCCACAACTCGATCGGCGTAAAGCCGCCCTCGTGGCGCGGCGCGACCTCAAGGATGCGGTCAGCGAACTTCGCCTGATCGTGGCGATGGTCGCCTTGACGCTGGCGATTCCGATCGGCTCCGGCTCGGGCGTGCGCGCGCTCGCGGTGTTCGGCGGCGGCACCGCCGTGGTGAACCGCCTCGCACTCGTCGGCGCGTTCTTCGTGGTCTTCATCCCCGCGAGCTTCTCGCTGGTGCTGGCGCTCGAGTCATTCGTCGGCGAGCGCGAGCGCACGACTCTCGAAGTGCTGCTGTCGACGCCGCTGCGCGAGGCCGAGATCTACGCCGGCAAGGTCGTCGCCGTGCTGGCGGTGTCGCTCACGCTCTGCTACGGCGGTCTGATCGTCTACTGCCTCGTCACGTTCCCCGGACTCGGCTATTTCCCGCTGGCGATCCTGCTTGCGCTGTCGCTGTCGACGATCTGCCAGGTCGCGGCGATGGTGGCGGGGGCGGTGATCATCAGCCTCAACGCACGGACCATGCGAGCGGCCAACGTGATGGCGTCGTTCATCATCCTGCCGATGTCCGTCGTTCTCCAGGTCGAGGCGGCGCTCATCCTGCTCGGCCGCGCGGAGATCCTGTGGGCCTTCGCGCTTTTGATGATCGTCATCGCCGTCGCGTTGCTCCGTATGGGGTTCAGCGGGTTCTCGCGCGAGGCCCTGCTCGCCCGCGATTCGGGATTGGGCCACCCTGTCCGGCGCGCGGTGCGAGCGATGTGGGCGAGCCTGGACAGCCGTCCTGGATTCCTTCGACTGCTCTGGATGAGGCGCGTTCCGATCGCCATCGCGGCGCTGGGTTTTCCGCTCGGTGCGCTCGCCGGCTACCTCGCAGGCATCTCGAGCGCGATCCCGTCGGCGGTCGTCAAGCCGGTGCTGTCGAGCCTGGTCAGCTCGACAGGCGATGGAGGACCGCTCGTCGAGGCCGCGGCGATCTTCAGCCACAACCTGCTGGCGTTCATCCTGGTGGGTGCGCTCGCCATCACCACCGCCGGCATGAGCGGATTCTTGCTCACGTTCGCGCCGGGCTTTCTCCTTGGATTCGCCGCCGCGCTGTCATCGTGGGCGCTGGCCCTCAGCGGCATCGTTCCCAACGGGCTCGTGGAGGTGCCGGCCGCCATCATCGCCGGCGGCCTGGTCATCCAGATCGGAGCGTCGGCGATTCACATGGACCCGCGCAGCGGATGGACCGTCCGCGTGATGGCCGCGTTCGCCGACTACGTCCGAGCGCTGCGCTGGCTCGTGCCCGCGCTCGCGGTCGCTGCGGTGCTCGAAGCCTTTATCGGCTGACCGAACACTTCAGGCACCGCGACGGTGATGCCGAACAACGACGCCGCCGCGATGATGGCTCCAATCGCCATCGACCACGGAGCTCCGAACAGCGAGGCAAGCAGGCCGGCCTGGATGTTGCCGATCGGGCTCATTCCCGCGAACGCCTGCATGTAAAGCGCCATCACCCGGCCACGGAGGTGGTCCGGCGTGTCGGTCTGCAGGCGGCTGTTGGTCGTCGCGAGGAACGAGATCTGGCAGTAGCCGGCGACGAACAGCGTGGCCAGCGACAGCACAAACACACGAGAGATCGCGAACTCGAGGAGCGCGGCCGCCCAGATCGCCGCGACCCAGAGCTGGCGTCGTGGGTTGGCGCCCATCTCCGGGAAAAACGCCAGCGTGAGCGCGCCGCACACCGCGCCCAGGCCCATAGCCGCGAGCATGAAGCCGAATCCCTGTGCGCCCACGCGAAGCACCTGATCGGCGAAGAGCGGCAGCAGCGTCGAGCGGTTCATCGCAAACAGTGAGAAGAAGGCAACCGTGACGAGAAGGCCACCGACGACTGGCGTTCGCCGCGCGTAACCGGCGCCCTCGGCGAGCCGTGCGAGGAAGCGCTCCTGATGGACCATCGGCTCGCGTCGCGGAAGATCACGCATCAAGAGCAGCGCGGCGACCGCGGCGAGGTAGCTGATCGAGTTGGAGAGGAAGCACAGCGGCACGCCCAGGAACGCGATCACGACTCCGGCCACCGAGGGACCGATGACCGCCGAGGCGTTGAACACGGACGAGTTGAGCGCGATCGCGTTCGTCAGGTCCTGCTTGCCGACCATCTCGATGATGAACGCCTGCCGCGCCGGCACGTCGAAGACATTGATGATGCCGGCGGAGAGCGCTGCGACTATCACCATCCAGTACTCGGCGTGACCGGATTGCGTCAACACGAATAGGACGAACGCCGGGACGGTGAACGCCGTCTGCGTCGCGAGCAGCACGTTGCGTTTGTGGAATCGGTCGGCGACGATCCCGCCGAACTGCCCGGCGATCAGGATGGGCGTGAACTGCGCGGCGAGCACGAGGCCGACGAGGAAGCCGCTGTGTGTCAGTTCGAGCGCCAGCCACGGCATCGCGACGCTCTGCATCCACGTCCCGACCGTCGAAATGATCTGACCGGTGAAGAACAGGCGGTAGTTGCGGTGGCGCAGCGCTCCCAACGCTCGGCTCGGCGGCCCCTCAGCCATCTATTGGATGATCGCAGTGTGGGAAAGATCCGCGAGCACGTTGACATCGATGCCCCGGCGGATCGGGTCTGGGCGGTCGTCGCGGAGGACGTCAAAAACGCCCCGAAGTGGACTACGTATCTCGAGAAAGCGGAGAAGCTCGACGCAGGCCCTCCGGGTAAGGGCACGAGGTACCGCTATCTCCTCAACCTTCCTGGCGGTCACAAAGTGACGCTCGAGGTCGAGCAGGACGTGTACCACAAGCCGAAGAAATGCGCCGGTCGCTTCATCAAAGGCCCGCTCAAAGGCACGTGGGCGTACACGTACACGCAGCACAAGGACGGCTCGACGCGCCTCGCCTACGAGATGGACTACGAGCTCGGCGGGCTGCTGCGGTTGGCCGCCGGATTACTGGGGCCTCAATACGCCGCCGGGATCCACAAGAACATGGGCTCGCTCAAGAAATACATCGAATCGGGCAAGGGCCCGAAGCCGCGCTGAGTTGATCGCCTACCTCTTCTTCCACGAGCTTGCGCCGGACGGCGACGCGATTCGGTACGAGGAAGGACTGCGCCGATTTCACTCGACACTCGCACAGGCAGGTGTTCCAGGCTTCATCGGTTCGCAGACCTACCGCGTTGGCTCGCAGTACTGCGACTGGTACGTCGTCGAGAACTCGGCCGCCCTCGATCCGTTGAACGACGCGGCGGTCAGCGGTCAGCGATCGGCTTCGCACGCGGACGTGGCGCGTGTGGCCACGAATTTCACCGGGAAGCTGCTGAAGCTGGCGGCCGGCCAGTACAGCCCAGACGCGACGACTGAGATTCGATTCGCGAAGCCACACGGCATGACATACCCGCACCTCTACCGTCTGCTCGAGCGCTGGACGGGCCGTGGCGACGTGAGCCTGTGGCGGCGAATGATGGTGCTCGGCCCGGCGCCCGAGTTCACCCTCATCGCGCGGTCGGAAGTCGACTTGCCGAGGGAGCTGGATGCCGAAGTCCTGAAGCGGGAGCCGGTCTAAGACTTCTTGTTGAAAGGCAGCAGCTCCAGCTGCTCGAACCTGTCATCGAGCGCGCTCCGCAGCTCCGTGACGAGTGCGCGCAATCGTTCATGCGCCGCGCTGTCCGTGATGTTGACGACCCGCATGCGGCGGAGGGTCGTTTGGAGGGCGTAGAGTCCCGCGGCCTCGTTGCCGTTCAGCCGAGCCGCCGAGGCGCGAATGTCGCGGGCGACGTCCTCATGTCCGTGCGTGCGCATCCAGTTGGCGAGGCGGCCCGCGGCAATCACGACGCGTTGCGTCCTCGGGTTCAGCGCATTGACCTCGCGGGGCCGGCGCGGCTCTACGAGGGGCATGATGTCGGGCCGGCGCAAAGATCTGATCCGACGCCACGCGTTGCGCGGGCCGATGATGACGAGCACGCCGGCGGCGACGAGCGTCACGACGACAAATGCGACGATCGCGTCGAGCATTTTTCTCTAGGTTACGCTTGGACGGGACGCGTTTTGCATCCCTTTACCGCATGACTCCAATCGCAGTCGTCACGGGAGCGAGCTCGGGGATCGGTGCAGCCACGGCGATCGCGCTCGGTCGTCACGGTTATCGCATCGTCGTCGGCGCGCGGCGTGTCGACCGCCTGGTAAGAGTCGCCGGCGAGGAAGGCGTTGCGCTTCGCCTCGACGTGACCGATGAAGAGAGCATCAAAGAGTTCGTGGGTGAGGTCAAGCAACGCTTCGGTCGCGTCGACGTGCTCGTCAACAATGCGGGGGGCGCGTTCGGTCTCGGGCCGATCGCGGATGCGGTCGACGACGAGTGGATCGACATGTGGAAGACCAACGTCCTCGGGCTGATGTGGATGACGCGCGCATGTCTGCCGCTTCTGCGCAAGGCCAAGCACGGGCACATCGTCAACATCGGGTCGATCGCCGGATTCGAGACGTACAAGGGCGGCGCCGGTTACACCGCGGCGAAGCACGCGGTCCGCGCCATCACCAAGACGCTGCGGCTCGAGCTGAACGGTGAGCCGATCCGGGTGACCGAGGTCGCGCCTGGCCTCGTCGAAACCGAGTTCAGCATCGTGCGGTTCCACGGCGACCGGAAAAAGGCGAAGGAGCCGTACGAAGGGATCAAGCCGCTGACCGCAGACGACATCGCGGACTGCGTTCTTTTCGCGGTGACGCGACCTCCGCACGTCGACATCGACGAGATCGTGGTGCGCCCGGTTGCTCAGGCGAACGCGGTCACGGTGGCGCGAAAACCCAAGCCGCGATAGTCCGGACTAACAGCTGGTTCCCGGACACACCATGCGCAGATAGTCCGGACTATCGACTATTTGAGCAGTCCGGCCGCACGGGCCTCATCCCGAGTCATTCAACAACCCGGTTCGCCGTACTGACCGCAGCAGCCGCCGCCTGGGATCTTCCGAAACGTGTTGGTGACTATCACCGCCAGCCGCCGCAAACCGCCGTAGTTCCCTGCGCGCAGGTTCTCGATCAGGCTGCGGCCGGGCTTTCGTCGGCTCATTCGAAGTAATTGTTGTTGTACTCGATCCAGCCGGGGTATGGACAGCCGCTCGAGGTGTGCGCGTGCGTGCAGTGCACACCGATATGCGGCCCTGGATCGATGTAGAGCTGGCCGTGGATCACGACTCCGTCGCCCTTGTGCGCCGGCACCGCCTGCGCCTCGCTCGTGTTGTGATCGACCTCGAGGATCTCTCCACTCGGCACGCGCACATGGAACACCTCATGGTCGCCGCTTTGCACCGGTTCGTCGACCAGCGTCGCGTCGAAGGTCACCTCGGCACCGGTCGTGCCGTTGGCGATGTCGCTGTGCAGGCCGTTGTCATCCGGTGTATCGCGGCCGCCACAGGCCGCCAACAGCAGGAAAGTGGCGGCGACCGCGAGGAGCTTCACAACGACAGAGCTTGCTCCAGCGCCACCTTTCCTTCATACAGCGCTTTGCCGAGGATTGCCGCCTGAGCGCCGGCGGCGGAAACGCGGCGCAGATCGTCGAGCGACGCGATGCCACCCGAGTAGTGCAGGTCGAACTTGGTCATCTTGCGCACCCGGCCCAACGTCTGGAGATCCGGCCCCGACATCGTGCCGTCTCGGTCGATGCACGTCAGGATGACCCCGGCCAGCGGGAGGTCCGACCACCGACCCATCAGCGCCTTCAACGCGACCGGGTCGGTGTCGAGCCAGCCCGAGATCGCGACCTTGTCCTCGCGGACGTCCAGTGCGCCCAGGACTTTGCCCGGGTGGGCGAACGCGCACTTCTCGAAGAGGTGCGGTTCCCGGATGGCGGCCGTTCCCATGACGACGGCCTTGGCGCCGCTCTCCAGGAGCCGCGTCACCGAGTCCTGCGTGCGGACGCCGCCCGCGACCTGGAGCTCGACGGGCGCCTCGCGCAGCATGCGGTCGATCAGCGTCGCGTTGCTCGCGGAACCGCGCGCGGCGTCGAGATCGACGACGTGAACGCGCCTTGCTCCTGCCTGCGCATACCGGTTGGCGATGGCGACGGGATCATCCCCGTAGACGGTTGCCTGGTCGTACCGCCCTTGCGTCAGACGGACCGGCTGTCCGCCCAGGATGTCGATCGCGGGAATTACGACTATCGGTAGTTCGTGAACTGAAGCGGGACCGGAATGTCGTCCGCTTCGCGCAGCGACTTGATCACCGCCTGAAGCGTGTCCTTGTCCTTGCTCGTGACTCGCAGCTGGTCGCCCTGGATGCGGACCTGCACCTTGCTCGAGACGTTCTGGATCCGCTTGCGCAGGTCGCGTGCAAGGTCGTCGTTGATGCCCGCGTTCAGCCGGACCTCGACCTGACCGCGGCCTTTGCCGACGGTCTTGGCGTCGCTCGCCTGGAACAGCTTCGGTGACAGCTGGCGCCTTGCGCCCTTTTCGCGCAGCACCTGCAGCGCCGCCTTCGCCCGGTCCTCGCTCGCGGACTCGATCACGATCACATCGCCGCGCTGGTCATACGACGTGGCCGTGTCCTTGAAGTCGAAGCGCGTCCCCACCTCGCGGCGCGCCTGGTCGAGCGCGTTGGTCAGCTCCGCGGAGTTGAACTCGGAGACGACGTCAAACGAGTACTCAGCCACCGTTGAAAATCGCGTTCAGGCCGAGGATCGTTGCGAGCACCGCGAGCGCGATGCCGACGATCGACGAGACCGCGAGCAGCGCGCCGATTCCGGCGGTTCCCTCGTCCAGCGGTTCCTCGACGGGTTTGTCATAGGGGTCGGGGCCGAAGTCGAGGTCGTCGACGCCCTCGAGGCGCGCGCGCTCGACCAGCTCGTCGACGATTGGCTTTCCGCCCGGCGGAAGTGCCTTGCCGTCGAGGTTGGCGACCGCTTCCTTGAGGTTGTCGCGCGTGCGTCCCAGCTCGGCGGTGACCATGTCGAGCGTCTGCATCCCGGCGGTGGTCGGATGCTCGCGCCGAAGGTCCGCGATGATGCCGTAAAGGCTCACGGTTGAAATGCTAACCGGCCCGTACGGGCGGGTAGGCCGAAGCCGAATACACTTACCTCAGTGGGTGTGGAAACAAAAACCAAGACCGCGGTGAAAAAGCCGGCGGAGCATCCGAACACGTGGGTCTTCTATCAGGACGACTTCGCGCGCTACCACGACGTGAAGCTCGGTTTGATGACGCATGCCCTCCACTACGGAACCGCCGTCTTCGAGGGCATCCGCGCGTACTGGAACTCCAAGGCGAACCAGCTCTATCTCCTCGAGCCCGCCGCGCACTTCGACCGCATGCATCGCTCGGCCAACGTCATGCGCATGCAGCTGCCCTACACCACCGAGGAGCTCGTCAACTACACGCTCGAGTTGCTGCGTCGCAACGAGTTCAAGTCCGACGTCTACGTCCGGCCGCTGCTCTACACGTCGAGCGAAGAGATCGGCGTGCGTCTCCACAACCTAAACCGAGGTTTCTTCATCTACGCGATCCCATTCGGCAACTACGTCGAGGTCGAGGCGGGCATCCGCTGCATGGTCAGCACCTGGCGCCGGGTCCCCGACCAGTCGCTTCCAGCGCGCGCCAAGATATCAGGCGCCTACGCCCAGTCCGCGCTGGCGAAATCCGAGGCGATCGAGGCCGGCTACGACGAGGCCATCGTGCTGGCGGTCGATGGACACGTCTCCGAAGGCTCGGCGGAAAACCTCTTCATGCTCAAGGACGGCGTGTTCGTCACACCGCCTGTGACCGACGACATCCTCGAGGGCGTGACGCGTCACCTGCTGATGAACGTGATCAAGGACGAGCTCAACCTCGACGTCGTCGAGCGCAGCATCGATCGCACCGAGCTGTACACGTGCGAGGAGCTGCTGCTTTGCGGCACGGGCGCGCAGATCTCGCCCGTGGTCGAGGTGGACAGGCGGCCGGTCGGCAACGGCAAGGTCGGCGAGTTCACACAGGAGCTGCAGAACATCTACTTCAACGCAGTCCGCGGCAACACGCCGAAGTACAAGGACTGGACGATCCCGGTCTACTGAAACCCCCGGATAGGCGCGCCTATCCGTGGTTTTCGCGGCCCCGGATGGCCGATATTCGGGACTAACCGATGAAGATCGTCGTCGCGCCGAACGCCTTCAAAGGCACGCTCACCGCACCGCAAGCCGCCTCCGCGATCGC
>DASTIX010000113.1:0-10681 GCA_035717165.1 Candidatus Dormiibacterota bacterium
GATCTCGGCAGGTTTCGTGGCCGGGTTCACCTCCTTGATCCGCAGCGCGCGGTTGACGACCTCGAGCTCTGGATCCGGTCGCCCGGCGCTTTGCTGCAGCCACGCCTGCCATCGCAGGCGGTCGGCGATCCGGTACGCATAGCCGAGCTCGTCAGGCGCTCGGCGCTTGCGGTCGGGCGGTTCCACTCTCCGCAGCAGCGCCATGCTGATCTGCGAGCCGAACCCGGCCGCCAGGCGCAGCGCGTATGCAGGCTCGTAGCTACCACCCCGGGACAGGTTCAGCGGACCGAGGTCGGGATCTCGTTCTTTGAAGTTCGGGACCGGCGGCACGATGCCGGTCTCGAGCGACTTGACCGCGACGACGTCTTCGATGCCCACTCCCATCGGATGCCCGGTGAACCCTTTGGTGTTGGCGACCACGATGTCGTCGATGGCGGCGCCGAACACCGAACGCAGGGCATCGACCTCGGCGGCGGCGCTGCCTCCGCGCGCGGGCGTGTACGTCTCGTGCGAGATGAACACTGTGCTGGACGCGATGTCAGCTCTGCGCACTCCGCATTCGCGTTCGGCTTCACCGACCAACGTCTCCATCACCTGCGAGATGTGCTTCGGGTCGAGGCGCGTGCCGTGGAACGCGCTGTTGGCCGTGACGGTGGCCAGCACGTCGCAGATCGGTGTGATGCCTCGCTCCCGCGCGGCCGCTGCCGACTCCACCACCATCGCGGCAGCGCCCATCCCGATGACCATTCCGTGACGGCGGCGGTCGAAGGGGACGGCGGCGTCCTCGACGACGTCGTCGGTGGCGGCCGCGCCGCTTGCGAGAAAACCGGAACCGACCCACTCCATGAGGTGTTCGGATGTGGCGTCGTCCGCCGCGATCACGAGCACGCGCCGGCAGCGGCCCGCGCGGATCCAGTCCTGCGCAAGGCCTATGGCCTGGGTCGTGCTTGCACACGCGGCGTTGATCTGCGTGTTGGGGCCGCGCGCGCCAATCAGCTGGGCGAACTGCGAGTGTCCCATCGAGAGGACGCGGAACAGGAACCGGCGATCGAACTCGTACGGGTGCTTCTCGATATCGTGCCGGAGCTCGGTGATCCTTCGGTCGAGCTCGGCCACGCCGGCACCGCCCTGGCCAGGGAAGTGAGCGCGAAGACTTTCGAGGTCTGCGAGCCGTTGCTCTCGCGCTTGTGCCCGCTCGAATTCCGTGACCGTCTCCGTCATCCGGTCGAGTCCGGGCATGGCCGATGCGCAGATGACGCCCGTGTCGTCGCGCATAGTGTCCGCCAGGGTCCAGTGCTCGGGCAGCTGCGTGCCGGACTTCGTCTTGCGGTAATGCATCACGAGCGGGATACCCGCGTCGCGCATCGCGTCGATGCCCGCACCAATCGCCAGCTGTGTCGTGCGATCCAGCGCGTCCACGAGCTCGTCTGGAACGCCGAATTCCGACGCAAGATCGAACGCGCCGGCGCGCGCTGCGAGCCTGATCACGTCGTCGGGCTTGTCGATCGTTTCGAACGTTGGATCGGCGCCTTCGCGTTTGACCAGCCTCGTGACGTGCTTGGCGAGCATCGCTCGACGAAACCGCGTGGGAAGGACATCGATGAAAACCTCGCCCGCGAGGATCCGCGCCAGGTTGCCGTCATCGAAGACGCGCTCGGTGCCGGGCAGCCCAAGGGCGGCGCCCGTGATGACGACCGGTTCGCGTTGCGCAACCTCATGCTTCACGGCGACCGGTGTGGCTTCGGGCTCCTCACGCGCGGTGCCGAGCCCCGCTGCGTAGAGGCCGCACAGAGCCTGGTTGAACGATTCGTACTCGCCCGTCTTGGGGTGGTTCGTGAAGAGGGTGACCACGTCCTCGTTCCCGCCCAACACGTCTTCGGCGAACGTCTGCAGCGCGCGCTTCGGTCCGACCTCGACGAAGACTCGCGCGCCGGCCTCGTACAGCGTGCGCAATCCGGCCACGAACTGCACCGGCTCGGCCACCTGACGGCCGAGGAGCTCCAGCATCAATGGCACGACATCGGAACCCGTCGGATAGAACTTGCCCGTGACGTTCGAGACGATCGGCAGCTGCGGAGGGCGCAGCTCCAGGCGCTGCAGCGTCTGCTTCAGCGGACCGCTGGCGGGCGCGACGATCGAGGTGTGAAACGCGTGGCTGACGGGAAGCTCGACCACCTGGAACCCCGCCGCGGTGAGCGATACCATCGCCTTGCGCACGGGAACGCTTGGTCCGCCGATGACGCCCTGAGTCGTGCTGTTGACGTTCGCGATCACGACGCCCGAGTCGACGGCTGCAACGGCCTTCTCGATCTCCGCGAGCGGAGCGATCACCGCCGCCATGACACCGCGGTCCTCGACCGTCAGCTGGCTCATCTCTCGGCCGCGCGCGCTGACCGCCTCGAGGGTGTGCTCGAAGGTCAGGCTCTGCGCCGCCATGAGCGCTCCGTACTCGCCGAGGCTGTGGCCCATGACCATGTCCGGCCGGATGCCGTATGCGTCGAGCAATCTGGTCAACGCGAGGTCGACGGTCATCACCGCCGGTTGCGTGATCTCGGTCTGGCGCAGCGCCGCCTCGGCGCGGGCCACACCCGCGGCTTCGCCGCCGTCCACGAAGATGACGTCGCTCAGCTTGCGCCCGAGAAGCGGGGACATGATGTCGTCCGCCTCGTCGAACACGCCGCCGACGATCGGTTCGCTCCGTCGCAGCGCGCCGAGCATGTTGGCGTACTGCGATCCCTGACCGGTGAAGAGGAACGCGACCTTCGGCGGCGGTCCCGATCCGCGGAACACGCCACGGGACCGCAGCGCTTTCCACGCCGCCGGTCCATCCGCACGGAGCGCGAGGGCGCACTTCTCGGCCAGCTCTTTGGCCGTGCCGAAGTCGATGGCGATGCGCTCTCTGGCCAGTAGGTCAGCCGCGGCCGGGGCCTGACGCGCCGGCTCGCGACCCGCCTGCGCGTCCGCGGCAAGCCGCTCGAGACGGGCCCTGAGATCGGCTTCGGTCGCTGCTCCGATCACCGCGGCGCCGCGAATGGGCGGCTTCGGCTTAGTCACCGGTATCGCACCGAGCGCGACCACGCGCTTGCCGTCCAGCCTTCCAGGCACGAATTCCTCGAGCACCGCGTGGAAGTTCGTCCCCCCGAAACCGAACGCGCTCACGCCCGCCCGCCGCACGCCGTCGGGAGGACGGCTCCAATCTTCGGTCGAGGTCACGACACGCAGCGGCGAATGCGCGAAGTCGAGGTCTGGGTTGGTGCGTTCGCAGTGAAGGCTCGCCGGGACGACCTTGTGATGGAGCGCGAGCACCGTCTTGAGCAGGCCCGCTGCGCCGGCAGCTGCCTTCAGATGACCGATGTTCGATTTGACGGACCCCAGTCCGACCGATCCCGTCGCCGCCCCGGATTCCTGCAGCACGCCGGCCAGGCTTTCGACCTCGACCGTGTCTCCGACCTTCGTCGAAGTGCCGTGCCCCTCGATCATGGTGGCCGTCGCGGGCGACAGACCGGCGGTCTGCCACGCGCGCTCGACGGCGAGTTTCTGGCCGATCGGATTCGGCGCGGTAATCCCTTTGCCTTTGCCGTCGCTCGATCCGCCCAGTCCCCTGACCACCGCATAGATGCGGTCGCCGTCGCGCTCTGCGTCGGCGAGCCGCTTGAGGACGAACATCCCGCCGCCCTCGCCCATCACGAAACCATCCGCGCCCTCCGCATACGGACGGGTGCCGGTCGCGGAAAGGGCGCCGATCTTGCAGAACTTCACGAACGCGGTTGCGTTCATCGTGCGGTCGAGGCCGCCCGTGAGGACGACGTCGCAGTGGCCGTCGATGAGCTCCTCGACAGCCGCATTCATCGCGGCAAGGGCCGAGGCGCACGCGGCGTCGCAGACGTAGTTTGGCCCGTGCATGTCGAAGACATTGGCGACGCGGCCCGCGATGACGTTCGCCAGCTCGCCGGGCATCGTGTCCTCGGTGATCGGCGGGTGGCTGAGGGCAACGGCCGACCTCGTCTCTTCGAGGATGGCCGAGCGAGTCGTCGCCGGAAGGCTCGCGAATGACGCCGCGTGCGCGAGGTCGCGCTCGTACTCGGGCGTGGCGACTCGCTGCATCGTGACCCACTGGTTCTCGCCGGCGAGCGCGTTCCCAAGGATCACGCCGGTGCGTTCGAAGTCGACCGCCCGTGCGGGCCATCCGTAATCCGCCAGCGCCGATCGGGCGAGGCTGATCGCCCACTTCTGGATGTCGTCCATGGCGTCGGACACCCGTGGTGGGATCGGCAGGTGCCAGGCCATCGGGTCCCACGTCCAATCGCGTACCCAGCCGCCGATCTTGGAGTACGTCTTGTCCGGGACGTTCCGGTCGGGGTCGTAGTAAAGGGCCGGATCCCAACGCGAAGGATCGACGTCGGTGATCGAGTAGCGACCCTTGACCAGGTTGGACCAGAAGGCGTCGACGTTTGGCGCGTCGGGAAGGATGGCGCTGAGGCCGACCACGGCGATGGCGACTCTTGGCTCTTCGCTCATGACGCGACTCCAGCCATGGCGGGCTCGCGCTGCGGCGCAGTTTCAGTCGCTCTTCCGTAGAGCGCGCCGGCGACGAGATCCATGTCAACGAGGAGGCCGGCCTGCGCGGCGTGAACGTCGGCGAGCGTCATCTCCTGCGCGGAGGCGCCCGACCAGCGGATGCCGGCGTCGCACGCGCGCAATGCGGCGTCACGCGCGCAAACGCGCGCCATCGCCGCGAGCTGAGGAGCGTCGAATCGCAGCGACGACTGCGTATGCAGTGCGCCGTCTGCGGCCGCTGCGGCGCGGCGCACCAGGCTCGCCGCGCACTCGACCTGGGCGATCGTCTCGCCCAGACGCAGGAGGATGTGCTGGCTGCGCGTCAAATGCTGGAGCCTGCACTGCTCGAGCACTTCGGCCAGCGCATCGAGGGCCAGCGACGCCGCGACCGCGCCGCAGTCGGCCTGCCGCTCGGCAAGGCGCATGAGCGAGCGCGCCTGCTCGTGATAGTGGTCGCCGCGCGTCTTGAGATGGGCCTGCCAGCGATCGCGGGCGATGGTCATCTCCATGATCTCCGACGTGCCCTCGTAGATCGTGGTGATGCGCGCGTCGCGGCGGATCTTCTCGACCATGTACTCGCGCACGAAGCCGTAACCGCCGAGAGCCTGCAGCGCCGCATCGGCGGCCTGGTTCGCCGCCTCCGTCGCCGCCAGCTTCGCGATGGCGCCTTCGGTGATCAGGTTGCCTTCGCCCTCGTCGATGCGAATCGCGGTCTCCTCGACGAAGGCCCGCGCGGCCTCGAGCGCGACGGCATTCGGAACCAGGAGCTTGTGGGTGTATCCCTGCTTTTCGGAGAGCGGGCCGCCCGAGACGTTCCGCTCGCGCGAGTAGGCGATCGCTCGGTCCAGCGCATTCCAACCCGCGCCGAGGCCGAACGCCGCCACCATCAGGCGCGTATATCCGAAGACCGCTTGCGCCTGGAGCAGGCCCTGACCCTCTACTCCCCCGACCAGGCGGTCGGCGTCGACCGCGACGTCGTCGAAGAAGACCGCGGCCGTGTTGCTGGCGCGGATGCCGTGCTTCTCCTCCCGCTTGCCGGTGCGCAGACCCACGGCGTCCCGCTCGACCACGAACCAGCTCGGCCCCCCCGGCGCGAGCGCGAGCACGCAGTAGACGTCGGCGACGCCGCCGTTGGAGATCCACTGCTTGCGGCCGTTGATCCGGTAGCCCGCACCAACCCGAACTGCCGTGGTGCGCAGCGCCGCCAGGTCGCTTCCCGCCTCGGGCTCTGTCGCCGCGTACGCGACGAGCAGGCCTTCCGATCCGATTCGAGTGAGCCAGCGCTTGCGCTGCTCGTGCGTCCCGCCGACTCGAATCGGGTCACTCCCCAGCGACGTGGCGAGCACTCCGGTCGCGATGCCAAGATCGATGCCGGCGAGCAGTTCGCAGATTCGATAGACGTTCATCGCGCCGGCGCCGATCCCTCCGAACTCCTCCGGCACGAAAAGCAGGGCAAGACCGAGCTCACTTCCGCACATGGCGCGCACGAGCTCGAGCGGCATTTCGTCCGCAGCGTCGAATTCCAGGAGGGCGCCATCGCTGAGCCGCCTTCCGGCGAACTCCTTTATGGAATCAACGATCCCTTCGAACGCGTCATGGTCGAGTCCGGCAGTTGCCATCCGCCTCCGCTCCCGAGATAGCCGTTCATGGCGATCGTCTGTCCAGATGCGCCTTTCGGGGAGGGCTGTCGGACCCCTGTTGTGCGGGCCCTACGGTCGGAATGCGATCGAGGCGCGGAAGGACCGTCACAACAAGGCCTCACGCATCCGACTGGCAAACCGTATTGGGGGCCGGAAGGGTGAGATCGATCAAGTAGGCGTCGGTCGCCTCACGCACGCACTCGCTCTGGCCGTACGAGCCGTGGCCGTAGCCGATTCTCGTCAGCAGAACCGAGCCGGCGAGCTCCTTGTTGACGGCCACAGCCGATGCGTAGGGTGTCGCGGGGTCACCGGTACCACCTACCAACAGGATCGGTGGAGCGCCGATTGCCGCAAGCGGACCGGGGGCTCGGCTCGGCTTGACCGGCCAGTACGAGCATCCGATCCCGCTGTACTGCAGGGCGGGGCCGAAGAGCGCTGACAAACTCGAGAGCTGAGCACCCAGGTCGTCGTAGGACGCGACATCCGACGCCACCACGTTGTCCGCGCAGAAGATCGCGGCATCTGCATCCTGGAAGTTCGTGTACGAACCGTCCGAGTGACGCCCCAAGACTGCGTCAGAGATCTCGAGCAACGCCAAGCCTTCGCCTTGGTCAGCCGCCGCAAGCGCCGATTGGAGAATGTCCCAGGCTCGCGGCGAGTACAGCGAAATGAGGACCGCCTCGAGCGCAAGCGATCTCGTCAGCCTGCGGTGGCCCACCGTCAACGGTTGCCGATCGAGTCGGTCCATCAGCCCGTAGAGCTTCTCGGCGGGGTCGCCCGATGTCGCCAGCTGGCAGCTGCCGACCGAGCGGCAGTAGGCGAGGAAGGCTTGCAGATTTGCTTCCAAAGCGGCCGTGGTCTGAAGCTTTCGGTCGCTAAAAGTGAGCGCCGGATCAAAGACCGCGTCGAGTGCCAGGGCGCGCACATGGTTCGGGAAGAGATGCGCGTACATCTGGCCGAGGAAGGTGCCGTATGACAGCCCGTAGTAGGTCAGCTTCGTGTCGCCAAGCGCGGCCCGGAGCACATCCATGTCCTTGGCCGCGCTGGCCGTATCCACGAACTGCAGCACGCGCCCGCTTGTCCGCTCGCATGCCTTCGCATACGCCTTGAGGGAATCGAGGTAGGTCTTCCTCTCCTGAGCGTCATCAAGTACCGGATCGATCGCGTCGGCCGCGTCTGTCTGCGGGCCGCTCAGGCACCGAACGGGAGCGCTCTGACCCACGCCGCGCGGGTCGAATCCGACCAGGTCGAACCGAGCATTCAGGCCGGCCATAAGCCTGGCCGAGTAACGGACAAACGTTATGCCAGAGCCGCCGGGACCGCCTGGATTGAGGAGCAGCGAACCGATCCGGTGGGATGGATCCGTCGCCGGCTTGCGCGCCAGCGCGATCCTGATCGTTCCATGTGTCGGGTTCGCGTAGTCGATCGGGACCGCGACGGCGCCGCACTGGAAGCCGTCTCCGCAGTCGGTCCATGCGACCGACGATGGGGTTACATACGGGACGGGGCTGGGCGGCGGAGGATTCGTGGCGTCATTGCATGCGCCGAGGCCGATGGCGCCGACAACCGCCAACCCCGTAAGCCATCGGATCGAATGCAATCCGTGTCTCCAGGTCTAATCATGGCCTTAATGCGGCGACCGCCAGGTATCAGCCCATCGACCTGAGCAGCACGGCGTTGTTAAGGGAGGCGAGGGCGATCGCCACCGTGCCAATCCGAACCGCTGACAAGACATAGAGATGGACGGCTTGTGCATTTCTGCGCTTTGCCCGCACCCATCGCACGCTCAGCAAGAGTGCGAGCGCCGCAGCCGCGATCAGGAACACCTTCATCAGTAGATAGAGTCGAACGCCGCCCGCGTCGAGCAACGCAGCGCTCACGGGCATCGACTCGATGGAGCCTCTCGCCCGGTCCACCGCCGTCGTCAGGACATCCGTCGACTGCAGCACTCCGAAGAGGCCAAACCAGATGACGCTGAGCCGGCCCTCCATGGTTGCAAGCTTGCGATCCGGTAGGCGATCTGTCGATGGGGATTCCGTCCCACCGATTACGGTCGGCACGGCTAGCCCGCGGGTCGGAGGTAATCGAGCGCCACGCGCGCCAGGGCTGAGCTCCCGATCGGCAGAGCAGACTCATCGATGTCGAAACCGGCCGTGTGCAGCGGCTTGGGCTCGGTCCACTCCGGATTCTTGACGCCGAGCCATAGCATCGCGCCCGGCACCTTCTGCAGGACGAAGGCGAAGTCCTCGGCGCCCATCTGCGGCTGAGAGGTCTCGACCGCCTCGGATCCGAGCAGCGTTCGCGCGCTGTCGCCAAGCCGCTCCGCCATGGCGCCGTCACAGACGGCGGGCGGGTAACGCATGTTGAAATCGATCTGGACGTTGGCGCGAAGTGCGGAACCCACTCCCGTCACGACGTCACGTAACCGGCTCTCGAGATGCGCGAACAGCTCATCGTCGAAGGCGCGGATCGTGCCCATCAACACCGCGCGATCCGCGATGACGTTCGAACGATTGCCCGCGTTGAAGCTGCCGATCGTGACCACCGCCGGAACGGTGGGATCGACCTCGCGGGCGACCAGCGTCTGCACCGCCGTGACAATCTGCGCGCCCACTACCACCGGGTCGATCGTCTGGTGCGGTCGCGCGGCGTGCCCGCCGCGGCCGATGACAGTGATGGTGAAGCTGTTCGCCCCGGCGAGGATCGGGCCGGCCCCGCAGGAAACGTGGCCGACATCCAGCTCAGGCCTGACGTGCAGCATGAAGGCGGCATCGACCTTGGGGCCGTCCAGCACGCCGTCCTCGATCATGCGAGCCGCGCCGGCGCCGCCTTCTTCCGCCGGCTGGAACATGAGCTTGACGGTGCCGGCGAAATCCGATTGTCGTTCGAGGAGCAGCTGCGCGGCGGCAAGGAGCATCGCCGTGTGCGCGTCGTGTCCGCACGCGTGCATGACGCCCGGGATCTCGGACGCGAAGCTCACGCCTGATTTCTCTTCGATCGGCAAGGCGTCCATGTCGGCCCGAAGGAGCACGCACGGGCCGTCGCCCAGCCCTCCCTTGATCTGGGCGACGACGCCAGTCTTCGCCAGCCCCGCACGAAACGGGATGCCGAGATCGCGGAGCCGCGCCTGGACCAGAGTCGAGGTCTGCTCCTCTTCGTACGCCATCTCGGGATGGGAGTGGATCGTCCTGCGGTCGGACACGATCCGAGGTCCGAGCGCGCGAGCGGACTCGAGGATGTCAGCGGTCATGCCACAACTATTCTGGACGGGCGCGAGATCGAGCCTCAGCCGGCGGTCTGCACCGCCCCTGCCGGCTCGATCAAGCCCGGGCGAATCTTGCCGTTCTCAAGATGAGACTCGAGCAGTCGATGACCCGCCTTGCGACCCATGTCGAAAAGGCGCTCGCCGGAGCGGAGATCCCACAAGTCCGGTCGGTGTGGGACGTGGAGCCGGATCGTAACCAGCCGGAGGCGCCGGGCGACGGCAACCCGTTCGAGCTCCGTCTGGCGGGCGAGAGCAATCGTTATGGCCTGCTCGAGAACGGCGCGCACGCCCTTCAATTCGTCCCTTGACGCAGGCGCCATGAGGTCGATGAGGACGACGTCCTTGATCGGGCCGGCGGCAACCACCTCTATGTCGGCATTCGCCACGAGGCTTCCGTCGACCAGGAGCCGTCCGCCGATCTCGACCGGCGGATAGAGACCCGGGATTGCGGCGGAGGCCATCAGCGACTGAAGCAGACGGCCGCGGCGCATGACCACCGGATTTCCACTCACCACGTCCGTCGCGACGATCACCAGTGGAATGTGCGCGTCCTCGATCGACCGGTCTTCGCCAAGAATCGAAGAGAGAAACCTGCGCAGGTGCGATGGATCGCCGAGCGGACGGTCCTCGGCAAGCTGCAGAAGCATCGAGATCGGGGAGCGCGGGAAGATGTTCGCGTCCTGACTCGAATGCCAGGCTGCGTGCAGAGCGGCGCCCACATCCGGAGAAGGATTGAATGCCCAGAAGGCGGCGTTCAGCGCGCCAATGCTCGTCCCGACCAACAGCGCCGGCCGCAGACGTGCTCGGGCGATCGAATCGATGACTCCGGCCTCGAACGAACCCAGCGTCGCGCCGCCGCTGAACACGACCGCGATCGCCGGAGTCGACGTCCGACCCGTATTCTCGACCTTCACCTTCGCGCTGCCTCCTGAAGCTGCCTTGCTTCGGTCAATTCGTGGAGCTGCGCATCGACCGTCAGGAGATGGCCGAGCGTCGTTCCCAGCACCAGCGCTTCCCCGAGCGTGGCAGCAGCCATGTTCAGCGCCTGGAGATCGCGGCGGGAGTATTCGACGCCTCCGCGCCGGCGGCCAAGCGATAGCCTGCCCAGGTCGCGGCCATCGTGGCTGACCTCGACCTCGATCGCCGGCTTGCCGCGGAGGTGGCCCGAGGTGTGAAAAGGTTTCGCGGTGTCGTGTGCGTGGAGGTAGAGGACACCACC
>DASTIX010000114.1:0-5968 GCA_035717165.1 Candidatus Dormiibacterota bacterium
CCGGCGGACTCGCGGAACACGGACTGCAACCGGCTCAGCAGCGGCGTTCGCGCCATGGACACAACCTCCTCAACACCAAGAAAAAGGGCTCCCAAGTGTATGGGAGCCCCGCTGGGTCAACGCTTCGAAATCGCTAGGGAATCTGGACGGCGGCGACCAGCTGCTGCTGACGGAACATCGGGTTCGTCCCATCGTTGAACGTCGTCACCGTCGTGGTGAAATCGGTGTTGCCGCTGAAAACATTGCCGAAGTAGTCGCCGATAAAGGTCGCGTTTGGCTCGCAGGTGCAGAACCGCACGGGTGAATTGAGCTGTGGGTCCCAGGTGTGCTGGCTGAGCCGGATGTTGTGATCCAGCGCGGTAAGGGTCGGCGAATAGAACTGAATGCTTTCGTTGATGCAGTAGTTGAAAGCGTTCGAACGCGAGCCCGAGAAGTTCGGGTTCACCTGGTCGAGGGCGAGTCCGGCGCGATCCGCCTCGGTCGTCCCTGAGACGGCGCAGCGAAGCCGGCGATCGTAGAAGTTGACGCTGACGGTCCCGTCTCCCGCGACGGCGAGGTTCGGCTGGAACTCGTCCACGGGATTCACGTTGTCATTGACCTTGATCGAGGGCGACCAGGTCGCCCCGCCGTCAACGGATGTAGTCAGGAAGACATTCGATACCGCGGCGGTCGTGTCTTCCTGGTTGTACGCGATGTACAGCGGGTAGTGACCGTTGACGATATTCGTACCGACGGCAAACGTGTTGTCGATGCCATCCGTGAACGTCGTGTTTGCGTAGCCGCCGACGAATGACGGTACGAGCACGTTGTGGATCGCGATCGAGTGCGCGACCCAGGTCTTGCCGCCGTCGCTCGACGAGTCGGTCGAGACGGAGATGCAGCACTTTCCGTGCTGGGACGGGAAGTTGGTCACGGATGTCCACGCGGTGCCGTCGGGCGCCACGTGTGGCAAAAGGTAAGTGTCGCTGGCAGTGTTGTTGACGGTCGGCAGGAGCTCAGGCGTCGACCAGTCGCTGTGCGTCCCATCCTGATTTGCCTTGGCCCACGAGACAAACGGCTTGCTGTTGATTCCGTCGAAGACCACCCACATGGCATAGATGGTGTTGTAGTTGGGGCTGGCGGGATTGGAGTCGATGGTGATCCACTGCTTGTCCGGCTCCTGGCCCTTGTCCGGATAAGGCGACACCACGTCAAGGACGCCGTTGTGCTTGGTGGTCCACTGTGTCGCGCTGGTCGAGCCGTGTGGCCTGACCGCGATGGAGATCACCTCTGCAGGCTCGCCGGGGTTGGGCTCTTTGTTCGGGTTCGTCTGGAAGCTGTGACCGCCGTTGAGATAGAAGAACTGGTAGGGCAGGATCAGCTCGTAGAAGTTGCCGAAACCGTCGAACGCGCCGACGGGGTCGGTGTTGTCGGTCCACCCTTCGTAACCCGGAATGTGTCCCTGCACGGGCCAGGTCTTCCCGCCATCGAACGACTCATAGAAACCGAGTAGGTGGTTGTAGCCCTCGGCGCTGACGAACCACTTCACCGTCCCGATCAGGTGGTTGGAATTGGTTGGATCGACCCGGATGTCCGACTCGGAGTGGTCCTTCACGAGCATCGGGCTCGAGGCTGGGAATCCGGGATTGCTGTTCGCCTGGGTCGCATACCCGTTCGCCCCGGTGTCCTCGCCGGTGTTCGCGCCGGGACAAGTCGTCTCACCGTCGTAGCCGTCATTGGGGCCCAGGCTGGTCCCAAACGGAACTTCGGGTCGGTAACAGCTGACGACGCCGGTGCTCCCCGGCCCCGCAAACGCTGCGGTCGCTTCGATGTTCGTGACATGGTGCGTCAAGACACTGTTCGCGTAGTCCGCATCGGACTGCGGGCCTTGCAACGTCGAGCCGCCGTTAGAGCCAACCGCCGGCGGAGCTGCGGTTACCCAGGCGACCAGCAACAGCGGTGCGGCAAGAAGTGCCATTCGAGGTCGGCGCATGGCTACACCCCCAGTGATCAGGCGGAAGAATCTGAGGACACTAAGGCACGCACGCCACCAAAATCAACCACGCGTTTGGCCGCGTCAGACTGTGCTGACGCGATGACCGAATCGATCTTCGAGATGGATGCCGATGGCCGATTCGTCCCGACCGGCGCCGCGCTCGGTCCGTGGTCCGATCAAGCGCTGCACGGCGGGCCTCCGACGATGCTGCTTGCGCGCGAGATCGAGCGTTTCCCGGCCGATGCGGAGATGTTCGTGAGCCGGCTTACCGTCGAGCTGCTCCGTCCCGTCGGCCGAACGCCGCTTGCCGTGACGTCCCGCCTGGTTCGACCAGGGCGGAAAGTGCAACTCGTCGAGGCGTCGTTGTGGAACGGCCCACAAGAGGTCGCTCGCGCGACGGCGCTGCGCATCCGGCACTCGCAAGTCGAGGTTCCGTCAACCGCCGACCCGCTGCCACATCCGGAGCCCGAATCCGTCGCCCCGTGGTCCGGCGGATGGCGGCGAGGCGACGCGTATCACGTGATCGGCGTCGACATCCGCGGACCTGAACCGGGAACGGGGCCGGCTCCAGGCTGGGCGTGGTTCCGACTCAAGCTTCCGTTGGTGCCAGGAGAGAAGCCGACTCCTCTGATCCGCATCTGCGCCGCGGCAGACTTTCCGAACGGCATCAGCTTCGTGGTCGATCCGCGGAAGACGAGCTTCGTGAACCCCGACCTCAACGTCTTCGTCATCCGGCCGCCGGTCGACGAATGGGTGCTGGTCGATGCTCGAACCTGGCTCGAGACTCGTGGCACCGGCATGGCCGAGGGCGCGCTCTACGATCGCGGGGGCAGGATCGGGCGGAGCATGCAGAGCTTGATCGTCGAGTCGGTCACAGGAGGCAAGTGATGAAGTGGGTCACCCGGAAGAACGCCAACGTCGATCGGATTGCGTGCCCGTGGCTCATCAAGAGATTCGTCGACGCGGATGCGGAGTTTCTCTACGTCGCGAATGACGAGGTGAAGGCGGTTGCCGCGCGTGAGAACGCAATTCCCTATGACGTCAAGGATGTGGAACTGGGACACGTCGATGGTCGCTGCAGCTTCGAGTCGATCATGGTCAAGTACGGCCTCGACGATCCTGGCCTGGTGCGCCTGGCAAAGATCGTGCACGGTGCCGACGTGGCCGGTGATCGCGACATATGCCCCGAGGCGGCCGGGCTGTACGCGATCGCCAACGGCTTCGCTCTCGTCCACGGCGAGAACGACCACGAGAAGGTTCGCCTGGAAACGCCGATGTACGACGCGCTGTATGCGTGGTGCCAGAAAGAAGTAGGCCGAGCGAATCTCGACTAATCGCCCGGCCTGTACCGTGTCAGGCTGACTGTCGCCCCGGCGTCAACGAAACGTGCGGCCGCGCCTCGATTGCGTGATGGATCGTGGCGACGATCCACATGACCAACAACGCAACCGTCGCCCACGCGAGCAGCGTGATGCTGTTCGCGAAGAAGTTGATGACGAGAAGCCCGAACGTCAGGAATCCCAGTGCGGATGCGAAGACGCTGAGCCACATCCCTTTCGTCGAGACTTCACGCCGCAACGCGGCCACGAACCACTGCGGCCCACCGCCCGTAACGCTGGCGGCGAAGCCGAGAACCAGCACCCCCACGGTCCCGGCTCTGGCGTCGGTCAGGAACGGCCAATCCCAGCCATTCACAACCGAGAGCGAAACTGCCGCCGCCGCCACAACGAACAACGTGGCAACCGCGTCTCTCCAACTTAGTCCCATCGCTGCACCTCCTTTCACCGCGCCCGTCTCGAAGTCAGGGCCGAGAGCATCAGGGCGATCCCGGCAACGATCGCCAGGATCGGCAGCAAGCTGACCTGAATCCCGAACAGCAGCCAGATACCGCCCAGCAGGAAGAGCAGGCCGACGATGGTGCTGAACCACTCGATTCGAGATTCGCCCACCATCACGTGCGCGATCTGGCTGCCCAGGATGATCACGCCGACGCCGATCAGACCGTAGCCCCACCCGACGTTGAAGAGCGCGGCAACGCCCACCCATACGAACAGCAAGCCCCAGCCGGCTGCGCTCAACTGTCGATGGGTTTGTTCGCGGCCTTCAAGGAACGGCGGTTGTTGAACGGTTGCCATGTCAAACACCTCCGATCAGAACCTATCCGCAAGAAGCGCTCTTGACGAGTGCAAGTCAGCCCTCCCGGTTCGGGACAGGTGACCCCGACCAGCCGCACATTGGAAGGACTGAAAGCCGCCACCGGCCAATCTGTGGAGCGGGAGACGGGACCCTACGCCCCAAGTACCAAGGAGCCTGTCGACTTCGCCTACCGATTCATTCAGCTGATGGCTGTCGATCCAGCCGTGGCATTGCGCTATGGGCCCCATTGCAGAGGTACGTGCAGGTAATCAGCCAGCTGTTCGAAGTGCGCTCGGCCAAACATCGTGTCGGTAGTCAGCAAGACCATGCCGTCGCCCGCTCGAAACTCGACCGTGCTGGCGGTGGCCTTGACAGCCCGCACAAGTACGATCGTTGCCAATCGCGATCGAGGAAAGGACCTAACTCGTCCGATGGGCGGAGAGAAGCGCACTTGCCGCTCGTCGACAGTTAGCTCGCACGGACCGCCGAGCCAGTAGCCATAGGACCCGCCGACGGCGATCCCTAGAAGTGCGATAACGATGGCGGTGGTCGGACTCACATGCCTGTTGATCGCCGCGTAAACCGAACCTCCGACTGCAAAAAGCATCAGGCCTCCGAAAAAGAGGCTGATCACCAGTCGCGTGGAAAGAGGACGCCGGATACTCATGCGGAGCGGACTCTAGCGAAACTCGTAGATCTGGTCCTGCATGGTGGCGAACCGCGAGTTGGCACTGGACTGCTATACACCGCCGCCCGCTGGCGCGACTACAACGGTCGACGGCGCAAGGATTCCAGTCCAGCAGGATTGGAGCGGGAGACGGGACTCGAACCCGCTACCTCAACCTTGGGAAGGTCGCGCTCTGCCAGGTGAGCTACTCCCGCTCGGCAGACCATCGATTTTAGGATTGGACGAAGTGAAATACGGGCATCCCACGATCGTCGACAACCTCCACGCGGTCGAGCTCCAGCCACCCGGTGAGGCGGCCGCGGCGATCTACGACCGGCCCATCGCCCTCGCCGAGCTCTACCGCGATTCAGCCTCGGGCGAAGAGCACTACCTGATCCGTTACCCGGCAGGGACGAAAGGACGGGCGCACACGCACACCGCGGCGCACACGTTCATCGTGCTCGAGGGCAAGCTCGACGCGAACGGAGAGATCATCGGGCCAGGCGCGTACGTCCACTTCCCCGCCGGCGAGCCGATGCTGCATCAGGCGACCGAAGAAGAGCCGTGCCTGTTCGTCGCGATCTTCCACGGTCCCTTTGACGTACAGACGAGCTAGTGCTCGACGACCGCCTCCGCCTGCGGCGCCGCTTCGGAAACGACTGATCGGACGAGCTGCGAGTACTCATCGACCAATCGGTTGGCGTGGCCGGGATCGAGCGTCGACGCGATGATGTAGTACTCCGGGCGATCGGCGTCCGGGGCCACGAGAACCCAGCCGTCGTCGACGAAAACCTTCACTCCGTCGGTCAGGTCGACGCGGTCGCGGAGATGCCGCTCCATCATCGTCCGCATCACGCGGCCCTTCACCTCCCAGGGGCAGAACTCGATCGCGGTACGGTGGGTGACGTGCGGCACCTGCTCGCGCAACGCGCCGAGCGAAGTTCCGCTCTTCGCGAGCAGCTCGAGGGTCCGCGCGATCGTGTAGATCGCGTCGAAGGAGATCGCAAAGTCGGGCCAGCAGTAGCCGCCTGATCCGTCGGACGCAAGTACCGCATCCGCGTGCTGTGCCGCCCGCAGGACTGCGCCCGGCGTGATCTTCGTCGGCACGAAACGGCTGTTGAGGCGCTCGGCGATCATCGAGAAAGCAAGCGACGTCGAAGCGGGCCCGAGAACCATGCCCGGACGAGATC
>DASTIX010000115.1:0-36712 GCA_035717165.1 Candidatus Dormiibacterota bacterium
GCGGTCCCACGTCGACGCGGATCTGAAACGTGTACTTCCCGTCCGCCGACGACGCATCGATCCGCGCTGCTCCGGCCTCGTGCGCGACGTATCTAGCGATGGGAGCGGTCCCGGAAGACGGCGTGGTGTCAAGCGATAGCACGCTGGGATTGCTGGTCTTGAACGTCACTCCTGACCACTCGTTGGACGGCCACTGCGACAGATCCACGGTCACATCACCGTCCGTGTAGACGAACGTTTCCGAGCCGTCGTCGGCGGCGGTCAACGACACATGCGTGTAGTTGCCCTGGCTGGCATTGACGAGGGTGCGGTGCTGCAGACCGGGCACGACCGCCTGCTGCGCGACGACCAGCGCGACCATCACCGCCACGTAGCCACCCCACGCCATGTTGCGCGCCGAAGGGGTCGAGCTCGAAAAGAAGGGCACTCGCATCGCGGCGTTGCGGATGTTGAAAAGCAGCGCAAGCCCGAGGAGGATGCCGGCCAGCATCAACACGCTGATGCCGAATGACGCGGCCAGCGCGAGCCGGTCGCCGCTGACATTGCCCGTAAGAATCTCGGGCAGGACGAGCAGGCCGACCAGCCCAGTCATTCCGTAGCGAAACCCGAGGTACAGAAGCGCGAGCCCCAGCAGGCCACCAAACGCGCGCGGCATCGACGATGTGCGCAGCTGCATGACGCCCTTCTCGGCGAGGTCGAGCTGGCCAAGCGTCGGCGCGGGAACGCCACGCATCAGGTCATTCGCCGTCTGGCGCAGCGCCGAGGCGGATGGAGATCCAGGCGGATTGCCCGCGGTCTCGACCTTTCCGGACGCGGAGTCCACCGTCCAGACGGCTGCCGGGACGACTGCGCCGACAACCGGTCCGGCCGGCGTGAGCTGATTGCCCGGCGCGATGTGCACGACCACGACGCCGGGACTGACGCGCCGTTGGATCGCGTTGGGGCGCCAGTTGGCCTCGGCCCACGCCGCCGCCGCCGATGCTGCCGCGTGCGGATTCTGACCCTCGCCGCAGAACAGCAGAAATGACGGCGTGGCGCCCTGCTGCCGGTACGCGATGCGCATCGAATTGCCGGCAAACGATTGGAATCGCGCGTCGTTCTGCGCGGCGAGCCGGTATCGGCTGCGTGGTAGGACGCGGACGAGATACGTGCGAGCGAAATCCTCGGCGGTGAATGGCAAGGGCGGCGCGAATGATACCGATGGGACATTCGTCCTAATGCCAACAGCGATCCCGGCCGGTAGAGTTCGGCGCCAGAAAGGAGGGTGTCAATCTTGCGCGTCTCTGCCCACGTTTTTGCAGCCACGGCCGCCGCCTCGTTCGTCCTTCTGCTGGTGTCCGCGATGCCCGCGTACGCCTTTGCAAGCCCGAACCCGAACCCCAATCCGGACAACAACGGGCATCACTACGGCTGGTACAAGCACCCGCCGACGCCGCCGCCGCTCCCGACTCCGCAACCGACGTCGCAGCCGACGCCACAGTCGCATCCAGGCACGTCGACGACTGGAAGCACGCACAGCAATCAGGACCCGCCCGCTCCGCAGTCGCTCGGGACCTTGGTCACGCCCGCGGCGATCGTCTTGCAGGGTGAGCACACCGTCTACGTCTTCGAGTCGAAGGCGGATGATCTAGCGCTATGGGTCATCTACGTCCTGCTCGCGGGCCTCGCGCTGCTGTGGATCGGCCTCGTCGCTGCCGCGACCGTTCGCTCGATGACAGGGAGGCCGGCGCCGAAGCGCGCTTGATCCGACCTTCGTGAAGGTCGATCTCGGTCTCCTGCTGCCGTCGCGCGAGGTGCTGCTCTGGGGCGACAGCAACCTGCGTCATCTCGTCGACACGGCGGTCGAGGCCGAACGCCTGGGCTATCAGTCGGTGTGGGCGGGCGACTCCCTGCTCGCGCGACCGAGAGGCGAGCCGTTGACGATTCTGTCCGCGGTCGCCGGCGCCACGACGCGCGTCAAGCTGGGAACGGCCGTCCTGCTGCCACTGCTGCGCCGCCCGGTTCAGCTCGCCCATGTGCTCGCGACGCTGGACCGGGTATCGCGCGGAAGGCTGATCGTCGGTGCCGGTCCGGGCGCCGACGTTCCCGGCACGCGGGAGGAATTGGCCGCCGTCGACGTGCCGGCGGACCGGCGCGTGTCGGCGATGCTGCAAACCCTCGATCGATGCCGCGCGCTCTGGCGAGACGAGGAGCCGAACACGAAACTGCTTCCCACGCCGTTCACGCCTGGCGGCCCGCCGGTTTGGCTTGGCGCGCATGGTCCGCGGCTGCTGCGCGAGACGGGCTCACGCCTCGACGGCTGGTTGCCGTTCAGCCCGACGCCCGACGTGTATGCCGCGGATTTGAGCGCGGTGCGCGAAGCCGCCGCCGTCGCTGGTCGGAATGCGGCCGACGTGACCGCGGGCGTCTACCTCACCGTGACGATCGGCGAGAGCAAGCAGCGTGCGGCCGAGGAGTTCGACTCCTACATCCGCGCCTACTACGGCGTCCCGGGCGAGGTGATGGCGCGGCTCCAGGCCAGCCACGCCGGCACCATGGACTCGGCGACCGAATGGATCCACGCGTACGTTGCGGCGGGGGCGCAACATGTGGTCGTGCGCCTGGCCCGCCCGACGCTCGACGGATTTCTCGAGACCGCGGCGGGGCTGCTGCACGCGATGCAGTGACGCCGCCGCCCGAGGTCGACGAGTTCCTGCGCCGGCCGAATGCTGCGGTGATGGGTTGCGTTCGGCCGGACGGTTATCCGATGACGGTCGTGACCTGGTACGACTGGGATGGGGAGCAATTCCTCGTCAACATGGATCGCAAACGCAGCCGGCTCGCATGGATGCGTGCGAATCCGCATGTCAGCCTCACCGTCTTCACCGAAAACTGGTACTCGCATGTGAGTCTGACCGGCGACGTCGTGCGCATCGAGGACGACCCGCAGCTAGATGGAATCGATCAGCTCGCAAAGCGATACACGGGCAAGCCTTTCTGGAACCGCAACGCCAAACGGGTGAACGCTTGGATCAAGCCCTTGGCGTGGCACGTTTGGGAGCTCGACCGGGCTTAACATCCGCGCTGTGAGAACGCTCGGCGAGCTGCTTCGGTGGCGCGCGCGGCGCCGGCCGGATTTTCCCGTCACCTGGTATCGCGGAGTCGAGCGGTCGTTCGCGGAGATGAACCAGACGACCAGCGATCTCGCGGCCGGTCTCGTTGAGGAACTGAAGATCGAGCCGGGCGATCGCGTCGCCATCCTCGACAAGAACTCCGACGATTACGTCGAGCTGCTTTTCGCGCTCGACAAGGCGGGCGCCGTCGCGTGCCCGGTGAACTGGCGGCTCACTGCACGTGAGGTCGGCGACGTCGTCGCCGATGCGAAGCCGAAGGCCCTGGTGCTCAGCGAAGAGCTGCGTGCCAACGCGGATGAGGTGTCGTGCCGGATCCTGTCGTACCGCGAGCTTCCCCGCGTCAAAGGCGGCGCCGATCCGCGGCGCGACCGCGAAGACGCCGTGACATGGCAGCTCTACACGTCGGGCACGACCGGGTTGCCCAAGGGCGCAATGCTCACGAACGCCAACCTGCTCACGCTGACGGGCTCGCTGCCGATGGAGGTCAAGGGGTTCGAGGAGTACGGCCGGTCGCTCGTCGCGATGCCGCTCTATCACATCGGCGGCTGCGGCTGGGCGCTGGCCGCGATGGCCGCGGGTTGCACCGCCGTGATCACACGCGAGTTCGTGCCGGCGGAAATTCTCCGAGTGATCATCGAGGAGAAAGTCAACACCGCCTTTCTCGTGCCGGCGGCGCTGCTCTTCCTCACGTCGCTGCCCGAATCGCAGGGCGCCGACTACTCAGCGCTGAAGAACATCGCGTATGGAGCATCGCCGATCACGCCCGAGCTGCTGAAGCGCGCGATCGCGACGTTCCAGTGCCGGTTCACCCAGGTATACGGATTGACCGAGACGACTGGAGCGGTCACCTTCCTTCAGCACGAAGACCACGTCGGGGCACGATTCCTCAGCTGCGGGCGGTCGGGATTCGGGCACGAGCTGAAGATCTTTGGGCCTGACGATCGCGAGCTGCCGCTGGGCGAGATCGGCGAGATCGTCTACCGCGGGCCCGGCACGATGGCCGGCTACTGGGGCAAGGAACGCGACACCGACGCAGCGATTCGCGACGGATGGTTTCACACGGGCGACGCAGGGACCATGGACGACGACGACTTCATCTACATCAAGGACCGGATGAAGGACATGATCATCTCCGGCGGCGAGAACATCTACCCGGCGGAGATCGAAGGCGTTCTCGCGGGCCATCCGGACGTCGCCGACGTCGCCGTGATCGGCGTGCCGGACGATACGTGGGGCGAGTCGGTGAAGGCGATCGTCATCCGCAGGCCGGGATCGGAGCTGACCGCCGAGCTGCTGGTCGAGTGGGCGCACCAGCGGCTTGCGGGTTACAAACGGCCGCGGTCAGTGGATTTCGTCGAGTCCATTCCACGCAATCCGAGCGGCAAGATCCTGAAGAAGGAGCTGCGCGCGCCGTACTGGGCGGGGATGGAGCGGGCCGTCCACTAAGCCGCGGACGAGCCGGCTACTGGGTGACGTCGATCCAGACGAGGCCTGGCGGCAGCGTCAGCGCCTGACCGCCGTCCAGCGTGAACGTGAGCGGCCCGTGGCTGTCCGTCGACGCCCAGTTGCCGGTGAAGTGCTGGCCCTTGTAGTAGACGTCGATGCGTCCGTTCGTGTCGAGCTGGTA
Source organism: Candidatus Dormiibacterota bacterium (assembly GCA_035717165.1). Classification (GTDB taxonomy): domain Bacteria; phylum Chloroflexota; class Dormibacteria; order Dormibacterales; family Dormibacteraceae; genus 40CM-4-65-16. The sequence continues at coordinate 4,741 of DASTIX010000115.1, forward strand.
GTCGTGGATGTGCGCGCCATGCCCGTCGCCGACGTCCAGCAGGTACTCCTGCGTGTGAAGGTTGATCAGCATCTCGATGCGCAGCGGTTGGTGGAGGCTGAGGTCCTGGTAAGGATGGCCTTCCTCCGTCTTGTTGTACGTACCCGTGGACGCGTCGTACGTGTAGGTCGAGTAGTGCTCTGGGATGTTCGCCGACGTGCCGGGCGCGCCGCCGGTGATGTTCGGGCGAGCTTTGGGAATCGTGTACGGCCCGATTCCGTACAGGCCTTCGGCCGCCTGCACGCGGTCGCCGTTGATCATGAGGTTGTCGGGTGCGTACCGGCCGTTGGCGTACGTGCGGTACTGGTAGCCGATGGTGTCGAAGAACTGGGGCGTGGGATCGGATGCCGCGCGCGCGCGAGTCGCCGCCGACTCGCCGGATTGGAACAGCAGACCTTTGTAGTGGCGCCCGAGCTTCAGCGAGATGAACCGCGCCGATCGCATCGGACCGACGAGGTCCGGAACGTGCTCGTAGATCGCTGTCAGGCGCGTGATGCCGCCCTCGGCGAGGTATTCGTACACGATGTCGGCGGCCTGCAGTCCGTTCTGGTCCCGCGCGTTCTCATCGTTCGGGATCTGGATCAGCGCCGGGTAGCTCAGAGCGATCGTGTGCTCGTGGTCGTGCCAGTAGACGCCGGTCTTCAACGCAAACGCCGCGGCGATGGAGTGGCCCGTTTGATCACGGCCGCCCGCCGCCATCTGCACGACCAGCGGACCAGACGGAAGACCGGTCGTCGAGAATGTCGCGCTCTTGTCGTCGGTGGCCCACTTCAACGTCGCGATCTGACCGCCGACGGTCACCTTGATCGTCACGGGCTCCATCGCGTCGTTGAACGTCAGCTTCATCGCCGTGCCGGGATCGACCTCCATGCCGTCCTTCAACGCCGCGCCATCACCGGTCGTGATGCTGAGGACGCGCGGAATGATCAGCGTCGTGAAGGTCCACGTACCGCCGTTGACGTGGTGGTTCGCCGTGTCGCGCGTCGCCTTCAGAGTGATCGTGTACGTGCCCAGCTCCTGAAGAGGCTTGCTTGGAGTCCAGGCGTACTGCTGCTGACCTGAGACGGCGCTGATCGTTCCGTCGGTGGCCGGCGTGACGCTGAAGGCTGCACGCACGGCTTCGATGGACACCGAGCGCGAGAAGTTCATGACGAATGCGCCGTCGGTCGGCACATCTTTCTGTCCGGTCTTGACGTTGCTCGTCACCGTGGTCGGCAGCGTGTTCTCGTACGCGAGATACGCACCGGCGCTGAGCAGCAGCACCAGCACGACCATGCCAAGCGCCACAAAGCCGCGACGACTGAAACTTCTGCGCCGGCGCGCCGGTGGCCTCAATGGTGGGGCCGCGGGAGGCGGTGGCTCGATTTGTGGGATTGGCGTGGAGATCGACAACGGGCCGCGCGAAATTATGGCATTAAGTGCTTGAGTAAGGAAAACGAATAGATCCCACTCGCATGCCCGCTTTCGAAAGCGATCTGCAGCGCATATTGACCGACCAGCGTGACGTCACGGATGCGCAGCTCGGAATCGCTCAAAGTCTTGACGCGTGACAATCGACCGGGCATTCCCGCTTCGCCGCGGCACTCGGCGCACGGGCACGCCCACCGCAACTGATCAGCGGTGTAGGTCGATTTCGATCCGTCCTCCCACGTGATCTCCATCACCTGTTGGGTGCGGTCGACGTCGACGTTGGTTGGAAACGGATCCGGATCTTGCGTGCCCGAAGGTCCTAGTGGACGTTGATGACGGGCAGCTGACGGAACGCCTGAATCGACGTGCGCGCCGCGACCTGCGATGCGATCGCCTCGAACGCCTTCGCGCCGGCGGACTCGGGACGCGAGATGACGATCGGCGTTCCGTGGTCCGAGTCTTCGCGGATGCCTTCCTCGAGCGGGATCGCGCCGAGGAACGGAACGCCGAGCCGCTTGGCCGCGGCTTCGGCGCCGCCGTGGCTGAAGATCTCGTGCCGGTGCCCGCACTCGGGGCACACGTACCAGCTCATGTTCTCTATGAGACCAAGAGGCGTGACGTTGAGGCGGCGAAACATCTGCAGCGCCTTGACCGCGATGTCGGTCGCGACGTCCTGCGGCGTGCACACGATGGCGACGCCGGTCAGCGGCACCGCTTGCGCCAGCGTCAGCGACGCGTCACCGGTGCCCGGAGGGAGGTCGATGACGAGGTAGTCGAGGCGGCCCCAGTCGACCTGAACCATCATCGCCTCGATCGCCTTGCCGACCATCGGCCCGCGGTAGATCGTGGGCTCATCGCCGGGGTTGATGTTGCCGAACGACATGAGCTTCATGCCGTGCGCGTCGATGGGGAGAAGGTGGCCGTTCGATTGCTGGGGGACCTGACGTGACCCGGTCATCGCCGGGACAGACGGACCGTAGATGTCCGCGTCGAGCAATCCGACGCTCGCTCCGCTCTTGCGGAGCGCCGCGGCCAGGTTGACGGCGACCGTCGACTTGCCGACACCACCCTTGCCCGACGCGACGGCGATCGTCTGCTTGACGCCCGGCAGAATCTCCGACGGCTTCGGCCGCATGAAGGCGGGGCGCACGTTCGCCGTCATCCGGATGTCCACGCCCGTCACTCCGGGAATCTCGCTGACCGCGTCCTCCGCCTGCGACTTGAAGCGGTCGCGCACCGGGCAGGCGGGCGTCGTCAGCTCGAACGTGAAGCTGACCTTGCCCTGAGGGCTGACGGCGAGCTCCTTGATCATGCCCAGGCTCACGATGTCGCGGCCAAGGTCGGGGTCCTGGATCCGGCTCAGCGCCTCGAGCACCTGCTGGTTGGAAGGCGATGACATCGCGTCCGGATGTTACCGAGGCTGCTAAGTTCATTGCGCCGATGAAGCAGGCAACGGCGACCAGTCCAGCCGCGGAGCTGGTCGCGTACTACGGAAAGGCCGCGTCCGACGTTTACTTCCAGCGCGCCGAGAAGACGCTCGCCGCCGCGAAGGTCGACGCCGTCGTGGCGATGGACTTCTTCTCGAGCAAGCCGGGCGTGCTGTGCGGCGTGGCCGAGGCGGTCCGGCTGCTCGGCGAGATCCTGCGAGAGGGCGACGAGGCCTACGCGATCGGCGAGGGCGAGACGATGTCGGCGAAAGAGACTGTGCTGCGCGTGCGCGCGCCGTACTCGCGGTTTGGCGTCTACGAGACTGCTCTTCTGGGCATGCTCTCGAGCTGCTCGGGCTGGGCGACAGCCGCCCGCGAGGTGGTCGAGGCCGCGAACGGCAAGCGCGTCATCAGCTTCGGCGCACGCCACGTGCACCCGTTGATCGGTCCGACGATGGAGTACTCCGCGGTGGTCGGCGGATGCGCGGGCTGCGCCACTCCGCTGGGTGCGCAGCTTGCGGGGCTGCAGGGCGCGTCGGGGACGATGCCGCACGCCATGATCCTTCTCTTCGGCGACACGGTCAAAGCCGCTCAGGCCTTCGACCAGCACATGGGCGATGACGTTCTGCGGATCGTGCTCGTCGACACCTTCAAGGACGAGGCCGAGGAGGCCCTGCGCGTCGCGACCGCGCTTGGCAAGAGACTGCGCGGCGTCCGTCTCGACACGCCGGGAGAACGAGGAGGCGTCACCGTCGAGCTGGTCAAGGAGGTCCGCGCGCGCCTCGACCTCGCGGGCTTCGAGCACGTCGGCATATTCGTCTCGGGCGGCCTCGACGCCGAGCGCATCCGGGAGTTCGAGGCGGCAAAATGTCCGATCCATTCTTATGGCGTCGGGATGGCGATCAGCTCCGCGCCGCCGATCGCGTTCACGGCCGACATCAAAGAGATCGACGGCAAGCCAATGACCAAGCGCGGCCGCATCCCCGGCGCTGCGCCGAACCCGCGACTCGCAAGAGTCATCTGAAGAAGAAACAGCTCCTCGAGCTGCAGGCCGCGTGTCGCGCCTGCGCGGTGTGCGCGGACCAGGGGATCATCGCCGAGGCGAATCCGACGTTCTCAGGCGAGTGGGGTGCGCCGTTCTTCATCGTCGGCCAGGCGCCGGGCCCGGCGGAGCGTGAGTCGCGAAGACCTTTCGCCGGGCGCGCCGGCAAAGAGCTCGACCGCTGGATGCTGCGGGCCGGATTCAAAGACGCCGAGGAATTTCGCCGGCTCACCTACATCGCGGCGCTGATGCGGTGCTTTCCGGGGCGCAACAAGCAGAACACCGGCGATCTGCCGCCGCCCCGACGGGGAATCGCGAACTGCGCGCACTGGCTCGACGCGGAGCTGAAGCTGATGCGACCGAAGGTGCTGATCCCGATCGGTCAGCTGGCGATCACTCGATTCCTCGGCGCCGGCTCGCTCGATGAACGCGTGGGCAATCGCTACGGCGACAGGCCGTTGATCATCCCGCTGCCGCATCCGTCGGGCCAGAGCCGGTGGCTCAATGCGCCGTCGAATCGCGACAAGCTCGCGCAGGCACTTTCCTTGATCGCCGAGCAGCGATCAATATTTGCGCGGTGAGATACCTGCTCGTCTATTACGGCGGTGGCATGCCCGAGACTCCCGCACAGCAGGCGCGCGTCATGAAGCAGTGGACGACGTGGTTCACCAAGCTTGGGTCCGCGATCGTCGACCCCGGCAATCCGTTCTCCGGCAAGGTCAACAAGATCGACGTCGACGGATCAGTCGCGAAGGGCGCGGTCGGGCGGCGCGCGTCGGGCTACAGCATCATCGAGGCGCCGTCGCTCGAGGCCGCGACCAAGCTCGCCAGGGGTTGTCCCGTGATCAAGAGCGGCGCGCAGGTCGCGGTCTACGAAACCTTCAACGTGATGTAGCGGGTTGCCCGCCTTTTTCGCCCGCCGCGAAGGAGATCGCGTCTTCATCGTCGGAGCGGATGCGGCGCACATCGCTCGTTCGCTCCGCGCAAAACCCGGCGAAGAGATCCAGGTGGTCGACCCCGGAGGATTCTTGCTGACGGTCAGGCTCGATTCGGTTTCGCCGGCGACGGTCGAAGGCACCGTCGCCGCCGCAACCGCGCATCAGCCCGAACCACGCGCTCGCGTGACCATCGCCATCGCCAACCTTCCGGCGCCCGCGCTGGACCTGGTGTTGTCGCGCTGCACCGAGGCGGGGGCCCACGCGTTCGTGGTCTTCCAGGCGGATCGGAGCGTCGGTCGGGGCGAGAAGCTCCAGCGCTGGAACGCGATCGCTCGCGAGGCGGCGATGCTCGCCGGGCGGCTGCGAGTGCCCGAGGTCTCGGCCGCATCGTCGTTCGAGGCGGCTTTTGGCGCCGCGGAGAATCCGGTGTTGCTCGACCGCCACGCGCCACGGCGACTCGCGGAGATCACCGAGCCGGCCGACGTGACTCTGTTCGTCGGTCCGGAGGGCGGCTGGACCGAGCGCGAAGTGGGGATGGCTGAAGTAACGGCTTCCCTCGGGCCGCGCAACCTCCGCGCGGACACCGCCGCGCTGATCGCCGTCGCTGTCGCGCTGAGCGTCCGCGGCGGCTGACCGTTTGCCGGCAAAGGGACGCGCCGCCGCCAGGTGACTCAGCCGGTTGCCGGCAAAGGGCGAGTCTCAGCGAGACCGACGGGCGGTCTCCACCTCGCCGGAGATTGCGACGACCGACGCGATCCCGAATATGACCGCCCCGACCACGATCAGCCCGGCTCCGATCGGAAGTAGCCGGCCGGTCAGCCCGAACCCGACGCACACCACGCCCACCGCGAGCACCAGCACGGCGTAGATCTGGAAGCCTCTCCGCGATGCCGCGTAACCGGGAGGCAGCGACCCGAGGTATTTCGAAGTGACGGTGCGGATGACGTAGTCGCCGGCGCCGAGCACATTGAGGAGCAGAACGACGCCCGCGAGCACGAGCAGCACGCCGATGACGAGGACGGCGGTCACGATCCCTAGCATTTTGACCGTGGCGGTCACGACCAAGCAGGCGTTGGTGCGGAACTTCTGCATCATCGCCCACATCGATCACGGCAAATCCACGCTCGCCGACCGGCTGCTCGAGCACACCGGCGCGATCAGCCAGCGCGACATGCAGGACCAGGTTCTGGACACGATGGACCTCGAACGCGAGCGCGGCATCACGATCAAGCTCCAGGCCGTCCGCATGACGTATCCGGCCAAGGACGGGCAGGCCTACGAGCTGAACCTCATCGACACCCCCGGCCACGTCGACTTCGCGTACGAGGTCTCGCGCTCGCTGGCTGCGTGCGAGGGCGCGATCCTGGTCGTCGATGCCGCGCAGGGCATCGAGGCGCAGACGCTGGCCAACCTCTATCAGGCGGTGGAGGCAGGGCTCACCATCGTGCCGGTCGTGAACAAGATCGATCTCGACGCCGCGCAGCCCGAGATGGTCGCCGAGGAGATCTCCGACGTCACCGGCATCGCCCGCGACCAGGTCATCTTCGCTTCGGCGAAACTCGGAATCGGGACGGAGGACATCCTCGAGGCGGTCGTGAACCGCGTGCCGGCGCCACGTGGCGATCTGTCGAAACCGCTGCGCGCGCTGATCTTCGACTCCCACTACGACGCCTATCGCGGTGTGATCACGTACGTCCGCGTGGTCGACGGCGAGATCCTGCCGCGGACAAAGATCCGGATGATGAACACTGGCAAGGTCCATGAGGTGGATGAGGTCGGCTGGTTTGCGCCGCGTCCTCGGCCCGCGGACAAGCTGACCGCCGGCGAGGTCGGTTACGTGACCGCCGCGATCAAGAACGTCGTCGACGCTCGCGTCGGCGACACGATTACGACCTCCGACCACGGCGCGACCTCGCCATTGCCGGGCTACCGGCGTGTCAAGCCGATGGTCTTCGCCGGCTTGTTCCCGACCAACTCGGATGATTTCGCCGACCTGAAGGAGGCGCTGGAGAAGCTGCAGCTCAACGACGCATCCCTGTCGTTCGAGCCCGAGAACTCCGCCGCGCTCGGGTTTGGATTCCGCTGCGGATTTCTCGGTCTGCTTCACCTCGAGATCGTCCAGGAGCGGTTGGAGCGCGAGTTCGAGCTCGAGCTCATCACGACGGCGCCGACGGTCGAGTATCAGGTCAAGCTGAAACGCGGTGGGGTAGTAGAGGTTGACAACCCGGCGTTGCTGCCCGACCCGACCGCCATCGAATCCATCTCGGAGCCGTTTGTGAAATTGACCCTGATCACGCCGTCCGGCTACGTCGGTCCGATGATGGAGCTGAGCCAGGAGCGGCGCGGTGCGTTCAAGCACCTCGAGCACAGACCCGGCGACCGCGTCGTCCTCGAGTACGAAATCCCCCTGGGCGAGATCATCCACGACTTCTACGACCAGCTGAAGTCACGGTCGAAGGGCTACGCGTCGATGGACTACGAGATGCTTGGATTCCGCGAGGGCGACCTCGTCAAGGTCGACGTCCTGGTGGCGGGCGAACCGGTCGATGCGCTCTCCGTGATCACCCACCGCAGCAAAGCGCAGGTGCAGGGGCGGCGGCTCACAGAGAAGCTGAAGGCGATCATTCCGCGCCAGCTCTACGAAGTGCCCATCCAGGCCGCGATCGGCGGCAAAATCATCGCCCGCGAAACGATCCCCGCGATGCGCAAGGATGTTCTCGCCAAGTGTTATGGCGGTGACGTCACGAGGAAACGCAAACTGTTGGAGAAGCAGAAGGAAGGGAAGCGGCGCATGAAGCGAGTCGGCTCGGTCGAGATCCCCCAGGAAGCATTCATGGCGGTGTTGACGCTTGATTAAGCCGCGCGCCGCATTCCTTTTATTGATGCTGGTCGTCCTGGCCGCTTGCCGGAACCCTTTGCCGGGGTCGAGCAACTCGAGCTCTTCGTCGACGCGGATCATCGACGTCTACGCGGCGAGCCCTTCGTCGTCGGACGCGCACGCGATGCTCGGCGGCGGTCAATGGTGGACAAGCGCGCCGACGTTTGCGCAACGCCCGCTGAACGCGGCAACGATGTCGTCCGCCATCCAGTACCAGGTGATCAGGCGGTACGGAAACGTGGGTACCGCAGAGAGCTGGAAGGTCGTGTACACGGAGTTCGCGAGCTCCGCCGCTGCGAACACGGTGATCACGAACATCCAGAACAATGCGGGCGCGGGAGTCAGCGGGCCGAAGGTTGGGGACCAGGCGCTTTACTACGGCCAGCAGCTGACGCAGACGTCAGGCACGGCGCAGGGCGGCGCGCCCTACGAGACCCTGACGATCATCAAGTCCGGTGCTTTCTTGATCGAGAGCACGTGGGACCGGAAGGATGGATTCCCGACCGTCAACCAGCTCGCCTCGATCGGACGAACTCTCGAGGCGCGTCTCAGCGCCGCGATGTCCGGCAAGATCCGCGGCGACATCATCTCCGCCCAGGACCTGGGCCTGCTCCCGCCGCCCAATGCCGCGATGACGCTGCTCGGCGCCGTCCGTCTACCGATAGAGGCGGTTCCCTTGATGCTGAACGCCGCTGCGCCGACCGAGGTGCACAGCCTGTTCACGGACCTCTCCGTGAAGGACTTCGTCTACGGCGATTACGCGCTTGACGAGGACACCCACATGGAGGTCCAGGCGGCGCTTTTCAAGTTCTCGAATCCCGCGGACGCAGGCGCCGTGTTCAGCACGTTCAGCGGCGGCAGCGCACCCGACGCCAACGGCCTTGTCAAGTCGTACAACGACTCGACCGGCCCGGGCCAGTACGACATCGTGTTCCAGCAGGGCTCGTACATGGGGCTGATGATCTGCCGCTCGACCGCGGAGGACTCCAATGAGGCGGCCTCACGCGCGTGCGAGACGCCGATCGAGGTCGTCAGCGCGGCGTGGGCCGGGACTCTGAAGAGTTAGCTAGCGGCGCGGACCGAAGAGTCAGCGCCGGATCTTCGGCGCCCAATGCGGCCCATCTGCGGGTTCAGCTCCTGCGCTGCTCGCTCATGCAGTCATTCAGATGCACTCGCTCCGCTGCTCGTCGCTTCACCCGCATCTGGGCCACCTGGATCGCCGAATCTCTCGGCGCCGATCTTCGGCCGCGCCGCAGCCTCGCGCGACTCCTGAAACCACTCCCACTGGCGCGTCAGTCCTTCGCGCAGTGACACGCGCGGCTCCCACGCGAGGCGGTCGCGCGCCTGGTTGATCGAGGCGCCGGTGTGGCGCGGATCGCCGGGCGCCGCCGGAAGGTGCTTGCGTCGGGCTTTGATGCCGCTGATGTCCTCGAGCGTGTCGATGACGCGGTTGACGGTCACGCGGCTCCCGCCGCCGAGATTGATCACCTGGCCGATGACGTCGGCCGACGCCGCCTTGACCGTCCCGTCCACCGCGTCCGATACGTAAGTGAACTCGCGCGTCTGCTCGCCGTCGCCGAAGATCTCGATCTCGCGGCCATCGACCATCGCATCCATGAATCGGTAGAAGGCCATGTCGGGTCGCTGCCGCGGGCCGTACACCGTGAAGTAGCGGAGCGCGGTCGCCGGGATGTCGAAGTTGCGCATGTACACGAAGGCGAGGTGCTCGGCGGCGAGCTTCGTCATGCCATAAGGCGAGATGGGCCTCGGCAGCGTGGATTCCTTGGTTGGAAACACTTCCGCGTTGCCGTAAACCGACGAGCTCGACGCAAAGACGAATCGTTCGAGTGGCACACCGCGAAGACCCTCGAGCAATCGCTGCGTCGCCACGATGTTGTCGTGCACGTAGCGGTCGAAGTGCGGGCCCCAGCTCGGTCTTACGCCCGGCTGGCCGGCGAGGTGGAACACGACCGACGCGCCGCGCAGGACCGGCTTGACGTCGGCGTTCGCGATGTCGACGTCCTGGAGGGAAAAGGACTTGTGCGCGATCGCATCGCGCAGGTTGCGCTCCTTGCGCGCGCGGTCGTAGTAGTCCGTGAAGCTGTCGACACCGACCACTTCGTATCCGTCGGCGAGCAGGCGCTCGCACAGATGAGAACCGATGAAGCCCGCGGCTCCGGTGACCACGACCTTGGCCTTGTCGAGCACGACGCACAAGACTACCTATCGTTCAGCCCCGTATAAATGTCCCGGTGTCGCGATTCGAGGACTACGGGATCACCGTCCAGCGCTTTCCGGAAGGAACACGGACCGCGGTCGATGCCGCGCGGGCGGTGGGGTGCGAGGTCGGCCAGATCGTCAAGTCCCTCGTGTTCGTCGCCGGCGGTACTCCTGTCGTCGCGCTCGTAAGCGGCGCCAACCGCCTCGACGAGGCGCGGCTTGGCGCGGTGGCGGGCGAGCCGGTGCTCAAAGCCGATGCCGTGACGGCGCGCGCCGCGACCGGCTACGCGATCGGCGGCGTGCCGCCCTTCGGCCACGCGACCCAAGTGCGCGTGTTCATGGACCGCGACCTGCTCGCGTACGACGCGGTGTGGGCCGCGGCGGGCCGCCCGGACTCGGTCTTCGAGATTCAACCCGACCGTCTGCGGGAATTGAGCAAGGCAACGGTGGTGGACCTCAAATGAGCTCGCTGTTGATCTTCTGCCGCAGCTGCGGCAAGCAGGTGACGAGCTCGCAGACACGCGATGGTCTGTGTCTCGACTGCCAGGTGCGGCGGTCGGTCTCGGAGCTGCGCGACGAGCATGCAAGGCTGTGGCGGAAGCGCGAGCGCTATCGCAATCAGAATGCGAACGTCGAGCAGATCGGCCGGCAGATCGCGCGCACCGAGGACCGGATCGCGCAGCGCATCCGCGAGCTCGTCCCCAACGAACGCGAGGCGGTGGAACATCTCCGTCGAGAGTTGGAGGCGGCGCGCGGCCAGCGCTACACGATCAAAGGTGTCTGAAGAGCTCCACGCGTTCCGGCATCTCTACGTACACATCCCGTTCTGTCGACATAAGTGCGGGTATTGCGACTTCAACGCCTATGCGGGGATGGACAAGCTCATGCCCGACTACGTCGAGGCGCTGGAGAGCGAGCTTCTCTCTGCGCGAGAGCGGTTTCCGTTTCAGCGGCTCGAGACCGTCTACTTCGGCGGCGGGACCCCAAGCCTTCTGCCCGCGGACCTCGCTGCGTGGCTCCTTGCATTCCTCCGATCCAACTTCGACGTCGCACCCGACGCCGAGGTGACCCTCGAAGCGAATCCGGCAAGCACGGACGAGACCAAGCTCGCCGCGTGGCTCGAGGGCGGCGTCAATCGCCTGAGCCTGGGCGTGCAGGGCTTCGACCCGCGCGCCCTCGCGGTGCTCGAGCGCAAGACGGATGCCGCGCAGGCGACGCGGGCCTTCGCGCTCGCGCGCGACGCCGGCTTCTCGAACATCAGCATCGACCTCATCTACGCCGTCCCGTACCAGAGCCTCGAGACTTGGCTCGACACGCTTCGCCGCGCCATCGCACTCGGCCCGGATCACGTGTCGACGTACTGCCTGTCTTTCGAAGAGGGCACGCTGCTGTTTCGCCGCCGGGCAGAGGGCCGCGTGCCCGAGGTCAACGGCGACTTGCAGTGGGACCTCCTCGATGCCGCCTGCGACGAGCTCGAGGGTGCGGGCTTTCGTCGCTACGAGGTGTCGAACTGGGCGCGCGACGACGCTTTCGAGTCGCGCCACAACCAGGCCTACTGGCGCTGCCGGCCGGTGTACGGCGCCGGCGCGGGGGCGCACTCGTATGCCACGAACGGCGCCACCGCCTCCCGTTGGTGGAACATCGCGCGCCCGCGCGAGTACATCGCGTCAGCGCCGCGCGTGCGAGCGGATGGGGAAGAGCTGGACTTGCGCAAGGCGTCAGCGGAATCGCTGATGCTCGGCCTCCGAACGGCCAACGGCGTGGCGCCGCCGGCGGGCTTTGACGACGAGCTGATGCGCCTTCAGCGCGACGGTCTCGTCGATCGAATCGACGGACGGGTCGTGCCGACGCGTCGCGGGATGGACCTGCACAACCAGATCGCCCTCGCTGTACTCTGAGTTGGCACTCTCGGGCTTAGAGTGCTGAAAGGAGATGGAGAACCGAAAACAGGCGATCTTGCGGGCGGTCGTGCACGAATTCACGACCAGTGCCGTGCCGGTCGGCTCGCAAGCGCTGCAGAGCCGGTACTTCGTCAACCTGTCCTCGGCGACCATCCGGAGTGAGCTCGCCGACCTGACCGACCTCGGTTATCTGACCCAGCCCCACACGTCGGCGGGCCGCATGCCGACCGACTCGGGCTACCGCTATTTCGTCGATTTTCTGATGGACCTCGAGCCGATCCCCGAACGTGTGCAGGGCTTCATCACCGACGAGATGCGCAAGGCGCCGGCCGATGTTCAGGGCATGGTCGAGCGGGTGGCGATGACGCTGGCGTCGGTGACGCAAAACGCCTCGGTCGCCAGCGCGCCGCAGGGGTCGTTCGCGCGGATCAAGCATCTCGACCTCGTTTCCCTCGAGCCGCAAGAGGTGCTGCTCATCCTGCTTCTCGAAGGCAACCTGCTCCGCCAGCAGGTCGTGAGCACGTCCGAACCCGCGACGCAGGCGCAGCTCACGAAGCTTGCCGCGCGGCTCAACACCGCACTTGCCGGCCGCAGCAGCGACGATGCCCGAAGGCACTACGACACGGCGCCGCTGGGCCTCGAGAAGGAGCTGCTCGGTCGCGTGATCACGGTGGTCGACCTCTACGAGAAAGGCTCGGAGAGCCTGGTCGTGCACGATGGCGTGCGCAACCTGCTTCGCCACCCGGAATTCGCCGAGTCGTCGCGCCTGACGCAGGTGCTGGAGGTGCTCGAAGAGACGCGCTACCTGACCGTCCTGCTGCGCCAGCTGATCGGCGAATCCGACCTGCAGATCGTGATCGGCTCGGAAAACGCGTCGAGCCAGCTCCAGGGCTGCACTGTTGTCCTCACCTCTTACGGTCCATCGGAGCGCCTGAAGGGTGTCCTGGGCGTGATCGGCCCGACGCGCATGGCGTACAGCCAGACGGTGGCCCGGCTCCAGGCCGTCGCGCGCCAGGCGAGCGACCGCATGGCCGAGCTCGGAGTTTGATCTCGGGGCCTCGCGCGGTATCTAGAGTCCGATGACCACTCGCAAGCATCCGCACGAGCCCGAGAGCGAAGAGACGGACCCCGCCGTCGCGCTGTATCAGGGCAAGATCGCCGAGCTCGAGTCGGAGCTGGCCGAGACCAAGGACAAGTACCTTCGCCTGGCCGCGGACTTCGACAACTACAAGAAGCGCACGCGCCAGGAGCAGCTCGAGACCATTCAGCACGCCTCATCCGAGCTGATCTCGCGCCTGCTGCCCGTGCTCGACGATCTCCAGAACGTCCTCGAGCACACACCTGAGGATGTCGACCAGTCGTGGGTCAAAGGGCTTCAGCTCAGCGTGCGCAAGCTCGAAGAGGCGCTTGGGACACACGGTTTGCAGCCGATCGAAGCCGTCGGGGAACGTTTCGACCCCAAGATGCACGAGGCGGTGGGCCATGAAGAGTCGGCCGAGCATCCCGAGGACACCGTCGTCTCGGAGCTGCGCCGTGGTTACCGCATCCGCGACCGTGTCGTCCGTCCCGCTCTGGTCAAGGTTTCCCGCCGGCCCGAGCTGCCCGAAGACAGCGACTCTTAGATCCACGAAGTGGCGGTCAAGCGCGACTACTACGAGGTTCTCGGCGTCAGCCGCCAGTGCTCGTCCGAAGAGCTGAAGGTCGCCTTTCGCAAGATCGCGATGGACTCGCATCCCGACCGGCATCCCGACGATCCGGTCGCCCATGAAAGATTCAAGGAGGCGAGCGAGGCCTACGCCGTGCTGTCCGATCCGGACCGCCGTCGGAGCTACGACCTGTTCGGCCATTCCGCGGTCGGTGCGGGCGGGCCGGCCGTCGACTTCTCCGACATGCCGTTCGCGGACATCTTCGACACGTTCTTCGGTGGCGGCTTCGGCGGCCGCGCCAGGCGGCAGCAGTCCAACCGCGGTGACGACCTTCGCTACGACCTGACGATCACCTTCGAAGAGGCGTTCACCGGCGTCGAAAAGCAGATCGACGTCACGCGCCTTGCCGCCTGTGATCACTGTTCAGGCAGCGGCGCCGAGCCCGGCACCGGTCAGGAAACGTGCCCCGGATGCGGCGGCGCCGGCCAGATCCGCCGCGCGGCGCAGTCGTTCTTCGGCCAGGTCGTGACGACGGTCACATGTCCGACGTGCAGCGGCGCCGGCCGGATCTTGAAGAATCCGTGCCAGCAGTGCCGCGGACAGGGCCGTGTCCACAAGTCCAAGCGGTTGGCGGTCAAGATCCCGGCGGGCGTCGACACCGGATCGCAGATCCGGATCAGCGGTGAGGGTGAGGCCGGCTTGCGCGGTGGAACCGCGGGCGATCTCTACGTCGTGCTTCGCGTCAAGACGCATCCCGAGCTGGCGCGACATGAGCAGGACGTCGTCTTCGAGCTGCGCGTCAACATGGTGCAGGCGGCGCTGGGCGACCGGATCGAGATCCCGACGCTCGAAGGACCGGTCGAGATCGCGATCCCGGCGGGCACCCAGACGGGCCAGTCGTTTCGTCTCGCGGGGAGGGGCATGCCGGACGTCAGAGGAGGCCGGCGCGGCGACCAGTACGTGGTCGTCCAGGTGCTGATCCCCAAGGATCTCAACGCCGAGCAGAAAGCGCTTCTGCGCAAGGTCGGCGGCCTCACGGGCAAGCCGGAGAAAGTGTCGAAGGGCTTCTTCGACAAACTTCGCGACGCTATCAGTCTCGATTGAAGGTTTAGGACCTTAGACTTTCGCGTCGCCGTTACGTGCGTCGCGAAGAGCAGATCGGAAAGTGGGCCGCCATTGGTGCTGTGCTGCTTGCCGCCTCCGCGTGCTCGCCGCAGTGCGGACCGACAGCCAAGACGCCCCTGAAGACGACGCCGGTGGCCGCGATCCCGTCGCCTTCTCCGACTCCAACGGCGCCGCTCCAGGCTTCGAGCCCACCGTTCCATGGCGGCGAGGTCGGCGTTGCCTACGGCGCGGTTTCGCTGTCGGCCAGCGGCGGCGTCGCTCCCTACACGTGGAGCGTGAGCTCCGGATCTCTTCCTCCTGGCCTGACGCTCGGCAAGGAAGGCGCAGTCGCCGGGACGCCGAGCAGCGCCGGCAGCTTCTCGTTCACGATCCAGGTCGCCGACGCCGGCGACGCGAGCGCGAGCATTCCCGGCACGATCGGGATCGCGCCGGCGCTGACGGCCGGCTTGATCTCGTCATGCGCCCAGTACTGCAGCGTCGAGCTCGGGTGCGTCAACGCCTGCGGTGGATTCGGCCAGCAGAGCGGCGGAGCGGGCCCCTACGCCTACACCCTCACCCAGGGGCCGCTGCCGGCCGGGACTTCGTTGAACGGGCTGTCGCTGAACGGCACCTTCAAGGGCACGTCGGGCTGGCTGCAGTTCACGGTCCAGGTCAGCGACTCGTACGGCGCCACGGCGTCGGTGTCGCCGAGGTTCTGGATGTACGACCACATCTCGCTGTCGGGCGGCACATGCGGACCTGGAAAAACGAGTTGCAAGGTGACTCTCGCCTACACCGGCGGGACCCCAGGGCAGTCGCTGGCTGCGACCGCGAGCGGTTGGAGCGGGGCCATCAGGTGCGGCTTTGGCGCCGTGCCGCTGCCCTGCCAGCAGCCCAGCCTCGCCGTGGTTTACCAACCGGGGTCGGTGAGCCTCACGCTCACCTACCAGGCCAACTCGATTCCGACCTATGGGACGCTGACGGTGCAGCTCGCCAGCAGCGATCCGTGCGGATCGCCGAACAAGTGTTCGTCGACCGCGGCGGTGACCGTGAATGGTTAAGGAGGAACTTCCACGCTTGCAGGGAAGTTATTTGCTTCAGTAGCTTTGATCCGTATTGCAGAGGGATAAAGTGTCGAAAACCATCGATCTAGAACTCACCAGAGCAGAAGTCGAGGTCCTCGAGCTGGAGGCCCGTCTCCGGGTCGTCCCCATGAACGACACACAGCTGTCGGACGCCCTCCGGACCGCTCTCGCGGCCAAAAAGGAGCGCCTGGCGAAGCTGCGCACGCTCCACGCGACCGCCGGCCGCGGCAAGGGCAAGGACGGCGAAGAGAAGGTCAACCCGCTGCTGGCCGGCCGCAGGCCGGTCCTGAAGCGCACCGTACCCCAGAGGCCGCAAGCCAAGAACAAGTAGCGCCCGGCCGGGATCTGAACTCAAATTCAGGTCTCGAACGTTATCTTTCACCGAGTTGGCTAATCAGCTGAGCGCGTCTCGGGCGCCCGTTGCCGACCCTCTGTTCGGAGCTGCCTGGGCGACCCTAGGGATCGCCCGGCCGTCGCGGCGCTGGAGCCTGCCGCTGGTCAACGCGGTCGCATCCATCGCGATCCTCGCGGGTGCGGCGTACCGGATTTGGGACGCCCACCTGCCCACAGACACGCTGCGCACGGAGCTTCTGCTGATCGCTCTCGGCGGCCTGCTGGCGGTCATCGCCATCGCCGTCCGGATGTCGCGGTACGCCACGAGCCTGCTCGCGCAGATCCCGATCCTGGTCACCGCCCTCGTGTTGGGGGGCCTCGTCCTGAGCGTCGCCGGCCGCTGGCTGGGGAACGACCTTCCGCCGCTGGCGATGGTCGTGGCCGTAGTCGTGATCCTCCAGTTCGACGTCGGTCTGCATTCCCGCCGCTTCGGTTATGTCTTCGGCATCGCGATCGCCGGCTTGATCGCGATGTGGATCTACGCGATCACCCAGCTGACCGTCCCGGTGAGCGAGGTGATCGTGTGGACGCTGTTCCTGGTGGGCATGGGGCTGCTCGCATTCCTCACCAGCCGGTCGATCCAGCGCGACGCGGCGGTCCAGGTCGAGCGCCAGAGCTCCCTGCTCGCCACGTTGAGCGACCTCGGCGAAGGCATCCTCATCACCGAAGACGGCCGCTTCGTCGCCGGCAACGACGCTTACATCGACCTCACCGGCTACACACGTGAGGAGCTCGCCGCATTGCCGAGCCTGATCGACCTCGCTCCGCAGGAGGACCGCGAACGATTCCGCAGCTCGCTCGCGAGGCGACTTTCGGGTGGTGAAGCGCCGCACCGCTACACCTCCGCGATTCTCACCAAAGACGGCGAGCGCGTCGAGGTCGAAGTTGCCGTGCACAACGTGATGTCGAGGCGCGGTCAGACGTTCACGCTCGTCAGCGACATCTCAGAACGCAAACGTGCCGAGCACGCCGAGCGCGAGATGGAGACTCGTTTCCGCACGCTGTTCCATCAGGCGCAGGCGGGAATGGCGTTCACGACGCTCGACGGTCACATCACGACCGTGAACCCTGCGTTCTGCGACCTCGTCGGTTACAGCGACGACGAGCTGCGAACGCTCTCCCTCCTTGACATCACACATCCGGACGACGCGGTGACCCTTCAGGACGCGATGCAGTCGATGCTCCAGGGCGAAGAGGAAGGCCGGCGCATCGAGAAGCGTTACACGCGCAAGAACGGCGAGCACGTGTGGGTCGACCTCACGATGCGGCTCGTCCGCGACGACGAGAACCGGCCCGTCTACTTCCAGACCGTCGCAGTCGACATCCGTGACCGAAAAAGGGCGGAGGTGCTGCAGGCAGCACGATTCGCGGTGACGCAAGCGCTCGTCACGTCGCCGGGTTGGGACAAGGCCGCGGCCGGAGTCCTCGAAGGCCTGTGCCGCACGCTCGACTGGGAGCTCGGCGAGTACTGGGAGGTCGATGCCCCGCGCGAGACGATGCAGTTCGCGACGTCATGGAAGCGGCCCGGCCGCGACACGTCCGTCTATGAGTCGACCGCGTCGCAGGTGACGTACCGGCGCGGCGAAGGATTGGCCGGACGAGTGTGGGAATCGGGAGCGCCCGTCTCGATGCCCGATCTCGTCGATGACAATCCGATCCGCTCCGCCGCGGCGGTCGCGGTCGGGCTGCACGGCGTGGTCGGCTTTCCGGTGCGAAGTGGACGGCGAGTCGTCGGCATGATCTCGCTCCACACGTGGGCTCCGCGTGACCTCGACGACGGTCTCATCGCCGTGATGAACGACGTCGGTTCGCAGATCGGAGAGTTCGTCGAACGCAAGCGGGCCGAAGTCGCGCTGCAAGAGAGCGAGAAGCGCATGCGCTCCGTGCTCGACAACGTCTCTGACGGCCTCGCGACGATCGATCACAACGGCGTGATCGAGTCCGCGAACCCCGCGGTCACGAAGCTGTTCGGATACAGCGAGCAGGAGCTGATCGGTCAGCAGGCCGACATCCTGATCGCGACGACACATCGGACTGCATTCGACAACTACCTGCAGCGGAGACTCAACATCGACGGCCAGGTCGGCGGCGCGCACGAGACCATGGGCAAGCGCAAGAACGGCAGCCTGTTCCCGCTCGAGTTCGTCGTGAGCTCGATGCAGGTGGGGGCGCGTCACCTCTTCATCGGCACCCTGCGCGACATATCCGAGCGCAAGGCCCAGACGGACGCGCTCGAGTACCAGGCGCTGCACGATGCGCTCACGGGGCTTCCGAACCGGAGCTTGTTCGGCGACCGTTTGCGGCAGGCACTTCTGTCGGCGCGGCGCAACCAGAAGATGTTCGGCGTGCTGTTGCTCGACCTCGATCGCTTCAAGGACATCAATGACGCATTGGGCCACGACCGCGGCGACAGCCTTCTCCAGGAGGTGACGGCCCGGCTTCGCGGATGCCTGCGCGCGACGGACACCATCGCGCGTCTCGGCGGCGACGAGTTTGCGGTGCTGACGACCGATGCGAAGCATCCCGAGGACGTCGTCGCGAGCGCGCGCAAGATCCTCGCGTCGCTCGAGGGACCGTTCGCCATCGCCGACCAGATGGTCGAGACCGGCGCGTCGATCGGCATCGCGATGTATCCGATCCACGGCGACGATCCCGGCACGTTGCTGCGCCGCGCCGACGTCGCCATGTACGTCGCCAAGCGCTCGGGCGGTGGCTACGCGTTGTACCAGCCCGAGCAGGAGGCGCAGACGTTGCGCCGCTCAGGCCTGGCCGGCGAGCTTCGGCGTTCGATCCCGCAGGGCGAGCTGGTCCTTCACTACCAGCCGCAGGTCACTCTCGCGACCGGTGCGATCAACTGCGTCGAGGCGCTGGTGCGCTGGAATCACCCGCGCGAGGGATTGATGCCACCTGACCGATTCATCCCGATGGCCGAGGAGACCGGCATCATCCATCCGCTCACGGCCTGGGTCCTCGACTCAGCGCTCGAGCAGCTCTGCCGCTGGCTGGCCGACGGCATCGACGTGTCGGTCTCGCTCAACGTTTCGCCGCGCAACATCGAGGATCACTCGCTCGAGGAGATGGTGGCGCGTGCTCTCGGCAACTTCAAAGTCGATCCGAGCAGGCTGACGCTGGAGATCACCGAAGGCGTTGCGATGGCCGCTGCCGCCGCCAAGGCACTGCATCGCCTGCACGAGATCGGCGTGCGACTCGCGCTCGACGATTTCGGCACCGGATACTCGTCCCTGCTCTACCTCATGCGGCTGCCGGTGAACGAGATCAAGATCGACCGATCGTTCGTCTCGGCGCTGGCGACGGATCCGGATTCGGGCGCGATCGTGCGCTCCGCGGTCGGTCTCGGCCACAACCTCGGCTTGCGTGTCGTGGCCGAAGGTCTGCAGGACCGCATGGCCGAGGCGGTTCTCGTCGAGGCACACTGCGACGCCGCGCAGGGTTACCTCGTCGGCCGGCCGTCGGAAAGCGCCGAGATCACGACGATGCTCCAGCGCCAGCTCAACGGCGCGCCGAGCGAAGAAGCAAATCAAGAGCTGACCGGCTCGATTTGAAAGCCCTCGTGCTGGGGGCGAATGGCCAGCTGGGGACAGAGCTCGTGCGTCTTCTCGGCGACGAAAGCTCCATGCCGCATTCGGCTCTCTCCATCACGGACGAGGCCGCGGTCGCCGCACTGATCTCTTCACGCCGGCCGGAAGTGGTCTACAACTGCGCGGCGTACAACGCGGTCGATCGCGCGGAGACGGAGAGGGATGTTGCCTTCGCGATCAATGCCGACGGTCCGGGGTATATCGCCGCCACGTGTGAGCGTCACGGCGCGTGGTTCGTGCACTTCTCGACGAACTTCGTGTTCGACGGTTTCGGTGCCGAGCCGTACGTCGAGACCGACGTTCCGGCGCCGCTGTCCGTTTATGGAAGGTCCAAGCTCGCGGGGGAGCAGAAAGCGCTGCAGGCCGGCACGCACGTGCTCGTGATGCGGACGGCGGCAGTGTTCGGAAGGACGACCGGTCGCAGCTTTCCCGAACGCATAGTGGAGCGCGCACGAGCGGGGGAGAAGCTGCGGGTGGTCAGCGACCAGACAGTCAACCCGACCTATGCGCGTGACCTTGCCGCCGCGGCGGTCGACCTGGCGGAACAGCGTTTTGCGGGCGTCGTCCACGCGGTGGCGGCTGGTTGCGCGACCTGGGATGAGTTCGCGCGGGCGGCGATCGCCGACGCAGGCCTTCACGCCCAGGTCGAAGCGATCAAAAGCGACGCCTTCCCGACGCCCGCGCGCAGGCCGGTCAACGGCTGCCTCGTGTCGATCCGGTACCACCCGCTGCGGCACTGGAAAGAGGCGGTCAGCGAGTGGGCGAAAAACCCCTGAAAAAGGCTCGGGCCGGGCGATTTCTCGACACCGGCTCCGAGCTTGGCTGCGGGGGGTGAGGTTCTAACTGAAGATGAGTTCCCTGCCCTTCTGAAGGCCCATTGCGCACTCGCGCAATGAAAAGTTTGGCACGGAAGCTAACGATGCGCCTCACGATCTCTGCACAATTTCAACGACGAAACGACTGCGCCGCTCGTGGAATTCCAAGCCGCTGACAAGAACCCAATTCCAGCCCCGTTAGTTCCACTACAACGCCTTGCACAGATTGATCAGTTCGAAGGATTTGGCCGCACGACTTGGCGTCAGCCAGGCTACGGTATCGCGCGCTGTGGCTCGCGGATTGCTGCAACCGGCCGCCGTGACCCCGGGAGGACACCGGCGCTTCGACGAGCTCGAACCCGGTGAGCCGCACAACGGTCTGATCTCATCGAGCCAGGCGGCGGAGCTCCTCGGGGTCAGCCAGCCCACGTTGAATCGGGCGGTGCGCAAAGGCCGCCTTCGGCCCACGGTCACGACGCCCGGCGGGCACCGGCGGTTCGACCGCGAATCGTTGCTCGCCGCCACTAAGCCCGACCGGTGAACCGCTGGCTTCGCCTCGCGCTGCAGTCGGCGGTTGGCGCCGCGCTTCTCTGGCTGTGGCTGCGCACGGTTTCCCTGCCGCAGATCGTCGCCCACGCGCATGTGAGGAACTGGTGGGCGGTGGCGCTGATGCTCGTGCTCGCGCTGGTGACGAGCACTCTTCGCGCGCGTCGCTGGCTGCTGCTGCTGCGCCCGCTCGCGCCGGTCGGCATGGTCCGCGCGTTCGCGATGAACGCCGCCGGCGGGTTGCTCAACTACGTGCTTCCGATCCGCACCGGTGATGCGGCTCGAGTATGGTGGCTCTGGCGCCGCCATCGCGTCCCGGCGGGTTCCGCGCTCGCGACGATCGTCATCGACAAGGCGTGCGACCTTTCGGCCGTTGCGCTCGTGCTCGCAGGGCTGGAGGTCGTCGCGCTCACCGGCGCGGTGCACGCACCTACGGGTCTCGCTGGAGCCACTGCGCTCGCGATCGCGCTGCTGGCCGCCGTCGTCGGCACCGCCCTCGTCGGTCCGCGGATCTCGCGCTCCAGATTGCTGCGCCGCGTGCTTCCCGCCCGCGTCGCCTCGGGTCTTGCGGGTCAGGCATTCGCGTTCCGGGCCGGAGCCCGCGGCCTGTGGACGCCGCAGCTCGGCGCGCGTCTCGCGGGGATCACGGCGCTGGCCCTCGTCATCGACGCGTTCAACCTGACGTTGCTCTTCGCGGCGGTCGGCATCGACGTGCCGGCGCTCAAGGCGATGGCCGCGTACCCGGCCCTCCTGTTGAGCTTCGCGGTGCCGGCCGGACCTGGCTATCTCGGCAACCTGGAGGTTGCCGGCTCGCTCGTCCTCGGTGGTGGACTTGGGTTGGGCGCCGCGGCTGCGGCCGGAGCGATCGTGGTCTATCACGCGATCACGGCCGGCTACGCGTTCGCGATGGGTGCAGCCAGCTTCTTCCTGCTCGGCGGCCGGCGGCGCGTCGCCAAGACGGGCCCGCGCAAGATCGCCGTCTTCCACTGCGGGTTCACCTACACGGGCGGCGGTGAGCGACTGGTCATCGAAGAGGTGCTCGGCCTGCGCCGTCGCGGTTACCAGGTCGAGTGCTACGCGCCGACGGTCGACGAATCGCGCTGCTATCCGGACCTGATCGCGGACGTGCACGTCAAGACGTTTCTCCCGCAGCTGCCACGCTGGTTTCCGTTCCGTGAGGCGATTCAGATGGCGGCGACGTCACTGCTCATGCCGCTGTACGCCTGGCGATTTCGCGGCGTCGACGCGATCGTCGGCTGCAACCAGCCGAGCGCGTGGATCGCGTGGTGGGCCGCGCGTCTCATGGACGTGCCGTACGTCGTCTACCTCAACCAGCCGAACCGGCTCGTCTACCCGCGCAACATCGACCGGCAGACGGGCTGGGTGTCGAACCCCGACTATCGCCTTCTTGCCGCGATCGTCATGCGGGCGACGCGTTTCGTCGAGTGGGCCGACCGCCGTTCAGTGCTCGAAGCCGACCAGCTTCTCGTCGACGGCGAATACATCGGCGACATCATCCGGCGGACTTATCACCGCGACGCGATCGATTGCCCGGCAGGCTGCTACGTCGCCGCGACTGGTTTCCCGAAGCCGATCGAGGCGCGGTTCAGCGGCGGCATCACGGTCAGCGGATATCCGATTCGCCGGCCCTACGTGCTGCTGACGAACCGGCACTACCCGCAGAAGCGCTTCGACCTGGCGATCCGCGCGATCGCCGAGGTGCGCAAGCAACATCCGAAGGTGCAGCTCGTGATCGCCGGGGCGCCGACGACGTACACGGCGTCATTGAAGTCGCTGGTTTCCGACCTGCAACTCGAAGAGGCGGTCGTGTTCGTCGGTGCCACGTCGGATGAAGAGCTTGCGCTCCTTTACGAAGGCGCAGCCGTCTATGTCTATCCGGCGCCGGAGGAAGACTTCGGAATGGGCGTGATCGAAGCGATGGCCAAAGGCGTGCCGGTCGTCGCGTGGAACCAGGCCGGACCCACCGTCACCGTGGCGCCGGGAACCGGTTACCTCGCCGAGCCGCTCGATGTGAGCGATTACGCGGACGCGATCGACAAGCTGCTCGAGAATCCGACCGCCAATCAGGCGATGGGCGAGCGCGCCTTCGCCTGGGCCCGCCGCTTCGATTGGGAGCGGCACATCGATGTGCTCGAGCGCACGGTGCTCGACGTCGCTCGGGCGCACGAGCGGATGGGAATGGAAGCCGCGACGGCCCGCGCTATCTAGCCGATTCCGCCCATTCCAGGAGATCGCGAAGACCGCGTTCGAGACCGAGCTTTGGCTGCCAGCCGAGGTCGCGCCGCGCCTTCTCGATGTCGCTGACGTAATACTCCGGCTCGTCGTCCGGTCGCTCCACGAACTCGAGCCGTGCTTCGTGCCGGGTCAGCTCTCCGATCCGCCCGGCGACGTCGAGCACGGTGCGCTGGTTCTCCGCGCCGCCGCCGGCGTTGTACACCTCGCCTCGCGCGATGGCGATCTTGTCGATGACGGTCGCGCACAGTGCGCTCAGGTCGCGCACGTCGAGCAGGTCTCGAACCTCTTTGCCGTCGCCTTGGATCTTCACCGGCCTGTCGCGAAGGATCGAGTGCGCCAGGCGTCCGACCCAGGCGTCGTCCTCGTTGCCGTACTGGTGGACGCCATAAACGGAGCTCAGGCGGAGCACGACGGTGTTCATGTCGAACCTGCGCGCGTAATCGCGCACGTACTCATCGGCCGCTCCCTTGCTCGAGGCGTATGGGCTGCGGTAATCGACAGCTTGTGTCTCTGCGCATGGATTCTTGTCGGCGCGCGGTGCATAAACCTTCGTCGTCGACGTGTAGACCACAGGCGCATCGGGGTTGTGCACACGCGCCGCCTCGAGCACGTTGAGCGAGCCTCGCGTGTTGACCTCGAGGTCGCCCGGCTGCACGGCAAAATGCAAAACCGCGTCCTGGCCGCGGACGTGCGCCGCCATGGCATCCGTGTTCATGACGTCCTGCTTGACGAAGCCGACTCGCGCCGGATAGCGCGTGAGGATCCACTTCAGATTCCGCTCGGTGCCGGGGCGCGCAAGGTTGTCGAGCAGAGTCACGGCCCAGCCGTTCTTGATCAGGTGATTCGCGGTGTTGACGCCGACAAAGCCGGCGCCGCCCGTGATCAGGGCGCGGCGCTCGGGCGGCCGCGTACGGGCTGAATCGCCGCGCGCGTCGGTGTCACGGATCGTGGGATCCATCTAGCAGGCTGCTGAAGAAGGGCTTTGGGGCTTCGGCCTTGTCGGCGCTTCGGGGCCCATGCGGCCGATCTTCGGGCTTATTTCCTGTGCTCCTCGCTCATGAGTCATTCAGACGCACTCGCTGCGGTGCTCGGAAATGCGCCCGAATCTCGGCCACCTGGATCCCCGAATCGCTCGACAACCCTTCTTCAGCACCCTGCGTCGCTAGCCGGTGGCGATGCCCCTGAAGAAAGCGATCGCGACGATCCATGAGGCGCCGGCGAGGATCAGCGTCTCACGCCGGTCGGTTCCGCCGCGCGAGTACAGATACGCGCCGGGAATGAAGAGGACGGCGAAGAAGCCGTAGACCATGTGGAGGATGCCTTCGCGCGGGTGGCCGCTCGCTAGCAGCGCGCCGAGCCCTAGGAGTCCGTCTATCGGGATGAGCGCGGCCATGATCAGATACGACGAGCGAAACCCACCGCTGACTCGCTGGTTGCGGATGTAGTGGTACGTGCCCCAGAGCCCGAGCAGGAGCGCGTAGATGAGCAGCACGGTGCCGCCGAACCGGTGCAGGGTGCTGAGTGTGTCCAGCAACTACGCGTGGAGGCGGGCGATCTGCTCGCGGAAGTAATCGACGGTGAGC
The DNA here is from genome assembly GCA_035717165.1 of Candidatus Dormiibacterota bacterium. Classification (GTDB taxonomy): domain Bacteria; phylum Chloroflexota; class Dormibacteria; order Dormibacterales; family Dormibacteraceae; genus 40CM-4-65-16. Next base: position 29,623 of record DASTIX010000115.1, read on the forward strand.
CGAAGTCCTTCCTCGAGCAGGATGCGCGGTTCCCAACCCAGCTGTTCTCTGGCTCGCGCGTTGTCGAGCGCGATGCGATAGACGTCGCCCTTGCGCGACGGACCGTATCTCGGCTGTTCGTTGTACTCGGTCAGAAGGGCCAGCTTGCGGAACAGGTCGTTCACGGTCACCGGGATACCGGTGCTGATGTGAAAAGTTCCACCGTCGCCCTTCTCGAGGGCCGCGAGGTTCGCCATGGCGACGTCGCCCACATGCAGCATGTCGCGCGATTGGTTCCCGTCGCCGTCGATCGTCACAGGCTTGCCCTCGATCATCCGGCTCGCGAAGATCGCGACGACGCGGCCTTCTTCAGCAAAGAAATCCTGCCGCGAGCCGTAGATGTTCGCGTAGCGAAGGGTCGTGTAGTTGAGGTCGAAAGTCCGCTGGAAGGTCGCGAGGTACTGCTCGAAAGCAAACTTGCTCGTGCCATAGGGCGAAAGGGGTCGGATCGGATGATCCTCATCGGCGGGCACGACGTCCGGCTCACCGTAGAGCGCGCCGCCGGTGGAGCTGAAGATGACTTTGCGCACCGAGTTGTCGATGCACGCGCGCAGCACGTTGAGGCCGCCGACGACGTTCACGGCCGCGTCGTTGCCCGGGTCCGCGACGGATTTCGGGACCTCGGACTGCGCGGCGTGGTGGTCGACCACGTCGGGTCTGAAGTCCGCGACTGCCTTCTGGACGTGTGCAATCTCGCGTACGTCGGCTTGATAGAACTTGGCGGCGGGATTGATGTTTTCCTCGCGGCCGGTGGCGAGATTGTCGAGGACCGCGACTTCGTGTCCAGCCGTGACAAACGCGTCGACGACGTGGGAGCCGATGAAACCGGCGCCGCCGGTGACGAGAATCTTCACCGACCGTGACTGTACTGGAAGTCGAAGTCGTCAAGGCCGTGGCCGCTCCTATCACGCCGGCTTTCGTGCGCGGCGTACTGAAGCGCGCGGCAGCGGTGCCGGAAGTCGCGGCCAGGCTGCCTGACGGCGAAGCGACGGTCGCGGTGCGCATCACCGACGACGACGAGATGCAGCGCCTGAACAGGACGTACGCCGGCGATGACCACGCGACCGACGTCCTTTCCTTCGAAGGCGACGGCGCGCACATCGGCGACATCGCCATCTCGTGGCCGCGCGTGGTCGAGCAGGCGCAGGCATGGGGCCACTCCGAGAAGGACGAGGTCGCGGTGCTGCTGGTGCACGGCCTGCTGCATCTCCTGGGCTGGGATCACGCGACGCCGTCGGAAAACGAAGAGATGTGGCGGCTCACCTATATTCCTCTTAGAGTCTCGACAGGGGGGCGTCGCCGAGAGATTCGGCGATCCAGGCGCCCCAGATCCGGGCGAAACGGCGAGCAGCGCAGACGTTGAGCCCGGAGATTGGGTGCATTGGGCGCCGAAGATCCGGCGACGATCCCCCGGTCGAGACTCCAGGTCTGCGGCGCTCGCCGCGGGCCTAATTGCGCCTGCATGGAAAAAGGACAAGAGCGGCTGATCGTCGGGCTCGGCAATCCCGAGTCGGAGTACGCGGACACGAGGCACAACCTCGGTTTTGCCTGCGTGCGCGAGCTGGCGCGCCGCCTCGACGTGCGCGTCGAGCGGAAGCGCTGGCAATCGCTGATCGGTCGCGCGGAGTCGCGCGGGCTGTGGCTCGTCCTTCCGCAGACCTACATGAACCTTTCCGGCCAGGCCGTCGCGAAGGCGTTGAAGGACACCGGCATCGCGGCGCAGGACACGTGGGTCGTGTACGACGAGCTGGACCTCCCGCTGTGCCGCATGCGCATCAAGACCGGCGGGTCGACGGCCGGACACAACGGTGTGCGCTCGATCATCGAATCGCTGGGCCGGGACGATTTCGTGCGTTTCCGCGTCGGAGTAGGCAAGCCCGGCGGTAGAGGTTCGGCCGCGGGCATTCGGCACGTGCTCGGACGTTTCAACAAGGCGGAAAAGGAAGTGCTGCCACAGGTGGTCGGCGGAGTCGCGGACGCCCTCGAGCTCGCGCTCGAGGCCGGCGTCGAGCGGGCCATGGACCGTTACAACCGCCCGGGTGCGCTGGGCTGCGGGGACGCGTCATGACGAAGTTGTGGGAGGCAACGCTTGGCGCCAACGACCGGCTCGACGGCTGGGCGCGGCGCGGCTCGACCGAGCTGCACGTGGCGCGGCTGCCCCGCCCCGCGTGGCCGATCGTCGCCGGCTCGCTGGTGCGGGCAATCACGGCACGCGGGAAGAGCGTGCTCGTGCTCGTGGCCAATCCCGAGCGATTTGCCGATGACATGCGCATGTGGCTCTCCGGCACACCGGCGACGCATGTCTTCGCGGAGATCGGTGTCTCCTTCCTGGATCGACCGCCGGCTTTCGACGACGCGGTCAATCGCCGTCTCGAAGCGCTGACCGCGCTGATCACCTCCGACAAGAATCCTGTGACGGTCGTGTCGTCGCGCCGGGCGATGACGCGGCAGACCATCTCGCGCCGCGATCTCGTCGAGACGACCGTGGTGTTGAAGCCGGGCGAGGTATCGGATCCGGTCGCGGTCGCGGGCCGCCTCGTCGAGCTCGGCTATACGCGTGAGCCGCTCGTCGAAGACCGCGGCCAGTTCTCGCTTCGGGGAGGGATTCTCGACGTATTTCCGGCGGCGGCTGACGAACCGGTGCGGGCGGAGTGGCTCGGTGAGGCCATCGACACGCTGCGCATCTTCGACCCCGAGAACCAGCGCTCGATCATGGCCGTGGACGAGGCGGTCATCCGCACCGGGCGCGAGCTTCTGATCGGACCGCAGCGAGGACGCGAGGCGGTCGATCGCCTCAAGCAGTCGGTCTCGCTCGAAAGCCTCCGCGGGGACGTCCGGTCGGAGTGGGAAGAGGAGCTGACGCGACTGCGCTCGGGTGCGGCGTTCGCCGGCGTCGAGTTCTACGCCGCGTACCTCGACCCATCGCATCCCTCGTTGCTCGACCACCTTCCCGACAGCGCCGTGGTGCTCGACTTCGAGCCCGCGCGCCAGGCGGCCGACGCGCGCAGCCTGCTCGACGAGGCGGAGATGCTGGCCGCGGCCGAGGCCCAGGGCGGCGAGCTTCCGCGGCAGTTCACGCTGCCGGTCGCCGAGCGCCTCGAGGACTTCGGCCCGCGGCCGCGGTTGACGCTGACCGCCGGCGAAGGAACACAGGACGCAATCGATCTCGGCTGGTTCGAGGGCGAGCCGTTGGTCGGACAATCGCGGGCTCTGGCCGGCTTCGCCGCGCGAGGCGAAGGCGCGGCGATCATTTTCGCGACCGAGCAGGATGAACGCCTACGAGCTCTGCTCGACGAGGCCGGCGTCAAGACCGCGCTGCGCGAGCTCGACCTCGACCTGGACCTCGAGCTCGACGCGGGGCTGCACCACGCGTCGGTCGACATCGCGGCCGGATGCGCGCAGCCGGCAGTCGGTTTCCACCTCGCGACGGACGCCGAGCTTTTCGGCCGCGTTCGCCGGCCGTCACGCGCATCGCGTGGCGCGCGGACGAGCGCGGAGGAGCTGACCCGCGAGTTCACGCTCGACTTCGCGCCGGACGAGCTGGTGGTGCACGTCGACCATGGCATCGCCCGGTTCAAGGGCATGCGCCTCATCGAATCGGAAGGCGCCCACCGGGAGTACCTCGAGCTCGAATACGCGGAGGGTGACCGGCTCTTCGTGCCGGTCGAGAACCTCGACCGCGTGCAGAAGTACCTGGGCGGTGCTGAAGGGACGCCGGCGCTCCACCGCCTTGGAACATCGGACTGGACACGCGCACGCGGGCGCGCGCGCAAGGTCGTGCAGGAGGTTGCCGAAGACCTGCTGAAGATCTATTCGATGCGCGAAGCGCGTCCGGGCATCGCGTTCGCTCCGGACACCGCGTGGCAGCAGGAGCTCGAAGCCTCTTTTCCCTATGAGGAGACGCCGGACCAGCTGGCGGCGCTGGCAGAGATCAAGGCGGACATGGAATCGGACAAGCCGATGGATCGCCTGCTCTGTGGCGACGTGGGTTTCGGGAAGACAGAGCTCGCGCTGCGTGCGGCGTTCAAGGCGGCCATGAGTGGCAAGCAGGTCGCGCTGCTGGCCCCGACGACCGTGCTCGCGCAGCAGCACTTCCACGTGTTTCGGGAGCGCCTGAAGAATTTCCCCGTCGTCGTCGAGATGCTCTCGCGGTTCGTCGACGACGAGACGCAGGCGCGCACGATCGAAGGGTTGAAGAGCGGGCACGTCGACATCGTCGTCGGCACGCATCGCCTGCTCCAGCGCGACGTGCGCTTCAAGCGCCTCGGTCTGCTCGTGGTCGACGAGGAGCACCGCTTTGGGGTCATGCAGAAGGAGCGCTTGAAGAAGCTACGCACCCAGCTCGACGTGCTGTCGCTCTCGGCGACGCCTATCCCGCGAACTCTGCACATGGCCGTCGGCGGAATCCGCGACATGAGCGTGATCCAGACGCCACCGGAAGAGCGCCAGCCGATCAAGACATACGTGACCGCGGACGACGACGAGCTCGTCAAAGAGGCGATCGGCCGCGAGCTCGCGCGCGGAGGGCAGGTCTATTTCGTGCACAACCGCGTCCGCTCGATCCAGAAGGCCGCGGAGCGCGTGCGACGGCTCGTGCCCGACGCGCGCATCGTCGTCGGCCACGGGCAGATGTCCGAGGACGAGCTCGCGAAGGTAATGGTCGATTTCGAGGCCGGCAACTACGACATCCTCGTGTGCACGACGATCATCGAATCGGGTCTCGACATCCCGAACGTGAACACGATCCTGGTCGAGAAATCCGAGCGGTTCGGCCTTGCGCAGCTGTACCAGCTGCGCGGTCGCGTCGGCCGCTCGGGACGGCGCGCGTACGCGTACATGCTCTACGACCCGCGCCGCTCGCTCACGGAACAAGCCGACAAGAGGCTCGATGTCATCTCTGGCCTGCACGAGCTTGGCCAGGGATTCAAGATCGCGCTGCGCGACCTGGAGATCCGCGGCGCGGGCAACATGCTCGGCACCGAGCAGCATGGTGCCATCGCGGCCGTCGGGTTCGAGATGTACCTGCAGATGCTGCAGGGCGCGGTCAACAATCTGCGCGCCGGGTCGGAGGAGACGGCCGTCTCCGACGTGCTGTCGACAGAAGAGATGAATCTCGACCTTCCGCTCGACCACTTCATTCCGCGCTCGTACATCCGCGATGAGAAGCTGCGCCTCGGCGCCTACCGCCAGCTGGCGGGAGCCGAGAACGAGGAAGAGCTCGAGTCGATGCTGCGCTCGCTCAAGGACCGCTACGGCTCGGCGCCATCGCAGCTCGACAACCTCGTGTACTCACTGCGCGTCAAGCTCCGAGGCCAGCGCATGGGCCTGCGCGGCGTGATCGCGGAGGGACACGACATCGTGATCCGCGTCGACCCCGACCGCTACCTCGACGCCGAGGAGCTGTCCCGGCGGATGGCGGGACGCATCGCCGTGCGGCCGAATCGCCTTCTCATGAGACGCCAGGGCGACGGATGGCAGGCCGACCTTCTCTACCTCCTCGACGAGATGGCGACGCTATACGCGACCGGCAGCGGCAGCCCTGTAATGTCTCGGCCGTGACCGAAAAGCGGCCTTTCTCGGACGGAATCGAAGCGATCTTCGAGGTCGTGCACACGCTGCGCGCGCCGGGCGGATGCCCATGGGACCGCGAGCAGACGCACGAATCGTTGCGCCCCTATCTGCTCGAGGAGACGTATGAGCTGCTTGAAGCGATCGACGCCGGTGACGACGCCAAGATGATGGAAGAGCTTGGCGATCTCCTTCTCCAGGTCGCCATGCACGCCGAGATTGCGGCGGAAAACGGTCGCTTCGACGCGAAGCAGGTGTCCGAGGCGGTCGCGGCAAAGATGGTCAAGCGTCATCCACATGTGTTCGGTGATGTCTCGGTCGCCAACGCCGACGAGGTGCTGCGCAACTGGGAGCACCAGAAGATGCACGAGGCACGCAAGGCCGGCAGCAATGAATCCGTCGTAGATCGTGTTCCGGCGTCGCTTCCTGCGCTGGCGTGGGCTCTCGGGTTGCAGAAGCGCGCGGCCCGCGTCGGGTTCGACTTCGCCACTCCGTCGGCGGCCGCGGACTCGGTGGCTGAAGAAGCAAAGGAGCTGGCCGAGGTTTCGGACCATGACCGCGCCTTCGAGGAGATGGGTGACCTCTTGTTTGCGATCGTGTCGCTGGCGCGCACGCTAAAGGTCAATCCGGAGGATGCATTGCGTGTGGCCGGTCAGCGTTTTCGCCGTCGCTTCGCGGACGCCGAGGCGTCGCTGCGCTCCGAAGGCAAGACGTTCAGCGACCTGAGCGAGCCCGAGAAGCTGCAGCGCTGGGAGAAAACCCGTTAGTCCTTTGATATAGTCGCGACCTCCGCAGTCTTCGGAAACGTCCCAGCATGAGATCAGGCAAAGCTCTTACCGTCGCGGGAAGCGTGCGCACCAACTCCTTTGGCGTGCGCAACCTCGTGTTGCTGATCGCGGCCGGCATCGTCCTCATCTGGGCCGGAATCGCATTCGCTCAGGAGGCCTATCTCAGTCACAAGCTCGGCCAGCAGGTCTCCGACCTTCGCCGGCAGAACGCCAACATTGCCGCGCAAAACGCCGGATATAAGAAGGACGTGGCAGCGCTGAGCAACGGCACTGCCGACGAGGAAGAGGCCCGGCTGAACGGCTACGCCAAGCCCAGCGAAAAGCTCTATCTGGTGACGACTCCGAGTCCCGGGCCGACACCGTCGCCGTCGCCGAAGGGTCACTAGTTCCGCAGGTATACTGAACCCCGCGGAGTGGAGCAGCGGCAGCTCGTCGGGCTCATAACCCGAAGGTCGTCGGTTCGAATCCGACCTCCGCAACTTAGTCCCCAACCACCGCCATGGGCTCGCGCCCGCGAAGGAATGAACAAGAGAAAACGCGTCGCCATCGCCAAGCACAGGAAGAAGAAGCAAAAGGTCAAGGCGCGGACGCAGGCTGCTAGGTAAGCTGCCTTCTGCGGTGCCGTAGCTCAGGTGGTAGAGCGCGCGACTCATAATCGCGTTGTCGGTGGTTCGAGTCCACCCGGCACCACCATG
>DASTIX010000116.1:0-25982 GCA_035717165.1 Candidatus Dormiibacterota bacterium
AGGGCTCCGTAGGACTTGATGTCAGGCAGGCGCCGAAGCTGATCGGCCGTCCAGCTTGCCCACTGCTTCTTGTTGCCGTCGCTCGGCACGGCCGCCTTCGCCTTGGCCTCGACGACCGCACCCGCCTTTTCGGCTGCTTCCTTGACCTTCTGCGCCTCCGCCTGAGCCCGCGCGGCCGCCTGCTCCGCAGCGGCCTTCGCGTCTATCGACACGTCTGCCGTCCGAGCCTTGAGCGTCGTCAAACCTTCAGAGGCGATCTGGCTTATGCGCTCGGCCGTCGACTCGCTAGCCGACGTGTCGCCGTTCCCGGCCGCCGGTCGAGGGACGAAACCTCGGCCCAGGGCCGAGCCGACCAGGTTGGGCACGTCGAGACCCGTGAGTCCCTTGATCGCGGTCGTCGATTCGATCATGGCCCGAGTCGCATTGCGCACGATGTCGGACGCGCCGTCCGCGCTCATGACGGTCAGAGAGTCGATGTGGCCCATCGGCTCGGCTGCCGCGCGCACGATCTCGGGCAGCGCCGCCAGCACCGTCTGGATGATGGCCGCCTCGTTGAACTGCTTGTAGGCATCCGCGCGCATCGCAAGCGCCTTCGCCTCGGCCTCACCTTTGGTGAGCACGATCTGGGCCTCCGCCCCACCTTCGAGTCTTGTCGTCTCGGCGTCGGCCTCGGCCGACGCGATCCGCGCGCGCTTCGCGCCCTCGGCCCGGGCGATCACGGCCTGCGCGTCGGCGGCGGCGGGCTTGACGGTGGTCGAGAGCAGCTCCTTCTCCTTGCGGTCGGCCTCCAGCTGCGCGAGCTCCGTCTGCTTGCGCACCACCTCCTGCTGCGCCTCGGCCTGGGCGAGCGGCCCAGCCTGGTCCGCGCGGGCCTGCGCGGCCGCGATCTGTGTGCGGGTCTCCGCCTCTCGCAGCGAGACGTCGCGGGAGGCGTTGATCTTCACCTGCTGCGCCTCCGCCTCCCGGACCGCCGCCTCCTGGTCGGTCGCCGCCTGGGCCATACGCGCGTCCCGGCTGACGGTCGCGACGCTCTGCTTACCCAGCAGCTCGATGTAGTTGGACTCGTCGGAGAAGCTCTGGATGGTGAAGGCGTCGATCTGGAGGCCGCTGGTCGCGAGGTCGCCCTTGGCCGCGTCCTGCACCTGCTGGAGCAGCTTCTGCCGGTCGCGGATCAGCTCTTCGATGGTCAGTGTGCCGACGATCGAGCGCAGCGATCCCTCGAGCACGTTCTTGACGATCGAGTCGACCTGCTCGGGCTTGGCGTCGAGGAAGCGCTCGGCGGCGTTGCGCAGGGACTCGACGTCGCGGCCGATCTTGAACGTGGCCACGCCCTGCACCTGGACCTTGATGCCCTGGCTCGTCACGGCGTCGGTCAGCTGCACGCCGATCTGCCGGGCCGTCAGCTTCAGCTTGCCGACGCGGTTGATCAGCGGCATCACGAAAGTCCCACCGCCGACCACGACCTTCACGCCTTTGTCGCCCCGCGCCGAGACCGCCTGACCGTGCTCGTCGCGCACCTTCGCGCCGCGCGAACCGGCAACGATCAACGCCTCGTTCGCGCCGGCGACGTGGTAGCGGCTCGCCACGAACGCGATGAGCAGCACGAGGATGACGACGGCGGCCACGCCGAGAAAAGGACTGGACGTCAGGAAATCAGGCATTGGTTCGCGCTCCTTCGGTGCCGACCGGTGATTCCGGCGTGACGACGAGGTTGTTGCCGGCGACCGCCACGACCTTGACAACCTTCCCAGACGCGATATCCGCGTCCGCGGTGGCGGTCATGTTGTGCGATGCGCCCGCGAAGCTGATGAGGACCGTGCCGAAGCGATTGGCTGGAATCGCGACGGAGACCCTGCCGGTCGATCCGACCATCTCCTCGAGACTGAAAGTTTCGGACGACTGCGCCGACCCGAGGACCTTGAACGCGCCGAGCACGACACCCCCTCCGACGAGGCCCGCGGCGCCCCCCACCAGAGTGGCCAGGCCGGCGCCAAGGCCGAGGCTGTGCAGGGCAAAGAGTCCGCCCACGCCGAACATGGCGAGGAAGCCGAGCAGGACAGGGGTCGGCGACACGCCGCCGAGATCGAAGCCAAGGTGGATGGCGTTCAGCAGCCCGCCGAACAGGTCGTCGAAGATCAACGTCAAGAGCAGGAGACCACCGCCGAGCAGAAGGCAGGCCCCAAAGACGAGATCCGCGGTATTCATGACCGCTCCACCAGCGACTGCATCTTAGGACGGGCGCCGCTTAATGGTTGCTAAGCGTCGAGGAAGCGGGCGATCGCCTCTGCCGCCGCGGGATCCATCCCGATCGTGTAGTGGTTGGCCTCGACTTCGATGCCCTGCGCCGCCGGCACCTCCCGAAGGAAGCGTTCGTAATCCGCCTTGGGAAGGATGAAGCCGAAATTCGGCGGGATCTGCTGTGCCGCCCTCACCAGGAGGACGGGCATCGTCAGCGCCGGCCACAGCTTGTATGGGTCTTGCGACTGCCGGTACAGCTCGTCCTCCCACGGCGCCGGCTTCTGCGTGCGAAAGCCCACGCCGCCTTCGACGTCGACGAGCTCGTAGTCGAACAGCCGCTCCCACGGCTCGAACGGCTGGTACTGGGGCATGGTGCGCACGATCGACATGAACACGTCGCGCGAAGGAAAGACCGTGGACAGGCGGTCGAGCCCTGCGTACACGGGGGTCTTGGCCGATTCATCGACCGAGCCCGCCGCATCGATGAGGACGAGCCTGCGCACCCGCTTCGGAACCATCTGGGCGACGACCATCGCGATCCACACGCCCATGGACCAACCGATGACGTCGAACGTCTCGGCGCCAAGCCGGTCCGCGATCTCGATGACATCACGGGCGTGGGCTGGCCACCCATAGGTTCCTGGCGGCGTCTTCTCGCTGCGGCCGCGGCCCCGTGGATCGAACGCGACCTTGCGATGCCTGGCGCCGTCCAGTGCACCGAAGATCACGTCGAAGCTGCGAAGGTTGGCGCTGAGGCCGGGGATTCCGATCACGGTCTGACCGTGCTCGTCGCCCGAGACCTCGACCGCCACCTCGCCCGAGGTCAGCTTCACTCGCCGACGGCTCTCCGTCGTCGTTGATCGCCCACCGGCCGAGCATCCCGAGGCAGCACCGCGACCTCGATCGGAAGGACTCCGGCGTTGACGAGCGACGCCCAGAGGCCGCCCGCGAGAGAGCCGATCACCGCGAAAACAATACCCAGCACCAAACCAACCACCGGTATCACCACGAACCACTGGTCGGAAAGTGACTCGAGCGAGTTGATCTGGTCACCGAGTGGAAGCAGCTGCTGGGTCACGCCCAGGCTGTATCCAAGCTGTGCCTGCCACTCGACTATCGCGCCGGCAAGCCAGCTGAGCAGCGCTCCCAGCGTCGCGCCCATAAAGAGGCCGAAGACGAATCCGCTGATGGCGCCGGCAAACATCGCGCTTCGGATCGACAGGCGCACGAGATAGTCGTTCACCATGCCGGGTGCCTCCTCGCCCGCGAGAGCGCAAAGATCACCAGCGCCAGCACCAACGCGGGCAGCGCAAAACCGTACCCGATGTAAGGCAAAAGACGCGTGTGCCGCTCCGAGGCGGTGATGGGAACTGCGACTCCCTTCGACCTGACGCTCGGCGGGGGCGGCGATTGTCCCGTGAGGGCGTACGCGCTCGCGACGATCGGGCCGACCGGTCGCAGAGATCCGTCGGGCCGGTACAGACCGAACCTTTCGACCGTGATGCCGGGACGCTGGGTCCAGTAATCGTCGAGCGACCACCACACCGCCGCACCGACGTATCCGTTCGGTTCGGTGTCGAAGCTCGACGAGAGCTGCTCGTAGTACACGTTGAACACCCGGACCTGTTGCTCCTCGCCGAACGCATTGTCCGCCCAATGGCCGAACTCGAGGATGAGGATGGGCTTCTTTGGGAACTTCTTGTGGACCTGCGTGAGAAACGACTGCACCGCCGCTCCCGAGAGCCGGCCGCCGTAGAGAACGCCGGTGTACAGCGTGTATCCGGCGACGTCGAGGTTGGCGCTGGTGGAGTCCGACGGGTCGATACCGTACGCAGCCTGGCCGGTCAGGCGCGTGCCATCGATGTGGCGATCGAGCGCGCGCAGCGCATCAAGGGTGCTTTTGCGCTCCGAATCGCCTGTCGATTCGTTGGCGAACCCATGGAACAAGACGCTCGGGCGGTTGAAGTCGCGGAGGTCCATCTCCGCGAGCATCTGCTGCGCGATCCCGCGGTCGGTCGCGATGGAAAACGTCTGGGGCGTGTAGTGGTAGAGCGGGATCTCTTCCCAGACCGCGAGTCCGAGCCTGTCGGCCAGGATTGGAAACAGTTGATCGGGTGGATGGTGGTCGACGCGAATCAGGTCCGCATGCACGCCGAGCGCCCGGTTGATGAGCGTCGCGATGTCCTGAGGTGAGGTGAGGGGGCCGCCCTGAGGCGGCGGCAGCTCCTCATGTGCGGCAACTCCGTTGAACGCGATGGGGACGCCGTTGAGGAGCAGACGCGGCGCAGTCGAGTCGACGCGGATCGACCGCAGGCCGAAGCTCGTGAAGAGGTTGTCCACCGGCTGGTCGTTAGACAGCACGGTGACCTGCAAGACGTACAGCGCGGGAAGGCTTGGGCTCCAGAGGTCCGCATTGCGAATGGTGAAAGGGGCCGCAACGCGAAACACGGAGTCGTCCGACACGGTGCCGAGGTCGGTGGTGTGGTCGAAGAGGGGCTGTGCGTCAAGCGGGATCAGCGAACCCGCGCTTGGATCCAGGCGGTTGGTCGCGTTCACCTGCGCGGGCCACAGGCGCACTTCAACTCCGTCCTTGACGGTTTCCGAACCGCGATGCTGGATGACGATCGACACGTCCGCCCCGTCGAGGTGTGGCGTGACGTCCGCGCGGACAGCGCTCAGAGACGGCAGCCCCTCCATCCACACGTCGCCTACGACCCCACCGTAGTTCCACCAGTCGGCCAGGCCCCACGGCACGATGTCATTGCGTGTCCCCCACTCCGGATTGTCGACGCGGATCAGAAGGTGGTTGATCGCCGCGGGAACGAGCGCCGCGGTAGCGTCCAGCGCGAACGGCGTATCTCCGCCTTCGTGGTACCCCAGGTAGTGCCCGTTAAGCCAGACGTCGGCGACGTAGCGGACCGCGCCGAATTTCAGGATTGCGTACCGGCTCGACCAAGTCGCCGGAAGGACGAAATCGCGGCGGTAATACGCGGACGACGTCGTCCGGTTCGGCGGCATGTTGAAACTTCCGGGGACGGCGATCGTCGACCAGGCGCTGTCGTCGTACTGCGGGTCCGCCCTGCCTGCGAGCTCATGCGTGATCGCGTTCAGGCTCGATTTGCGGTCGGTGAGACTCAGCTTGGTGTCGACGGGCGCTGGATCGAAGCGCCAGGTCCCATCGAGGTCGATCTGAGTACGCGTCTGCCGGTCGAACGTCGGCACCGGCTGTCCGGATTCGAAGGCGACCGGACCGCCTGGAACGTCCTGGAATTTGAGGGTTGACGCGAGGTCCGCTCCGCCGCTCGCAGGCACGAAGCTGCACGCCGCTCCGGCGATACCGACGAGAAGGAGCAAGCACACACCCACACCGGCACATTTGTTCGCCATCCCACGTGCCTCATTAGGAAACGTACACGTACGCGTTGCACCTTTATGGCGAACCGACGGTGGTCACGGGACGTGACCGAGAACAGCAACGCGCTCGACCTCGAGTCGAACGTCTTCAACAAGGAGAGCCCGCGCGCCATCGCGCAGTCCCTCAAGCGTTCGGCCGAGCACAGCCGGCGGCGCAAGAGCAGCCCGTACCGCTCGGCAATGTCGATGCTGACCTTCTACATCAACCGCGCGGGGATGAACCTGCCGAAGGAGCGCCGGCAGCGACTCGAGAAGGCGAAGGATGAGCTTCGCGAGCTGTACGGCAGGAAGTCAAAGACCTGATGTCTTCTCGAGGATCTCGTACCGGACGGCGCGGCGAATGACGAAGGGGTCTTTGGCATGGCGCCGTCGCGTCGCCTCATCGACGACCCAACGAGCGCGATGCACGAACCGCAGGTGCTCGACGAGGTACTGGCGGAGATCCGCAAGGTTGTCGAACGCGACACGATGCCAGAATCGCCCTTGACGCTTTCCGCGAAAGAGCATCCGCCGCTTAATCTCGGCGATTGCGCGATCTGACGCTCGATCCGCGGCGAGCTCGACGGTGTTCGTCCTGATGATGCCGTAGCGCTGGAATCCTCTTTCTGTTCGCCGCTCGGCGTACGCGAGGACGCGCGAGTCAGGCCGTGCGTCGACCAGCGTTCCCCGCGATGCGAGGACTCTGTGGACCTCCGTTAGGGCATCGACCATGCCCTTCTGTGAGATGCATCAAAGAGTCCATGACAGGATCACCACATCGAACGCACCATCGTCGTATGGCAGCTGCTGTGCAGCGCCGACACGAAAACGGACGTTTCGAGAATCAGACTTGCGCGCGTTCTTTTTCGCCGCAGAGATGGCATCAGGGTCCGGATCGAGCCCATCCATGGACCTTGCAAGGGGCGCGATCGCAAGCGCAAACCGCCCGTCACCACAACCGAGGTCGAGCACTCGCTTTCTGCGCACGAGCCTCTCACCTCCCCACTCGCCCAGCTCGTACAGTGCGTTCGGCCGGAGGGATGACGAAAACGCCGGCACGTGGCGTCCGACGACACCGACTGCTTCACTCACGCTGACGGTGCAGCTTAGTGCAGCCGGCGGGTCAGCTTTCGATCAGGCGCTTGGTCGTCTCGAACTCGTCTTTCGTGATTTCGCCGGCCGCTAGCCGCTTACGAAGCGTGTCGACCGCATCGTTACGCGGCGCGCTTCGTCCGGTGACAGTCGTTATCGCCCAGACGGCGAGGAATATGACTGCGCCCCAGAAGACGACCATCATGCCGGCCATCCAGAACCAGCCCCAACCGCCGCCGTAGTAAGGCCACATCATTTTCGATAGCTCCTCATCCACAACCTACTGGGCGCTGCGTTCTCGCACGACGGCTGGTAGTCCTATTTGCGACAGGCCGGTCGACCCGAGCCGCACAATCCGAGGCGTTGGGCAGGGCGTCAAGTTTCCGGAAGGAGGGATCGGATCATGGCGACTGAAGATGAGGTCACCCGACTTCGCGCCGAAAGCGCAGAGCTCCGTCGCTTGCTGAGCAAGCATCAGTACGCGGGGCTGACGCCTTTCCACTCCAATGGCATTTGTCCGGAGTGCAATGGCTCTGCCCCACCGGTCGGCAGCGGGCATCGAGCCGGATGCGCCATTGCCGCGGTGTTGCGGGGGAGCAGCTCCGCGGCCTAGGGCGACGTCTGCGTCGCCGCGGGCGGTCAGGCGGGAGGGTGGCCGCGCACAAACCGCCTCTCTGGCCCCGGCCGGCGGGGGTTACCGAGCGGCACGTCCTGCGCTGTCGGTGGAGGCAGTGGCCTAATACCGACTAACGACTTTGCATGCATTGTGCATGCTAGGATCGCGATATGGGAAAGCCGCTGCAGATCAGGAACGTGCCCGAGCCGGTGCTCGAGACCCTTCGTGAGCGAGCCGGCGAAGTGCACATGTCTTTGGCGGCCTACGCGCTCGAGGTACTGACTCAGCATGTCGCGACCAAGAGCATGAACGAGGTCCTTTCCGGACCGAGGCTGCGTCACGGAAGGCCACTCGCAAGTCGCGAGATCGCAGATTTGATTGCGCGCGGCCGTCGCTGAGTGACCGTCACCGACGCCGGCGTTTGGATCCGAGCCATCGTCGACGAGGCGCCGGGAGACCCGGTCCGGGCTCGCCTGGCCACTGAAACGTCGGTTGCGGCGCCGGCCTTGATCGATCTCGAGTTCGCGAACGTCCTACGCGGCCTGTTGACGAAGAAGTCGATCGGCCCCCGCCTCGCCGAACAAGCACTCAGAGAGTTCATGCAGGTCCCGATCCAACGCTACGGGCATCTGGCGCTGCTTCAGCGAATCTGGCAACTCCGGGCGAATCTCACTGCCTATGACGCTTCCTACGTAGCTTTGGCAGAACTGCTCGGAATCAATCTGCTGACTATTGACAGACGGCTTGCAACAGTGCCCGGGATCCGCTGTCACGTCGAGGTCCTCTAGCTCGGATCGGACGGATTAGTTAGGCGCCGCTACCGCCGTATTGCGTCGGGGCGAAGAGCAACTCAATGATGCCGACCGATGACAGGACGCACAGAATGATCCATTTCTTTGCGTTGATGGGCCGCCGGAATGTATCCCAGTTCGCCAGCCCAAGGAGCCCGATGATGCACACGAAAACGACGAGCAGGAATGCTGCAGGGAACCTCTTGTCGGCTTGATAGCGCAAGGCTGAAACCATCCCATCAGAGACGAGAAGCGCCATCCCGGCGGCGAAGTACACAAAGACAGCCGCGCGGATGACCGAGTTGAGCCGTCGTCGGCTATCGGCCCGGATTGAGGCCCAGTCTGTCAACTCGGCATTTTTCGGGGCATTCATAGACGTTTCGACACTTAGCCGATACTGGTCGGGCGGGCGAGATTTGAACTCGCGGTCTCCTGGTCCCAAATCAGGAGGTCCAGTGGAGCTCATGTCGCAAGATCAAACCGATACCAGGAGCTCCAGTGGAGCGGGTCGGTTGTGAAAAACGTCTGTAAGGATTAGGTAGCCGGTACACAAGGCCCAGCGATCTGCACAACTCGCGTGTTCAAGTTGGCCACGCGCCGCATCGAGGTTCCGTCGAAGAATCGGATCACCCCCTCGCTTGAGCCGAACCAAACACCCAATGCGTCAGGCTGTCCGCCCCCGTTGGGACCGATTCCCTGGCCCATCGGGTCGGTTTCAATCACCTTTCGCTGCCCAGGGCCGGGCAAGTAAGACACGTCAACATTCGTGCCGTCGTAAGTGGCAAATACCGGATTGCCCAGCCTGTCAAACCCGAGGACTCCGACTACGAGGCTGTGCGGCTCGTAGAAGCGGGTCGCTACTTCGCCCGATTCCGGATCCAGCGTCATAAGCCGATCGGCGTTGCCAATCGTCGGGAACGGAGTGGGAGGATCGCCGTTTTCAGACCCAACACCCCAGAAGGTCGCGTGATCCATCACGTCCCATCTCCGGCTATCACCTCGATCGACAACTGCTTCTGCACCGGTCGTTGCATCAAACCGGAGCAGGGAGTTATGGCTCCCAGTCGTCTCCGAGATGAATATCCCCTCAGCGCGCCAACCGAGAAGCTTCCAAATGCCGACCATCTGAGCGGTTGCCAGCGTGCGATCACCACTCCCATCGGTGTTGGCCGTATGGAGGCCGTAACTGACTGGACCATTCTGTTCATAACCTCGAAGTAGATACGCGTAGCGTCTTTGGTCGGGAGATAACTGCTCTGCCGAATAAGGCACCCATGCATTCCTTTGGGAGCTGAAGGTTGGACCATTGATGACGATGCCGTCGGCTCGATGGGCCGACGCAACAATCGATGCGCCTGTGCTGTCGGCGCTGAACGAACCCACCGGGAGGGATACCCAACCGGCGCTGCCGGTCTGCTCTGACAGGATGACGGGCAATCGTCCAGGACTGGTCACGCAGGCCAAAGACATGGCAGTGGGCGCGGATGTGGGCGAAGCCATCGCACTCGGTCCGGCGGAACTTTGAGCGCCTGGTGATGCGGTGCTACAGGAGGATATGAGAACTAACATGAGGAATGCGGCGAAATTCGCCCCAACCTTTCGCATGCGTAAGCCCAAGCTAGGTACTTGAGAGTTGGAAAAGTAGTGCTGCGCGGCCCCTTCCACTCGGGCCTTTCGGCTGCGGTTCTCAACTCGAAGACTTGGTCGGGCGGGCGAGATTTGAACTCGCGGTCTCCTGGTCCCAAACCAGGCGCTTTTCCGAGCTAAGCTACCGCCCGCGCGCATCGATTGAATCAGACAGCCGCTGCAGCGCGCCCGACTCTAGCAGCGCACGCGCAGCCGCGGCTCGGTGGCTGTACTTCCTCTTCTCCTGGGGCGGCATCTCGCCAAACGTCTTGCCCGTCCCGGGAACGAGAAAGATCGGGTCGTAGCCGAAGCCTGCTTCACCTCGCCATTCGGGCACGACCTCTCCCGAGCATGAGCCCTCGAAGAACTGCGTCGCCACGCCGGGAACAGCGAGCGCGATGGTGCAGACGAAACGAGCCGCCCACGGACGCGGCACACCGCTGAGGCGTCGCAGCAGCTCGGCCGTCCTTTCCTTCTGCGTCGGGCCCAGGCGTGCGGAACGTAGGCCCGGAAATCCGCCCAGCGCCTCGACCTCCAAGCCGGAATCGTCACCGAGCGCCGGCAATCCCGACGCCAGCGACGCCGCCTCCGCCTTCAGAGCAGCGTTTTCCCGGTAGGTCTCCCCCACCTCGTCGACCTCACTGTCGTGCGCGATCAGCTCGAGGTCGGCATTCGCAAGCAACAACCGATACTCGTTGATCTTCCCCGCGTTGCCCGACGCGATCACCAGTCGCGGTCGGTCAGGCAAGAGCTCGCTTTTGCGCGACGATCAATTCCTTGATGCCCTTGAATGCAAGGGCGAGCATCGAGTCCAGCTCCGCGCGCGAGTACGGAGCGCCTTCGGCGGTCGCCTGAAGCTCGACCAGGCGGCCGTCCTCCGTCATGACGCAGTTGAGGTCGGTCGAAGCGTGGAAGTCCTCCGAGTAATCGAGATCCAGGACCGGCGTTCCGTCGACCACGCCACAGCTCACCGCCGCGAGGTGCTGGCGAACAGGAATCTCGTGGATCATGCGCGCGTCCTTCATGCGCTTGATGGCCATGTAGAGCGCGGTGAAGGCGCCTGTGATCGAAGCGGTACGCGTCCCGCCGTCGGCCTGCAGCACGTCGCAGTCGAGCGTGATCGTGCGCTCGCCGATCTTCGACATGTCGACGGCCGCACGCAACGAGCGACCGATCAGCCGCTGGATCTCGTGAGTGCGACCGCCGATCCGGCCCTGGATCGCCTCGCGGGTGCCACGGTCATGCGTGGCGCGCGGGAGCATCGAATACTCGGCGGTGATCCATCCCTGTCCTGTTCCGCGCCGGTGCATCGGGACTCGGTCTTCGACGCTCGCCGTTATCCACACACGGGTGCGGCCCATCTCGATGAGGCATGACCCCTCCGCGTGCACGTTGACGCCGAGCTCGATCTTCACCGGCCGCAGCTGATCCGGCGCGCGCCCGTCGTGGCGCGCAGCCGTGCCGGTCATCGTCCGAGAAGTTTCAGTAATAGCGCCGTGCCCTCGAAGAAAACATATAACGGGACGAACATGATCATCGGGGTTACCGGGTCGACGCCGGGCGTGAGGAAGTTCGCGAGCAGGCCCAGCGCGAGAAACCAGTAAGGACGGCGCTTGTACAGCCAGCGCGAGTTGACGATCCGCAGCATGCCCAGGACGAACAGCACGACGGGCAGCTCGAACACGAGGCCGAAGCCGATGACCATGATGAGTACGAAACTCACCAGCTCGCCGATGTCGGGCAGATAGGTGACGTCGGTCGGCGCCAGAGATCCGAGGATCCTTATGTAGAGCGGCAGCGCATACATCGCAACCGCTACGCCGAATGCGAAGAAGGCGACGGTCGCGGCGACGAGCGGAAGCACGAATTTTCGCTCGTGCGGATGGAGACCCGGACTGACGAACCACCAGATCTGCTGGATGACGACCGGCGCCGCCAGCACGATGCCGATGTAAAGGGCGACCTTCAGCTGCAGCAGGACGCCACCGCCGGGCTGCAGATAGATCGCGTGTCCGATGCCCGCGCGGGTGATCAGGAACGTGATCACGCGGCCCGCGATGAAAACGGCCGCAATCGTGCCGATGCCCCAAGCGATCAGCGAGACCATGAGCGCGCGCCGCAGGGCCTCGAGGTGCTCGATGACCGACATCCGCTCGTCCTGGATGGGCGCGGCGGGGCGAGGCCCGCGCTGCAGGACCCGGTCGAGGATGGCCAACGGAGCGGCTAGGTTCCGGTCGGCTTGGTCTCTGGCGTCGAGCTCTTGTCAGACGTGGACGCCGGCTCGGGCTTGCTCTGGGTCGCCGAGGTCACCTCGTTCGTGATCTCGGAAGTCGCCTTGCGAAACTCCCGCATCGCCTTGCCGAGGCCCGCACCGAGCTCCGGCAGCCGGCCGGGACCGAAGATGATCAGCACGACAACCAGAATCACGACGAGCCACAGCGGATGAATTGGCATTTCAGGCCGATTATAGGCCGGGGGTCGTCAGCCCAAGATCAGAGGAAGGTCAGGAAACCTTGATCGTGATCGAGTTGATCGTGTCGTTCACTCCGATCGCCTGGAGCTTGTCCAATCCCGACGTCACCGTGCCAAACCGGTTGTAGACCGCGGTCGGCCCACCTCCAGGCCAAGGGCCTTTCTCGATGAAGAACTGGCTTCCGTTGATCGGTCCACCTGGCACGCGCGCCATCCCGAGCGCGCCGACGTCCCAGGCGTCGTTGCTCGGCTCCTCCGGCAGGTGGTACCCGGGGCCACCGGTGCCATTGCCCTGCGGGTCGCCGCCCTGCACGACCCAGTCCTCCGCCTTCCAGAAGGTAAGGCCGTTGTAGTACCCGTGGATCGCGAGGACGACGAAGTTGTTGACCGTGACCGGCGCGACCTCGGGGTGGAGCTGGACGACGATGTCGCCCTGCGACGTCGTGATCGTGGCTGTGAGCTTCTGGGTGGCCGTGATGCACATCGGCTGCGGCCCGAGATACTCGCGCGGACCGATCTGCGTCGAAGTCTTGCAGTTGGCGAGCGCGTCGGGCACCGGCGGCTCGAGCGCGCGGTTGACGAGGATGCCACCGCCGATCACCACTGCGATGACCGCGGCCATCACGAGCACCGCGATCCAGGTCTGGCGGTTCCAGACGACGGCTGGCTCTGGTTCCTGTGTGACGACTGGAGCCGGCCGGCGCGACGACCTCGCCTGGCTCACTTGCGGGCGGCCGCCTCTGCGATCGCCTGCACGAGGCCATGCGTGGTGTACTCGCGCGCAACGATCGACACGTCGAGGCCTAGCTTCCGCGCGGTGTCGGCCGTGACCGGCCCCATGCAAGCGACCTCGGCGTCGCCGAGGATGGCCGGCAGGCGGTCTTCCGGAAACGCCTTGACGAAGTTGACGACCGTCGACGAGCTCGTGAACGTGATCACGTCGACGCCCTCTGCTTCGAATAGGCGCATCAGCGCGTTCCCGGCGTCGGCCGGGCAGACGGAGCGGTAGACCGGAAGGATCTCGACTTCAGCACCTCGATTGGCAAGCAGGGATGGTAGGGCGTCGCGGGCGATCTCCGCACGCGGAACCAGGACGCGCTTGCCCGCGAGGTCCCAACCCTCCAGCGTGTTCGCGAGGCCCTCGGCCGTGTACTCCGAGGTCACAAGCTCCGGGCGCAGGAAACGCGCGGCGAGCGCGTCGGCGGTCTCCTGGCCGATCGCGCACAGCTTCGATCCGTGCAGGGCGCGGACGTCGAGCCCGGTGGTCAGCAGCATCTGGAAGAAGATGTCGACGGCGTTGGCGGAGGCGAAGATCACGAGCGCCGTCCGTTCCAGGCCCTGGATCGCCTTGCGGATGCGCTCGTCGATCGGAAGCCTCTGGATCTCCAGTGTCGGAACCTCTACCACCGCCGCGCCGAGATCCACGAGCTCGCGACGGAACGGGTCGACCTGGTGCCGCGCGCGAGTGATCAGGATTCGCCTGCCGTGTAGCGGACGGCGGGCCATGGTGTCCAGGCGCTCGGCCATCTCGACACCCGGACCGAGGACGAGCAGCGCATCGCCGCGTACGCCGTAGGTCGCCGCCTTTCGCGCCAGCTCGCCCAGGGGGGCGCTGACGCGATGCTGGCCAGGGAGTCCTGGATTCAGGATCAGCGCCGCGGGCGTCTCGGGCTTGCGTCCGTTCTGGAGAAGGGCGGCGATCCCCGACTCCCACCAACCGGATGCAAGCCGAACAACGACGGTTTCGCCGCCGTGCACGAGACCGAAGCCGATCGACGCGGACAGGCCTTCGATCGTCAGCGGGATTCCGCTCATGACCGGCGCCGCCAGCTCGACGATGAGCCCTGGCATCGTTTCGAAATCGATGCCGGCGCGCTCGAGCCGTTCGGCGATCTCGCTTCCGTTAGCAAACGCGTACGGGTTGCCCGGAAAAAGGACGGTTACGTTGCGGCCGTTACGCGCCAGGCGCACGACCTCGTCGATCGATTGCAGCGGTGCGATGTCGGCGCTCGGGGGAGCGAGGTACAGAAGATCCTTCCCGCATCCGTCGCTGTTGCGAATGACATCGGACTGGCGAACCGCATCGACCGCCTGCACCGTGGCCAGACCTGGATGACCTGGACCGACACCGACGAGCCTGACCCTGCTCATATCGACACGAGGGCTACCCCACCCCGGGACACGGCTAGACAGATTAGAGCTTTCGGGTGACCACGTAGTCCGTCAGCGACACGAGCACATCGGTCGCATCAGTGCGCTTGATGGTTCGCAAGTGCTCGCGTGCGGCGCGTGCGTGATTGTTCGCCTCTTCGAGCGCGCGCCGCGGTCCATCGCTGCCGCGCACTTGATCGACGACGCGTCTCGCTTCACCCTCGCTGAGCCGGCGATCGTCTTCGATCGCGATCGATGCAAGCATCAACGGAAGCGTTGCAAATCCATCGATGACGTCGTGCCCGATGGGCTTGCCGACTTCTCGCTCAGTCGCTGTGTAGTCGAGGATGTCGTCGGCGATCTGAAATGCAAGACCAAGCTCGCGGCCGTACTCGCGAAGCGCGGTGCGATCTCTGTCCGAAAGTCCTCCCAACAGCGCGCCGATGTCACAGCTTGCGGCGAGCAACGTCGCCGTCTTGGCTTCGATGCGTTTCATGTACTCGTCGACAGTCGTGCTGTAGCGATAGCGGATCGTCTGCTGACGGACCTCGCCGGCGCAGATCTTCATCACAGCCTGCGCGAGGATGACCACGACCTCAGGCGATCCGGTGCGGGCCGCGTATTCATACGCCTTCGCGAAATAGAAATCGCCGATCACGATCGCAGGCTCATCACCGAGGCTCGCCGAGATGGTCGGCCGGCCGCGGCGCGTCGCGGATCGGTCGATCACGTCATCGTGCACGAGAGTGGCAGCATGGGTCACCTCGACCGCCATCGCCGCGGGGAAAACACGCTCGCGGTCATAGGACCCGCAGCGTGCGGCCAGCAAGACGAGCGCCGGCCTTATCCGCTTGCCGCCCGCGTCGAACAGATCCGACATGGGGCCGGCGACTTCGGGCGGGTCGGACGCGATCTCTTGCTTTAGCTGAGCCTCGACGGTTGCCAGGTCGTGGGCGACCGGCCCGAATAAGTCCGTCGCGTCCTTCGTCCTCTCCGTCAAGCGCCCTTCACGGACAGCCTGTAACCGAGGCCGGGGACGGCCTCGAGGCTGACGCCGGTGTTGGAGCTTTCCGAGAGTTTGCGCCGCAGTCGCTGCACGTGGGGGTCGACGGAGTGGTCGTCGAGATCGTGCGGATACCCCCACACCTTGTCGCGCAGCTGCGCCCGCGTCAGCACCCGCTCGGGGTTGGCGGCAAGCACCGCGAGCAGGTTGAACTCCGTCATCGTCAACGTGATCTCGTCCTCGCCGACCTTGACCCGACGCGCGGCGTTGTCGATCTGCAGCGCGCCGATGCTCAGGATGCCCTCGCGACTCCCGCCTGTCTCCGCGAGAGCCGACCGGCGGAGGTGCGCGTTGATCCGCGCGGCGAGGATGCGCGAGTCAAAGGGTTTGGTGATGTAGTCGTCGGCGCCGACCTCGAGCCCGACGACCTCGTCCATCTTGGTCGAGCGACCGGTCAGCATGACCATCGGGGCGACCACGCCCTGGCGGCGGAGCTCGCGGATCACCTCGGTGCCGCTGATGTCCGGCAGCACCCAGTCGACGAGGACGAGATCGGGCTGCGCGCTACGCCCGAGCTCGATGGCCTGCGCGCCCGTGCCCGCTTCGACGACGTCATGGCCCTGCAGCCGGCAGACTTCCGCGACGAGCATGCGGACCGGGACGTCGTCTTCGATGACGAGGATGCGGCGGCGCCGGCGGGGCGGCGGAGGGCTGCTCAGGTTGACGTCGGAGGCGCGAAACCCACCCGTCGCGATTCACGGGCTGCGCGCTTAGGGCGGCGCATCAGGATCACGCGCTTCTCCCCCCCGTCGAGGACGCTGGCCAGCTCCCACCCCTCGGCCCCGGCCTCGTGGAGAACCTTGACCACCGTGACACCGTCCGCGAGCTGAGCGACGGTCAGAACCTTCGTGGAGTACTCCCAGTCCCGGCTCGGCATGCCTACCGACGGAATGACGCCGGTGGCCGTGGCACGGGCACCGTCCGGCGGACCGGGCTGGGCCGGCTCGTCGGGTTCTTCGTCGGGATCTTCTTCAAAGCGAAGGCCCATCGTCGTCAAATTTTAGGCTTCCTTTACACCAATACCCCCGGCGGGGGTCGAACCCGCGCTGGACCGGGTTTAAGCCGGCTGCCTCTGCCATTGGGCTACGGGGGCAGGAACCATTTTGGCCTCCTGATTGCCCCTAGGCGCGCATAGCGCGGTATCGACGGCGCGCTCCGCGCGCTTCGCCTCCTGATTGCCCCTAGGCGCTGTAGTCGAAAAACCCCTTGCCGGTCTTCCGGCCGAGGCGGCCGTCGTCCACGAGCTTCTTCAGCAGCGCGGGTGGCTCCGGTCCCTCCCCCAGCCGGTGACGGTCCTGCATCGCCCCGTAGAAGATGTCCAGGCCGCTGAAGTCGAGGAGATGGAAGGGTCCCATCGGCCAGTTGAGTCCTTTCTGCACCGCGATGTCGATGTCCTCGGCGCTCGCGTAGCCGCCCTCATAGAGGCGCATCGCCTCCTCGGACGCGGCGAAAAGTATTCGGTTGACGATGAAGCCCCAGATCTCCTTCTGGAGCAGCACCGGAGTGCGGTCGATGCTGCGCACGAATTCCATCGCCGTCTCGACCGTGTCTTCGGACGTCTTAGGACCGCGCACCACCTCGCAGAGCTGCATCACGGTGACGGGGTGAAAAAAGTGCATGTTGCAGCAGCGCTCCGGCCTGCCACTTGCTTCGGCGAGGCGGCTGATGGCGATAGTGCTGGAGTTGCTCGCGAGGATGGCGTCGTTACGCGCGTGCTTGCCAAGGTCCTCGAAGACGCTCTTCTTCGCGTCGTAGTTCTCGATCACGGCCTCGATGGCGAGGTCGGCCTTTGCGGCCGAGCCGGCGAGATCGTTGGAGTCCTGGATTCGCTCGAGCGCCGCCTCGGCTTTGTCTTTCGTGACGCGCTGCTTCTCCACCGAGCGGTCGAGAAGCTTGCGGTTCTGCGTCCGCGCGCGTTCGAGCTGGCCCGCGACCGTGTCGACCAGCGTCACGTCGTAACGGCCGCTCATCGCCGTCTGCAGGGCGATCTGTGAGCCCATCGTCCCCGCGCCGACGACGAGCACGCGCTTCAATTCGTGCATGCGAGTCAGCATGAAGGAATTCGAGGAGCTGGCGCAAAAGGCGATCGACTCCATTCCTGAGGCCTTTCAGCCTTACCTGGAGAACACCGAGTTCATCGTCGAGGAGTCATCGCCGGAAGGGCTGATGGGCCTCTATCGCGGCGCCGGTGCTCTGCACGCGGGTGAGTGGCTGCCGGACCGAATCACGCTCTACAAGCGATCTCACGAAAGAGCCGCGACGAACATGAACGAGCTCATCGAGGAGGTGCGGCGCACAATCCTCCACGAGGTGGGTCACCACTTCGGGATGGAGGAGGGTGATCTTCCTTATTAATGCAGCGTCCAGAACTGGCGGTCCCAGAGGATTAGCGGATCTCCGGTTCCCAGCTCTGCAGCTTTGACCTCGCCGACGAAGATCTCGTGGTCGCCGGCCACGTGCGTGGCGCTCAGCCTGCACTCGAGCCAGGCCGCCGCGCCTTCGAGAAGCGGGATGCCGTTGGTGCCCATTCTGTGAGGTAACGACGCCCACTTCCGATCGACGGCCGGCGCGCGGCCGGCGAAACGGTCGGCGATGAACTCCTGTGAACGGCTGAGGACGCTGACGTTGAAAGCCCTGGTCGCCAGGATGGCGACTCGGGTCGCGGAGTTCATCTCGAGACCGACGAGGACCATCGGCGGTTCGAGGGAGATCGAAACCAGGCTGCTCGCGGTGATGCCCTTGTAGCCGGCACCGTCGAGCGTACTGATGAGGACGACGCCGGCCGGGAGCCGCGCCATGACATCGAGAAACGCCGTGTCTGCCATCCGGGGCAAATGTAGGCCCAACGGTAAACTTGAGAGTCCAAAAGCTTGGGCGGCGACGTAGCCAAGTGGTAAGGCAGAGGTCTGCAAAACCTCCATCCCCAGTTCGATTCTGGGCGTCGCCTCCAGATTCCACTCCTGCCGCCGGCGTACGAGCGACCGGCCGGGTGGACGGGGCTAGACCGCCTGCCGCCTTGCGCCGTATACGGTGGCGGCCACGACGCCGAGGGCCAGCGCGACGACGAACCCAACGTCGTCGATGACTGGAGCGGCGTCGTCAAAGAGCGCGGCGAGGGCGTACACGACGGTCTCGACAGCAACGACCACGCCCATCGCGACCAGCACCGCATTGAAGACTCTCACGCTCGCGAGCGTAGGCTGGGCGAACGCTGACGACCTGGGGCGTTCGGCCCCCCAAATACGGGAGCAATAAGTGCCTGGCGCTCTGCGCACATCTAGGCGGCGGTTGCGATCAGGTCCTCGGCCGGCACTGGCACCTCCCTGGGGGCGCGACCTCAGTGAGGGAACCAGTTCTCCTTGATGTCGGTTCGGCCGTCGCTGAAGCCAGGCCGGGAGTCGGCCCCGAATAGCCAGACGAAGACGTCGAAAACGACGACGATCGCCAGCACGACCAGAAGCGCGACCATCTGACGGTTCGATTATGCGCGCGGTTTTCGGGGCTTGCGTGCGGCTTGGGCCGGATGGCCCCTACCAGCCGGGACGCATGCCAATTCCGGGGCGGCATGACGGCTGTCAGCGTCACGAATGGAGGTGTAGCTCAATGAGGCTTACCTGGAAAGACGCTGTGTCAACAGCGTTGGTCGTCGCCGGTCTCGCCATGGCGCTGTCGGTCCTCGCAGGATGGGGCTGGCCGCTGCTAGGGGGAGTGCGGGCCGGCATCATCGCGCTTGCCGTTGTGGGCGGAATTGCCTGCGTGCTCGGGGCACCGCTCGAACGCTCGTACTACGTCGACCCGTTCGGGCTCATCACGGCCGTAGTCGGGATGGGCGGCATCACGATCGCCATCGTCGGAGGCCTGATCTTCGACGCGCCGCAATTCCTGCTGGCTCTGATGCTCGTGACCATCATGCTGTGGGCCCTCGCGACGCTCCGCCACGCCGTCGAAGGCGTGAACCCGGCAACGCCAACAAGGCTGGCTTTGCGGTAGGCGCCTGACCGAAGCCTGTCGAGCCGGGGTGTAGCGCGCCCCGGCTCGGCCGGATCCGACAGCGTCGCCTGTGACTTGAGTTGCGAGCCCCTCGGTTACACTCGAATTCGAGCTATGGCGGTATCGACGATCAAGATGCCCCAGCTGGGGGAGTCAGTCACCGAGGGCACGGTCGACAAGTGGCTGAAGCAGGAAGGCGATTTCGTCAAGCGCGACGAACCGCTCGTCGAGGTCGTCACCGACAAGGTCAACGCCGAGATTCCCTCGCCTTTTGAGGGAAAGCTCGTAAAGATCGCGGTCACCGAAGGCGAGACCGTTCGCGTCGGGGCCGTGATCGCCCAGATCGAGACGGGCTCCGCTTCGGCCGGGGCTTCGGCGCCCGCAAAAGAGAAAGAAAAGGAAGCCGGAGTCGCGACGACCGAGGTGCCGCCCGAGCCCGCCGGCGGCAAGGCACCCGCGCCAGTTCCAGTTGCAGCGGTGGCCTCGACCGAGACCACCGAGCACGCCCGCCTCTCGCCCGCCGTCCGCAAGCTCGCCGCGGAGCACGGCATCGACCCCACAACCCTGCAGGGCTCTGGATTGGGCGGCCGTGTGACCCGAGACGACATCCTTGCGGCTGTATCGGCCGGGACCGCTCCCCCAAGCGCACCGGCGGCGCCACCGACGAGACCGTCGCCGGCGCCAAGCCCGGTGCAGGTCGACGGCAAGCGCGAGGAGCTGGTGAAGCTCAGCGTCATGCGCAAGTCGATCGCGGAGCACATGGTCCGCAGCCTTGCCACGTCGCCGCATGCGTGGACGCTGCAGGAGATCGACGTAACCAATCTCGTGCGCTACCGCGAGGCCGAGAAAGACAGCTTCAAGAGCCGGCACGGCACCGCGCTGACCTACCTTCCGTTCGTCGCCCAGATCCTGTGCGAGGCGCTCAAGCAGTTCCCGTGGCTCAACTCGTCGTGGAGCGACGAGGGTGTGATCCTCAAGCGCTACATCAACCTCGGTGTCGCGGTGGCGATCCCCGATGGGCTGATCGTGCCGGTGGTACGCGATGCCGACCGGCTCGGATTCACCGATCTCGTCAAGACGATCAATGACCTCGTCGAGCGCGCGCGCAACAAGCAGCTCAAGCCCGACGATGTCCAGGGCGGCACGTTCACGTTGAACAACACGGGTGCCACCGGCTCGATCGCAAGCCAGCCGATCATCAATCAGCCGCAGGCCGCGATCATCACGACCGAGTCGATCATCAAGCGTCCGATCGTCATCGATGACGCGATCGCGATCCGACACATGATGAACATGTGCCTCAGCTTCGACCACCGCATCATCGACGGGATGATGGCGGGAGAGTTCATCAACTCCATCAAGAAGCGGCTCGAAGAGTGGACGCCCGGCAGCATCCGGCTGTGAGCACGACGATCCCCGAGTGGATCCGCATTCGGGCCACGGAAGGCGGCAACTTCAAAGAGCTCAAGCAGATCGTCCAGGGGCGACGTCTGCACACCGTCTGCGAAGAGGCGCGCTGTCCCAACATCTTCGATTGCTGGAACCGCCGGACGGCGACGTTCATGATCCTCGGCGACGTCTGCACGCGCGCGTGTCGCTTCTGCGCCGTCACGTCCGGCCGTCCCACCGAGCTAGACCTGGGCGAGCCGCTGCGCGTGGCTGAGTCGGTTGCCGAGCTCGGCCTCAAGCACGCCGTCATCACGTCCGTCGACCGCGATGACCTGCGGGACGGTGGCGCGGGCATCTTCGCGCGCACCATCAATGCGATCCGCCGCCGCAGTCCCGGCACGACGATCGAGGTTCTCACACCGGACTTCCAGGGCGATCACGAGGCGGTCCGCACCGTGGTCGAGGCGCGGCCCGACATCTTCAATCACAACACCGAGACGGTCCCGCGCCTCTACGCGCGGATCCGGCCAAAGGCGGTTTACGCCAACAGCCTCGCGCTCCTACGCCACGTCAAGGCGCTGGCGCCCGACATGGTCACCAAGTCTGGCCTGATGGTCGGCCTCGGCGAGTCCGAAGACGAGCTGCTCGAGGTGTTTCGCAACATGCGGGCCCACAACATCGACGTGCTGACCGTCGGCCAGTACCTGCGGCCTTCGAAGAAGCACGCCGAGGTCGTGCGCTACTACCGTCCCGAGGAGTTTGCGAGCCTGAAGGAGAAGGCGTTGGCGATGGGATTCGGCCACGTTGAGTCCGGTCCGCTCGTTCGCTCCTCATACCACGCCGATGAGCAAGTCCCTACCGCGCGTAAGAGCCTCCTGGCTGGGTAGCGTCCCGTATCGCGAGGCCTGGGACCTCCAGGCGTCGCTGGTGCGGGAGCTTCGCGAAGGGACCGGCGAGGACCGGCTGCTTCTGCTCCAGCACCCGCACGTCTACACCATGGGCAAGGCGGCGAAGGCCGCGGACCTGCTTTGGGACGAGCAGGAGCGCCGCCGCAAGAGCGTCGACGTCGTCTGGTCGGATCGTGGCGGTGAGGCGACCTATCACGGCCCCGGACAGCTGGTCGGCTACCCGGTCATGGACCTGGCGCACCTCGAGATCACCATCCCGGAGTACATCGCGGGCCTCGAAAGCTCGCTGATCGCCTACCTCCGGACGGTTGGCATCGAATCCGAGCCTGGCGAACCGGGTTTGACCGGCGTGTGGACGCAGGGCGAGAAGCTCGCCGCGATCGGAATCAAGCTCAACCGCTCCGTCGTCAGCCACGGATTTGCGCTCAATGTGACGACCGACCTCCGATACTTCGAGGGGATAGTCCCATGCGGTCACGCCGAGCTGCGGCCGACGTCGGTCGAGGCGGTGACGGGGCGTCGGATCGAGGTCGAAGACGCCGCCCGCGCCTACGGCCGACACTTCGAGGCCACTTTCGGTGTAGTCCTCGATTGGAGCGCCAAACGCCAGGGAACGCCCGTACGGGGCTGACTTCGGAATACCGAGCGTTACCAGATCGGTATTCATTGCGTAAGAACTAAGTGACTGCGCGAGGCGGTACTCGGTTTGGCGTCGATGTTTATCGGGTAAGTGGTGAGTTGAACATGGGAAGCAAGGGCAAGGGAACCAAGACGGCTGACGAGCTGGTGCGCCTGGACAACGTCTCGATGGACGAGGACGACGAGATCCTCCCCGACTTCGAGGCGGAGGTCGACGATGGCCGGCGCGTCTGGGTGACCGCCGTGCTCGAGCGCACGGCCGTGATCGAGCCTGCACCGGGCGAGCCGAAGGTGCTGATGAACCGCCGGCGGCTGTTCGTGAACCCGCGGCATCTGCGGGTCCGCCACCTGGCGAGCAAGGAAGCGGCGCGGCGTGGCCGTGAGGCCGCCCGGCAGCTCCGGCTGCAAGAACAGCAGAGCTCAGCGGCGTAAATCCGGCCAACCGGCCGGTGAGAGTTTGGGCGAAGTACCTCTGGTAACATTCGCTGCTGCCGCGCGCAGCGGCGCTCTTTTATTTCCGCGGCGCAGTCCGCCGCCTAGCCCGAGGGAAGCCGCACATGAACAAAACCGCCGAACTTGTCTCGCTTGCCACTATCGTCCCCCCTCCCAACCACGAAGTCAGCGGTGGTTTCAACGCGGTAGTCGACGGCAAGCAAGTACGGGTGCGTGCGGTGCTCGAGCGGACGGTCGTGATCGAGCATCACGAAGGTGGCGAGCGCAGCGTGGTGAGGAAGGACAACTGCATGGTCAAGCCCTCGGCCGTGGCTTTCGTGCCGGGGAACCCGAACAACGGAGTCGGCCCGCGGCAGTGGCGGCGTCTGCCCGGCAAACCGCCGGCCCCGGCTAACGGCAACGGCGGTAACGGCGGTAACGGTAAGTAGCGTCTAGTCGATCCGTTCCTGCGCCACGAGCGTCAGGAACGGGTGGAACTCCTTAGACAGCGCGACCTCTTCGAAGACTTGGCGCGCCTCGGCGAAACGTCCGCCCTTCAGCTTGCTCATCTCCTCGTCCGCGATCTCCCGGACGAGGTCGGCGGTGACCGTCGGGCCCTCCTCGAGCCGCGCGCCGTGGTGCACCCACTGCCAGAGCTGGGAGCGCGAGATCTCGGCCGTCGCAACGTCCTCCATCAGGTTGTTGATCGCCGCCGCACCTGTGCCGCGCAGCCATGACTCGATGTACTGGATGCCGACGCTGACGTTCATGCGCACACCGTTCTCCGTGATGGTGCCTCCGGGCACGCCGACGTCGGTGAGCTGCGAGGCCTGCACGAGCACGTCGGGGCGCTGGCGCTCGAGCTGATTCGGTCTTTCGCCGAGCACACGGTCGAAAGCTTCCGTCGCCGTCGGCACGAGGTCTGGATGCGCGACCCACGTTCCGTCGAATCCGTCGCCGGCTTCGCGGTCCTTGTCGTCTTTCACCTTCGCGAGGGCAACCTTGTTGACCTCGGCGTCGCGACGCGAAGGGATGAACGCCGCCATCCCACCCATCGCGTGCGCGCCGCGGCGATGGCAGGTTTTCACAAGCAGCTCCGTGTACGCGCGCATGAACGGCACGGTCATCGTCACCTGCGCGCGGTCTGGAAGGAGGAACCCTTCGCGGTTCCGGAACTTCTTGATGATGCTGAAGATGTAGTCCCAGCGACCTGCGTTCAGGCCGCTCGAGTGGTCGCGGAGCTCGTAGAGGATCTCCTCCATCTCGAAGGCGGCCAGGATGGTCTCGATGAGCACGGTCGCGCGGATGGTTCCGCGTGCGATGCCGAGGTCGTCCTGCGCAAAGTTGAAGACGTCGTTCCACAGCCGAGCCTCGAGGTGGCTCTCCAGCTTCGGCAGATAGAAGTAAGGCCCGCTGCCCTTGTCGAGCAACCGCCGCGCGTTGTGGAAGAAGTACATCCCAAAGTCGAAGAGGCTTCCCGACATCGGCTTGCCATCGACCTCGACGTGCCTCTCGTCGAGATGCCAGCCGCGCGGACGCACGAGAAGCGTCGCGATCTTCTCGTTCAGCCTGTACTCCTTGCCTTCGGGGCTGGTGAAGTCGATGCGCCGCTCGATGGCATCAGTCAGGTTCACCTGGCCTTCGACCAGGTTCGACCACGTCGGTGAGTTCGCGTCTTCGAAGTCGGCCATGAACACACGTGCGCCGGAGTTCAGCGCGTTGATCAGCATCTTCCGGTCGGTCGGACCGGTGATCTCGACGCGCCGGTCCTGCAGGTCCTTGGGGGCTTTCGCGACCCTCCAATCCGGCGAGTCGCGGATCGTGCTGGTCGTCACGAGGAACTGCGGCATCTCGCCTGCGTCGATCCTTGTCTGCCGCTCGTCGCGCAGCTTGAGCAAGTCCTGGCGGCGGCGGCCGAACTCGCGCTGCAGGCGCGCGACGAAGTTGAGCGCGTCGGGTGTCAGAACTTCGGACGCGCGACCGTCAACGCGGCCTTTGACCTGGACCTGCTCTGTTGTGGCCATCGACCTCAGCGTACTAGTTCATTTGCCGGCGAGGCGCTGGACGACCGGCGCGAGCTCCTCCGCGGCGTCGCCGGGGATGATGACGTGCGAGAAGCCAAATCGCTCGCGGCGCTTCTCCAGGTCCTCGACGATCTGCTCGAGGCTGCCGATCAGGACATGCGAAATCTCCAACAGATCCTCCATCTCCATCGCCATCTGCGGCGCGAACGCCCGCGCGACGAGATCGCGGTCTTCGGTCACGCTCGCTTGCAGCGTCCATGCTCCGAGCTCGATGTGCTCGAAGCGCTCACCCGCCGCTTCTCGAATCCACCGCAGCTTCTCCTCGGTCGCCGAGGCACGCCCGGTTTGGGCGGCACGTCTACCAGGCCTGCCTTCGCGCAGGTCGAAATTCACGTTGACGATGTCGGCCTCACGCGCGGCCAGCTCGAGCATCTTGCGGCCACCGCCACCGATGACGATGGGAGGGTGCGGCTTCTGGACCGGACGCGGTGAGCCCTTCAGACCCCGGATCGTGTAGTGCTTACCTTCAAACGAGAATTCTTCGCCGGCGAAGAACTTCTTGATGATCGTCAGCCCCTCGGCCATCCGCTCGATCCGTGTTCCCGGGCTGTCGTACGCCATCCCGGATTGCTCGTAGTCGGTACGCATCCAGCCCGCGCCGAGGCCGAAGTCGAGACGGCCGTCGGACAGCAAATCGAGCGTCGCGGCCTCCTTCGCGAGGACGACCGGATGGCGGTAATCGTTGTCGTAGACCAGCGAGCCGATTCGGAGCGTCGTGGTGGCATCGGCCGCGGCCATCAGCCCGGCGATCGGGCCGACCTGGTCGCCGAAGTGGTCGGGCAGGTACAGGGTTGAGTAGCCCATCGACTCGATCGCACGAGCCCGGTCGCGCCACTGCGACGCACTGTGAGCCGTGTGGTCCTGGACGCTGAAGCGAAAGACACGTTTCATGGTGCGCAAACTAATGGATAGCCTGCGAGTGCCGGCAATCGCGGCGTTGATGCGCTCCTCAAACCCGCGAGTGCCGGCAGTGGCGACAATTCGATCCCAAGCTTGGTGCCGAGGGCCAGATTTGAACTGGCGACACCTTGATTTTCAGTCAAGTGCTCTACCAAGCTGAGCTACCTCGGCACGGCGGACAATTCTATCGACGCCTAG
>DASTIX010000117.1:0-8956 GCA_035717165.1 Candidatus Dormiibacterota bacterium
CCAGGCGAGGATGGAGGTGCTCGGGTCGTTCTTGAGCCGGAAGCGGATGTAGACGCTCGGGTCGGGGACGTTGTCCTGGTAGCCCTGCGCCAACTCGTGGCTCGACAGCGGCGTGGCGCAACGCGAGCAGTACGGCGCGACGCGAAAGCCCTTGTAGACGAGGTTCTGCTTCCACATCTCGCTGAGCGCCCACCAGACCGACTGGATGTAGTCGGACGTCAGGGTCCAGTAGGCGTGCTCGTAGTCCTGCCAGAACGCCATGCGCTCGCTGAAAGCCGTCCAGTCTTCGACGTACTCGTAGACGCTCTGCCGGCACAGCTCGTTGAAACGCTCGACGCCGATCTCGTTCTCGATCTCGAACTTGCCGGAGATCTTCAGCTTCTTCTCGACCTCGATCTCGACCGGGAGCCCGTGGCAGTCCCAACCCGCCTTGCGCTCGACGTAGAAGCCCTTCATCGTCTTGTAGCGGCCGAAAAGGTCCTTGAACGCGCGCGCGAGGATGTGGTGCGTCGCCGGCTTGCCGTTGGCGGTGGGCGGACCTTCGTAGAAGACGAAGCGGTCCTTGCCCTCGCGCAGGTCGAGCGACTTCTGGAAGGTGTTCTCCTTCTTCCAGCGCTTCATCAGCTCGACCTCGAGCTGCGGGAAGTTGACCCTTTGATCGACTTTTTCGAACAACTCGTTACTCCACAGAGAAAATCACCGCTCCCTGGGACGAGTCTTCGGAAAAGACCCGCGGTACCACCCAGATTCCCGAGGCAACCACCTCGGACGCTTCATAGGCTTCCGGCTCGGGAGTGATCTCGGCCCCGCCATCGGCCGTCGCGCTCTCAACTTGCCAGAGGTGCGCCCTGCGCGCGCCCGGCGTTGCGCGACTCTCTGTCGACCGCTCAGACGACGCCTAACTGTCTCCGTCTACGCCGAAGGAACCCTGATTCTACGCGGTGAAGCTCTGGAGCACCGCCGTGAGGATGATGGCCGCGAGCCACACCACGAGCGGTGAAAGATCGAAGCCACCGACATATGGGAGCGCCCGCCGGATCGGAGCGAGCACGGGCTCCGTCACCACCCAGAAAAAGCGCATGAACGAGTTGCGTGGATAAGGACTGATCCACCCGAGCAGGACGCGGATGAATACGAGCAGCACGAAGATCCGGATGATCCAGACCAGCAGCCCGATCACGAGGATCATCGCGGGCGCGGACCGAAGAGCGCCGTCCCGAGGCGCAGCATCGTGCTTCCCGCTTTGACCGCCAGTTCGTAGTCGCCGCTCATGCCCATGGAAAGGATAGGCAGCGATTTTCCAAGCCGTTCTTGAGCCGCGTCGCGCAAGGCGCGAAGCTCCTGGAACGCCTGCGTCGGATCTCCTTCCATCGGCCCCATCGCCATGAGCCCGCGCAGGTCGAGCGCCTGCGCCGCATATTCGATCAGAGCGAGCGCTTCGTCGGGATCGGCGCCAGTTTTCTGCGCCTCGCGGGCCACGTTGACCTCGATGAGCACCTGCGGCGCCGGATTGACTTTGGCGAGCGCGTCGACGAGATGCCGGGAATCGACCGATTGGATCATGGCGAAATGGCCGGCCGCGGCCTTCGCCTTGTTGGTCTGGAGGTGGCCGATCAGATGCCACTCGGCGCCCGCGACGACGCGCATCTTCTCCAGCGCTTCCTGAACGCGGTTCTCGCCGAGGATGGTCAGGCCCGCGGCGATCGATTGCCGGCAGATGTCGGCGCCAAACCCCTTGGTGACCGCGACGATCGTGATCTCGTCTGGATTGCGGCCGGCGCGCTCGATGTTCTGCCGGATGCCCTGGAGGTTCTCGGCGACACTCACCGCAGGGCGACGATCGCGCCGAATCGCGTGCCGTCGGGATGGCGGCG
This sequence comes from Candidatus Dormiibacterota bacterium, assembly GCA_035717165.1. Lineage (GTDB taxonomy): Bacteria > Chloroflexota > Dormibacteria > Dormibacterales > Dormibacteraceae > 40CM-4-65-16. The sequence continues at coordinate 1,875 of DASTIX010000117.1, forward strand.
GTGCGACGGAAAGAGATAGCTCTCCTTGGTGCACATCGCGATGTCGTACACGGCCTTGACGCCCGCGTCCTCGAGCTGCGCAGCGTTCGCGGCCGCGAGATCGAGCAGCCACTTGCCGGCCTTGCCCGGATTGACGAATCGCGCGTCGAACTTCCCCGCCACGTCTTCTCCCACCTCGTAGCAGCGACCGCAGATGCCCGGACCGATGCCCGCGCGGACGTGGCGGCAGCCGAACTCATCGCGCATGAACCTGACGGCGGCGGCGCCGACGCCCGCCTGCGTGCCGCGCCATCCGGCGTGAACGAGAGCCGCGACGTGCTTTTCGGGATCCCACAGGACGATCGGATAGCAGTCCGCGTAGGTGGCGAACAGCGCGATCCCTGACCGATCAGTCACCAGAGCGTCGACGTCATCGATCGAGTACACCGGCTCGTCGACTCGCGCCACCCCGGCGCCGTGGACCGAACCGATCATGGTCAGCGGCATGTCCTCGACGCCCATGGTCGCGGCGAAAGCGCGCCGCGACTGCAGCACCGCGTCGCGATCGGTCGCGTGCTTGAGGCCAACGCTTCCAAGCGCGACGGTCGAGAAGCCGTGAACCAACCCCGGCTCGTCGGCCAGTTCCGGGATGTGCAGCGCCGCTGGCGTCGTCCTCACGTGTCCCTGAGCTTAAATGCGCCGATGGATCCGATTACGCGGCGGCTCAGAACCGCGCTTACGGCTGCGATCCGAGAACGCAACGAACCAGCGATTGCGGCGATGCGGTCGACGCTGGCGGCGATCGCCAATGCAGAGGCCGTACCCGCTCCCGCTACCAGCACTCCGCTGGTTGGCCTTGGTGCGGGCGAGGCTGCTCGACGTCACCTTTCCCAAGAGGACGTGTTGCAGATCGTTCGCGCGGAGATTGCCGAGCGAATGGCCGTGGCGGCGGAGTACGAGCGCCTCGGCCGCATCGACGCGGCCGATCGCCTGCGGGCGGAGGCGGCTGCGCTGGAGCACCTGCTTTAGGAGCCAAAGTCGCCGTTTGCCGGCAAGCGGACGAATCGATGCCTTTCCCAACGCCGGTTTGCCGGCAAAGGGTCGAACCGCGGTGCTAGGAACGTCGCGAGCTCAGTACCTGCTCGATCTCCCGCTTGACCTGCTGCAAGTCCATGAATTCGCGATAGACGGACGCGAAGCGGATGTACGCGACTTCGTCGAGGTCGCGCAGCCGCTCCATCACCATCTCGCCGATCTCCTGGCTCGGGATCTCGACGCGCCCCGACCGCCGGAGCTCCGCCTCGATGTCGTCGACGATCGCGCGCAGGCGCTCGGGCGAGATGTCGCGCTTCTCGGTCGCTTTCTTGAGACCCGTGAACAGCTTCTGCGGGTCGAAGTCCTCGCGCCGCCCGTCCTTCTTGGTGACGTAAAACGGGACGGCCTCGATGCGCTCGTAGGTGGTGAAGCGCTGCCCACACTGCAGGCATTCCCGCCTCCGGCGGATCGCCTCCCCGACCTCCGAGTCGCGGGAGTCGACCACCTTCAGGTCGTGGTGACCGCAGTACGGGCAGCGCACTAGGCTCCTTTTGGTCCGGCTACATACGGTTGCGGAGGAAGGCCGGGATGTTGATGTCGCCGAGCTCCTCCACACCGAACTCGGGTCGCTCGATGGTACGACGCACCGGTTCCTGCCTCGCCTCGACCTGCGTCTTGCCGCTGAAACCGGTGGCGATGACGGTGATCTTGATCTCGCCCGCCATGGTGTCGTCGCGGACGACGCCGAAGATGATGTTCGCGCCGGGGTCGGCCGCCGAACGCACGATCTCCGCCGCCCTCTGGACCTCTTGCAAGGTGATGTCCTTGCCCGCGGTGATGTTGAACAGGATGCCCTTCGCGCCGTCGATCGACGTTTCGAGCAGCGGGCTCGACACGGCCTGCTTGGCCGCGTCCTCGGCGCGGGAGTCACCAGCGCCGTGGCCGATGCCCATCAGCGCCTCGCCGGCGTTCTCCATGATCGCCTTTACGTCGGCGAAGTCGAGGTTGATGACGCCGGGCTGAGTGACCAGGTCGCTGATGCCCTGCACGCCCTGGCGCAGGACGTCGTCGGCCATGCGGAAGGCCTCTTCCAGCGTGGTCTTCGAGGAAGCGACCTGGGCGAGGCGGTCGTTCGGGATGACGATCAGCGCGTCGACCTGACCGCGCAGCGCCTTGATGCCTTCCTCGGCGGTGTCGTTACGGATGCGGCCTTCGAATGCGAACGGCCGCGTGACGACTCCGATGGTCAGCGCGCCTGCTTCCTTCGCCAGCTCGGCGACGATGGCCGCCGATCCGGTGCCGGTGCCGCCTCCCATGCCGGCGGTGATGAACACCATGTCCGAGTCCTGCACGACGGCCGACAGCTCGGTGCGTGATTCGTCGGCCGCGTCGCGGCCCCGCGTCCAGTCACCACCTGCGCCCAGGCCGCGGGTGACCTTGTTGCCGATCTGGACTTTGACGTCGGCCTGGCAGCGCTCGAGCGCCTGCTTGTCGGTGTTGACGGCCACGAACTCGACCTTCAACGCCTTGGAGATCATGCGGTTGACGGCATTGCCGCCGCCGCCACCGCAGCCGACGACCTTGATCCGTGCTCGCCCCTCGTGCAACTGGCTTTCTTTCATCTCGATCAGGTGATCCTCCTTCTCTTTGCGCTGTGCCATGGCGAGCTCCAGCTGGTTCTTGGTGTGTTCTCTAGAAAAAATCTCTCAGCCACCTCACTGTTTTTTGGTACGTGCTGCCGAAGGTGACCGGTTGGCGCGTGTCGGCGTACTCCGTACGCGCTCGCGCTCCCCACTTCACCAGCCCGGCGGCGACGGCAAACGACGGGCCGTGCGCCTTGTCCGCGAGGCCCGTCAGCCCAAGCGGCTGACCGAGTCGCGCGGACGTGTTGAACACAGCCTGAGCGCAGTCCATCGTGCCCATCAGCCTCGACCCGCCGCCCGCGACGACGACGCCGGCGGGAAGCAGCTGGTCGAAGCCGGACTTGCGCACCTCGTCGCGCGCCATGTGGAAGATCTCGACCATGCGCGGGCCGATGATCTCGGCGAGGAACTTGCGCGGCAGCGCCTGGATGCGGTCGCCGCCAACCTGACGCACTTCGACGCGCTCGCCCTGATCGATGACGTCGGGCAGCGCGTGGCCGTAATTGAGCTTGAGGTTCTCCGCCTCGTCCAGCGTCGTGCGCAGGCCGATCGCGATGTCGCTCGTGACATGGTTGCCGCCGACCGGCAGCACCGCGAGGTGACGGGCGCTTCCATCGTTGTAGACGACCACGTTCGTCGTGCCCGCTCCAATCTCGACGAGGCACACGCCAAGCTCGATCTCCTGCGCGGTGAGGACGCCTTCACCACCGGCGAGCCCGGCGGCGACGACGTCTTCCACGTCGAAACCCGCTCCGTGCACGCACTTGATGACGTTCTGGATCGCGGTCTGCGCCCCCGTGATGATGTTGGTCTCGACCTCGAGGCGGTGACCGGTCATGCCGACCGCGTCCCGCACGCCGTCGTTCCCGTCGACCGTGTACGCGCGGGGGATGACATGGATGACCTGGCGGTCGCTCGGCACGCTGATCGCCTTCGACGCCTCCACGACACGCTGGACGTCGGCCTCTTCGATCTCGTGCTCGGGGTGCGCGACGGCCACGACTCCGGTGCTGTTCTGGCTCCAGAGGTGCGTGCCGCCGAGCGAGACCACGACCGACTCGATGCGCTGCCCGGCCATGCGCTCCGCCTGGACGGTCGCGTGCTGGATCGAGGCGATGGTCTTCTCGAGGTTGACGACGACGCCTTTGCGCAGGCCGTCGGAAGGGTTTTCCCCCACGCCCAGGATCGTCACGGGCGACCCGGGATCGTCAGACTCTGCTATGACGACCGCGACCCGAGCTGTGCCCAGGTCAAGACCGACGGTTTTCTTCCGCCGCGACAAAACTGTGCTGGAACGCCTCCTGGAACGACGATGGGTAAGACTGCTTGGCGGTTGCGGGGATTATATCGGCTCCTGGTGCGTTGCGGGACTAGATTTTGTGGGTCGTCGCCCCTGACGCTCTAGGACTTGTGCTCTAGGCCGTCGGCTGGCCGGCGATCGTCTTGGCGCAGCTGTTCTCAGCCGTGTTGATTCGATTGACGTCAGCTTGCAGGTACTGGGCGAGGCCCGCGAACTTGACCAGGCCCTGAAGGTACAGGTCGTAGCTGTTGTTGTTGTAGCCGCTGATCGCCAGGCTGACGCCTTGCTCCATGCCCTGCCAGTCGAACTTGAACTGGTTGACCTGCTGGGCGATGCAGCCGGGGATGTCGCGTTGCTGGTCGAGCGCGTCGTCCGCGCCGAGCATCGCCTGGTTCAGGGCGATCAGGTCGGGCTTGCACGGCGCCGTCATCGTCTTGGCGCTGCAGTCTTTGCTGATGTTCTGGAGCGGGGTGACGGTGGCGGCCAGAGCCGGCGCGAGGTCGGTGTTGAGGAAGCGGTCGGCGCGCTCGTAGTCCGGAATCAGCGGTGTGGGTGAGCTCAGCACGCCACTCTGGTCGTTGGAGCCGGCCAGGAACTGGCCGCGCACCCATATGCCTCCGCCGGCGATGACGATGATCAGCAGCACGCCCGTGAGATAGATCCACAGACGCGACCCTTTTGGCTGTGGCATGGCCCAGGCCGGGGCGGCTTCGTGGACATACGCGGGAGCTTCCGGCGGCTGGGGCGGGTCCGCGGTTGGCGGGGGTGCCGGTAGCCAGCTCGGGCGGTCGTCCATCGGCCGGGGGATTGTATTAAGCCGGTCGTTAAGTTTTGGCCAATTAACTAGAGGTAATGGCGCCGGATCGCTCCCAGGTTGTTGAAGATTCGCACGCCGAACGCGACGATGGCGGCGATCGAAAGGTCCACGCCGAGCTTGTCGCCGAAGTAGGTGAGCCCGCCGGCGAGCGTCATGTTCGTGATCAGGCCGCTGAAGAAGACGCGCGGCTCGAACGTGCCCGCGATGTAGGCCTTGAACGCTCCGAAGATCGAATCCAGCGCCGCTAGCAACGCGACCGCCGTGTACCGCGCGTAGGTGATCGGGATGGTGACGGGCGACAGCAGGCCAAGGATGACGCCGAGGATCACGAACAGGACCGCGACGACGATTACTTGCACGGGTTGGGGGACGGTGTCGCGCCGGGCGAAGGCGAAGGCGGCGCCGGCTCGCGGGACTTGAACCCCACCGCGGGCTCCGACGGATTCATCACGTTCACGTAGTCGAGGTCGGACGATCCGTAGTCGACGTTGCCGTTGCCGTTGATCGCCTTCAGCGCGGTCAGCTTGTCACGCAGCGCCGCAAATTCCTCCGGCGTCAGCACGCGGCCGAAGTAAACCTTCCAGCCCTTCTTCGCGATCATCGTCAGGTCGCCGCACGAGTCGAATATGAAGCTCGCCACGTCCTGGCCGATCAGCGTCGGCATCGCACGCTGCATGTTGACCAGCGCAGTGAGAAGTTGTGGATCGATCGCGCGGTCGCCGACGTGCGGATCGGTGCCCGCCGGACCCTGCACCACGACCAGGCCTGTAGAGGTCGCAGTCGGGCCGAGCACCACCGCCTGACTCGAGAGAAGGAACAGCTTGCTGGAGGCGCCCGCGTGGAAAACCGCCACCGGCTGCCACTCGCTGATCTGCACGACGACCTTGCCTGGCAGCTGAGGCTGCACGGTTGCGGTGCGCACCCAGACCTGGTCGAGCAACCGCTGCTGCGCGGATACGGCGTCGATCGAGAGGATCGATCCCCCGCTTCCCAGGCCGGCGGCCGCGGTGATCTGCGCCGCACTCAGATGTCTCGCGCCCGCCACCTCGATCGCATGAATCGCGAGGGCGGAGCCGAACCACAACCAGACGAGCAATGCCAGCTCGAGGCCGGCCGCCAGCGTGGCGATCACGCGGCGCGTCCAGGGCACGTCCGGTTCGCGAGCAACCTTCCTGTCCCGCCGCGTCCACGGCTGGCCTCCAAGCGGCGCCGTGCGCTCGAGCCCTTCGGGCCACGGCGCGCGCGGTGGCAGCGTCTCCCGCTGTCGGAACTTCATGCGGCGCTCGGGCCGACGTTGCGCTGCCGGCGGCCGACCGCGTGGTCGACCAATCGCTGGCAAAGCTGTTCAAAGGAGATGCCCGCGGCCCGCGCGGCGTCGGGCAGGAGCGACAGCTCGGTGAGGCCCGGCACCGTGTTGACCTCGAGCACCCACGGCGTGGCCGATGCGTCGACAATCACGTCGACGCGCGCCATGCCCGAGCAACCGAGCTCGGTGAATGCGCGCGCCGCGGCGTCGGATGCGGCCGCGCGCGCGCGCTCGGGGATTCGCGCCGGGATGATGTGGTGCGATCTGCCGGCCGTGTACTTCGCGTCGTAGTCGTAAACGGGGTTCTCGCTGACGATCTCGAGCGTGGGCAGCACCTGCAGCTCGGGCGTGGCCAGCACGCCGATCGTGACCTCGGTGCCCCTGGCGAACCGCTGCACCAGCACGCGGCGGTCGTAGCGCCCCGCCAGCGCGAGACCGCTCGCGACGGCGTCCGAGTCCTGCGCGATCGTCAGACCGATCGTCGAGCCCTCGCGCACCGGCTTGACGACGAGCGGCAGGCCAAAACGCTGCACGACTCGCTCGACCGCGTCGGCGGCGACGCCTTCTTTGATCTCGAGCTCCTCGAACTCCGGGACGTACAGGCCGATCGCCGAAAGAATTCGCCCGGCGCGTGACTTGTCCATGCACAGCGCGGAAGCCAGAACGCCGGAGCCCGTGTAGGCGAGTCCGAGCAGCTCGAGCATGCCCTGCACCGTTCCGTCCTCGCCCAAGCGTCCGTGCAGCGCATTGAACACGCAGTCGAAGCCGCCGTCACGCAGCACGTCCCACGTCTGCGAGTCGAGGTCGACCTCGGTCACGTCATGTCCAGCGCCGTGCAGCGCCTTGGCGACCTGCGCGCCGGAGCGCAACGAGACGTCACGCTCCGCCGACTTGCCACCACGCAGGACCGCGATCTTCATTTCCAGCGCCCTACCATCTCGACCTCAGGTTCGAGCTGCGCGCCGAATCGTTGCTTGACCGTGGCCATCACGCGCTCGATCA
>DASTIX010000118.1:0-11277 GCA_035717165.1 Candidatus Dormiibacterota bacterium
CGAGGCGCCGATGCTCTACTTCGGCGAGGAGATCGGCAACGGCCTCGAACCGGAAGTCGACGTGGCCGTCGATCCGATCGAAGGCACGAGCCTCACGGCCTCCGGTCTGCCCGGCGCGATCTCCGTCGTCGCGCTGGCGGACCGGGGGTCGATGTTCACGACCCATTGCCACTACATGCAGAAGCTCGTCGTCGGCCGCCGGGCGCGCGGCGTCATCGACCTCGAGATGCCCGTGGAATGGAACCTGCGCCGGATCGCGAAGGCGGAAGGTCTACCGGTGCAGGAGATCTCGGTCGTCGTGCTCGATCGCGATCGCAACAAGGACGTCATCGCTCAGATTCGCGACGTCGGAGCGCGTATCAAGCTCATCTCCGCGGGCGATGTCGCCGGTGCGCTCGAGGCGGCGCTGGAGACGCGATTCGGCATCCACGCGATGATGGGCTCGGGCGGTGCGACCGAGGGCGTGCTCGCCGCCTGCGCCATCAAGACGATGGGCGGCGACATGCAGGCCAAGCTCTTTTTCCGCGACGAGAAAGAGCGGGAGCTCGCCAAGAAGGAAGGCCACAAGGTCGACAAGGTGCTGTGCCTGGACGACCTCTGCGGAGGCCGGGACATCTTCTTCGCCGCGACGGGAATCACCTCCGGTGAGCTGCTGAAAGGTGTGCGCTACGAGGACGTGTACGCCTACACGCAGTCGATGGTCCTGCGGTCGGCATCGGGCACGATGCGCATCGTCGACGCGTACCACCCGATCGACAAGCTCCGGGCCAAAGGCCTGCTTCCGGAACAGGTCGCAATCCGCTGAGCGCAACCGAGGCCGGGCAGTTCCTCACCGCCGCGGGCAAATCGCTGGGCCCGGCGCAGTGGGAGTGGATCGCGACCGCACGCATGGTCGCGCGTCAGCGGCCATCTGTGGCCGCGGTGGAGGAGGTGCTCGATGGCCTGCTGTCGGGCGCCGACCAGGCGATGGTCAACGCCTTCACGAGCGGCTTTCGCGTGACCCAGGCGAAGACGGCGATCGAGCGGTCGCTTAGCGATCCCACCGCCGTCGCCGCGGCGCTCGAGTCGGCGCAGATCGTGGCGCTCGGCATCCTCGTGCGCGAGGCGCTTCAACCCGCCCAGTTCCAGGCGGTCTACCGGCCGTTCGCGACGGTGCTGCCCGGGCCGACCTACCGGCCCGCGCCGCCGATCGACCAGCAGATCGCCGCCTTCATCCGCGTCCTGCCCGACCTCAAGGGCGAGATCGAGCAGGAGGTCTCAACCGTCGCCAAGTCGTTGAGCGTCCCGCCGAAGCCCGCGGCTGCGACGCCCGCGGCCGGAGCGGTGCCCGTCCTTGCGCCGGTGGCCCTCGATCCTGCCGCCAACTACACGGGCGCGTGGAAGCAGGTGATCTCGCTGGCGAACCAGACAGGGCGGACGCAGGCCTTCCGGGTGATGCAGGACACCGCCGAGCAAGCGGCACCGCACGACGGATTGGGAATCGTTGGATTTGCAGGCGTCGCCGCGGCGGCGATCTTCATGCGCGACGTGCTGCCGATCGAGAAAGTCCTTCTGCTGTACGAGCCCTTCGGCGCAGCGTTTCCCTACGAGTCGCTCGGCTAGGCGGTCTTCACTCCAGCCGCAGTCGTCAGGCCCAACTCTTCAATCGCTGTCTCGCGCATCTTGAACTTCTGAATCTTGCCCGTGACGGTCATCGGAAATGCGTCGACGAACTTCCAGTGGCGGGGGATCTTATAGGTCGCGATCTTGCCCTTGCACCATGCGGCCAGCTCGTCGCCGGTGAGCGAGGCCCCCTCGCGGGGCTTGACCCAGGCCATGACCTCCTCGCCATACTTCTCCGACGGCACGCCGATGACCTGGACGTCCGCGACGTCGGGGTGGCTGTAGAGGAACTCCTCGACCTCGCGCGGATAGATGTTCTCGCCGCCGCGGATGATCATGTCCTTGATCCGGCCGACGATGTTGACGTAGCCCTCGGCGTCCATGGTTGCGAGGTCGCCCGTGTGCATCCAGCGCGCGGGGTCGATGGCGGCCCTGGTCGCCTCCTCGTTGTTCCAGTAGCCGCGCATGACGATGTAGCCGCGGCTGCACAACTCGCCCGCCTCGCCGCGCGGAACGACGGCGCCGGTCGCAGGATCGACGATCTTGATCTCGACGTGCGGATGCACTCGACCGACCGTCGACACCCGGCGCTCGAGCGGATCGTCAGTGGTGCTCTGCGTCGACACCGGTGACGTCTCGGTCATGCCGTAGCAGATCGTCATCTCGGGGATGTGCATCACGCTCGTGACCTTCTTCATCACTTCGACAGGACACGGCGAGCCCGCCATGATGCCGGTGCGCAGCGATCCAAAGTCGAAGTCTTTGAACTGGGGGTGCTCGAGCTCCGCGATGAACATGGTCGGAACGCCGTACAGCGACGTGCATCGCTCCTGCTGCACGGTCTGCATCGTCAGCACGGGATCGAATGCCTCGGCGGGGATCACGATCGTCGCGCCGTGCGTCGTGCACGCAAGGTTGCCGAGCACCATGCCGAAGCAGTGATAGAAGGGCACGGGGATGCAGACGCGATCTCGCTCGCCGTACTTGAGCATCTCGCCGATGAAAAATCCGTTGTTGAGGATGTTGTGATGGGTGAGCGTCGCGCCCTTGGGAAAGCCGGTCGTCCCTGACGTGTACTGGATGTTGATCGGATCGTCGAACTGGAGCGATTCCTCGACTTCCTGGAGATCGTTCGCCGAGACCTTCGCCGCGTCGCGCTTCAGCGCTTCCCATCCGTCTTCGAGGACAAGCGCCTCACGCAGCGCCGGGCATTTGCTTTTGACCTCCGCCAGCATCGCTCGGTAGTCGGTCTGCCGGAAGCCGGCCGCGAGGATCAGGAAGCTGATACCGGATTGGTTGAGCGCGTACTCGAGCTCGTGGGTGCGGTAGGCGGGGTTGATGTTGACGAGAATCGCGCCGAGCGCAGCCGTCGCGTACTGCACGATCACCCATTCGTAGCGATTGGGGGACCAGATGCCGACCCGGTCACCCTTCTGCACGCCGCGTGCCATCAACCCACGTGCGATCTCTTCACATTGCTCAACAAGTTCGCCGTAGGTCGTGCGATAACCCTGATGCGCCGATACGACTGCTTCGTGATCCTTCACTCTCTGCGCAGTTCTTCGTAGGTTCTGAAAGATCGGCTGCCCGAGGAGCGGTTGGTTGCTTGCGCCGTGCACGTAACTGAGCTCATTCATCTGCACAAAACCCCCTTGACATTGTCCTCGCTTCGTCGCAGGCTGGAGGCAATTCGTTCTCCGTCCGGGATCACCGACAGAGTTACGCAAAGGTTGGCCTCCACAAGTAGGCAACGGCCGTAAAGCGGCGCAGAAAACCAGAAGCGTGTCAGACGGTGAAGTCCCGGTCGAGGCGGTGTCCGCTGCAGGCGCCGCCTCGTTTTTGTTTCTGGGCTCCCCGCATAGTCGCCCATATCAGGGTCAAGCGAGCGCCAAAACGCCGGATAGGCGCGCCTATCCGGGGGGTTAGCGAACGACCTTGATCCGGCTCACCAGCACGGTGCCGAGGATCAAGAACAAGACGGCACTGGAGAAGACGACGCGATAGCCGCCGTTTCCGTGCGGACCGTTCAGGGCGTCGATCAGCGGTCCGCCGAACAGAGGTATGAACGCTTGAGGCATCGTGTACGCGATGTGGAATAGCCCCATGTCCTTAGCCGAGGCTTTCGGATCCGGCAGCGTGTCGCAGGCGAGCGCCCAGTCGACCGCGAAGTAGAGCCCGTAGCCCACGCCATAGGCGACGCCTGCTGCGAAGACGAGGGGAATCGAGGTCGGATAGAAAACTATGAAGAGCAGGGCCACCAGGGCCTGGGCGGCCCCGGCGAGATAAACGAAGATCTTCCGCCGGTGGATTCGGTCCGAGAGTTGGCCGCCGAAGAAGCCGAACGGGATCGCGGTCAAGACCACGACCAGGAGCCAGTTGCTCGTGAACGACTCCGCGTTGCTGTGCGGTGGCAGCACGACGTCGCGGAAGAAGTTGACGAGGAAGTAGACGACCGCCGTTATGCCCGACGAGATCATCAGTCGCGTGAATATCACCCAGGCGAAATCGCCTTCGTGGAGCGGCCGCAAGAACTCAGCTACCGTCTCGCCCAGCCGGCGTTGCGGACGTGGAGGGATGGGCGTCTCACCCTCGCCCTTGGCGGCCCACACCGCAGGCACAAGACTCAGCAGCGCGACCAGGCCCATGACCAAGTAGGCGGCGCGCCCGCCCCCCAGTACTCCGGTGACGCCGAGGCCGGCGCCCGTCCCGAGCTGCGTCATCGTGGCCAGGAAGCCGCTCGCTTTGCCCACTTCCTGTGACGGCACCACGTCGGGCACGATGCCGGCGTAGGCGGCGCCCGCCGCGTTGAAGAAGAACTGGATGATGGCGACGCCGACGAGCACCTCGGGATAGTTGGTGGCGAAGGCGAGCACCGCGAGGCCGGGCATGGTGAGCAGCGAGCCCGCAACCATGATCGGCCTCCGTCGCCCGAACCTGCTGTGCAGGCGGTCAGACCAGGCGCCCACCAGTGGAGGCACGGTCATCGCGAGCACGCCCCCAAGGCCGAGCGCTATGCCGATGGCGGTGTTCTGCGCTCCCTTGGGCACGACTGCATCGATCTGGCTCTGGATGAGGACCGTCGTGAGCGGGATCCAGAGGAAGTTGCTTCCGAACCAGAAGGCGCTGAGGGCGGTGTGGCGGAGCCAGCTAAAACCGGCCTGTGCAGGGGCTTGTACAGCGGTGGCTGTAGCCACGGCGCAAGGCTACTGTTAATCGGGTTTCAATGGGGCGGGACTGCTGCTAGTCTGTGGCGGCCCACCCCATGCCATCCCTACTTGCGCGGGCAAAAACGGTTCTGGTCGACCTGCCGAGACGCGGCAAGCTGGCCTACTGCCTGCTGCGTGACGACCGGATCCCGACCGCGCCGAAAGCCGTTCTCGGCGCCGCACTTGCGGTCATCGTCAGCCCGCTGGATTTCCCGGCGTGGGTGCCGCTGCTCGGAGAGCTGGACATGCTCGCGTTGTCGATTCTCGCCGTCGACACCTTCATCGAAGCCTGCCCGGAAGACATACGCCGGGAACACGAGGATGCGTTGCAGGCGAAGAGCAGCGTGTGGGATCGTGATGTCCGCGATACTGTCGGTGCCGCAAGGCATGGTCTGGGGCGTTTGATCGATCGAATCCGTTCGCGGGTCCGCCAGCGCGACGAGTTTGAATCCATTTCGGAGGTCGTGTGAAGTGCGGGTCTTGCTGACAAAGGATGTCGAAAACGTCGGCCGTGCCGGCGATGTCAAGGAGGTCGCGGACGGTTACGGGCGCAACTTCCTGCTTCCCCGAAAGCTGGCGATAGCCGCCGGTCATGGGGCGGAGGCCGAGGCCAAGCGCCTGCGTGAGGCGGCGTTCAAGCGGGAGACCAAGGAGCGCGACGAGGCGCAGGCCGTCGCCGATGAGATCGACAACAAGACGGTCGTCGTCCGCCTGAAGGTCGGAGCCGAGGACAAGGCGTTCGGTTCCATCACCAACCAGGACATCGCCTCGGCGCTGAAGGCCCAGCATCGGGTCGAGATCGACCGCCACAAGATCGACCTCAAAGAACCCATCAAGACGCTCGGTGAGCACCAGGTCGCGCTGAAGCTGCATCGCGACGTGAGCGCTCACGTCAACGTGATCGTCACGCAGGACCGCTGACCTAAGCTCGGGCATGGCGACCACGCTTCCACTCGCCGCAGGGCGGATACCACCGCACGACCTCGACGCGGAGATTTCGATCCTCGGGTCGATCCTCCTCGACCCGCTCTCGATCGCGAAGGTGCTGCAGTTCCTGCACCCAGAGGACTTTTACCGCGAGAACAACGGCCAGATGTATCGCGCCGCGCTGGACCTGTTCGCCGCAGGCGAGCCAATCGACAACATCACGCTCGCGTCTCAGCTGCAGACCATGGGCTTGCTCGAGCGCGTCGGCGGACGCGCGCAGCTCGCCTCGATGCAGTCGATCGTTCCGACCGCGGCCAACATCGAGTACTACGGCCGGATCGTCAAGGAGAAGGCCTACAAGCGCCGGCTCATCTCGGCGGGTGGAAACATCGCGGGGTTCGGTTACGACGACTCGATCGAGGCCGAGGATGCCATCAACCAGGCGCAGTCATTGGTCTTCGGCGTCGCCGACGACCGCGATCAGCGCGAGCTCGCCCGGCTGTACGACCTGCTCGGCCCCGCGATGGAGCGCATCTCCGTGCTCATGGAGAGCGGCCAGGGCGTGGTCGGGATCCCTTCCGGATTCCACGACCTCGACCGCATGACCGGCGGGTTCAAGGACAGCGACCTGATCATCGTCGCGGGACGTCCGTCGATGGGAAAGACTTCCCTGGCGCTGAACCTGGGCTTGTACGCGGCGCTCGAGGCGAAGAAGTCGGTCGCCATCTTCAGCCTCGAGATGTCGAAAGAACAGCTCACAGAGCGATTGCTGACCGAGCAGGCGCAGATCGATGCCCAGCGGATGCATCGCGGACTGCTCACCGAAGCCGAGTTCGATCGTGTTTCGAATGCCCTCGGCCCTCTTGGTGAGGCGCAGATCTACATCGACGACACCCCGGTCATGGATGAGCTGACGCTGCAGCTCAAAGCGCGGCAGGCAAAGATGCGCCACAAGGTCGACATGATTCTCATCGACTATCTGCAGCTGATGCATGGGCGTGCCGGTGGCGATGACAACCGCGTCCAGGAGGTCTCCTCCATCTCGCGGTCGATGAAAGGATTGGCGCGAGAGCTCCGCATTCCCGTGATTGCTCTTTCGCAGCTCAGCCGCGCGCCCGAGCAGCGTCCGGACAAGCGCCCGATCCTGAGCGACCTTCGCGAGTCGGGCTGCCTGGCCGGAGAGACGCCGATCTATTTGCCCGATACGGGAACTTACGTACCGATCCGTGAGCTTGTTGGCAAGACCGGCTTTCGGGTGCTAGCGCTGGACGAGGGCTGGTGGCGGCTCGAGCCCAGGGTCGTGACAAATGCTTTCGCGACCGGCACAAAGCCTGTGCTCAGACTGACGACGCGACTCGGTCGATCTGTCAGGGCCACGGCGAATCACAAGTTTCTGACGATGCGTGGTTGGCGGCGGCTGGACGAATTGAGTGTCGGCGACCACATCGCCGTGCCACGGATCCTTCAAGGTCCGGATGTCGAGACGATGACTGACGCTGAACTCGGCCTGCTGGGGCATTTGATTGGGGACGGCTGCACCTTGCCGAAGCATGCAATCCAGTACACCACCAAGGATTCTTCTTTGGCGGATGAGGTCGTTCGCCTGGCTGACGCTGTCTTCGGCGACGAAGTTCGACCACGAATTCGCCACGAACGAAACTGGATCCAGGTATACCTGCCGGCGACTCGCCACCTGACACATGGAGTGCACAACCCAATCCGCGTGTGGCTGGAAGCGCTAGGTGTGTTTGGTCTTCGGTCCTGGGAAAAACGAGTCCCGGAAAGAGTTTTCCAACAGTCGGCACTGGGAATCGCGTGTTTCCTGCGGCACCTCTGGGCTACTGACGGCTCAGTGCACCTGTCCCGAGGTGTTGCTCACTACGCGAACGTCTACTACGCCAGCAGCAGCGAGCACCTCGCTCGCGACGTGCAGAGCCTTCTCATTCGTATCGGAATCAACGCGCGCCTCTCGCGCCATTCACAAGGCCGAAAGGGACGCGATCAATTCCACGTCCAAATAAGCGGTCAACACGACATCAGTGTTTTTCTCGAAGTGGTCGGCGCTCTCGGCCAAAACAAGACGGCCCATCGAGCGGCGATCCTCGAGTATCTCGGCGCAAGGCGCGAAAACACAAACCGCGATGTCATTCCATCCGATGTGTGGCGATCGTTCATCGTGCCGGCCATGAAAGAGGCGCAACTTACGACTCGTGCGCTCTATAAGGGAATTGGTACCCGCTACGCCGGGACCAGCATCTACACGCAGAACCTGAGCCGTACACGAGCTCGTAAGGCGGCCGACGTCGTTCGATCTCCCGAGCTCGAGTTGCTGGCGACGAGCGACGTCTACTGGGACAAGATCCACGAACTATCTCCCGACGGAGAGGAAGAAGTGTTCGATTTGACAGTTGACGGGTTGCACAACTTCGCTGCTGGCAACGTTGTGGCTCACAACTCGATTGAGCAAGACGCCGACGTCGTCATGTTTCTTTTCCGCCCCGAGTACTACAAATCCGACGAGAAACCCGGCATCGCCGAGGTCATCGTCGCCAAGCACCGCAACGGCCCGACAGGCACGATCGAGCTCAAATTCCGCCGCGACCACACCCGGTTCTACAACCTGGAAACGAGGCGACCCGAGCCCGGCGCTGAGTGATGAGAGGAAACAGCCTGTTTCCTCTCATCGCGCCGTCGGCAAAGCCGACCCGGCCGCAAACGGCCGGGCAAGCGGCGCTGCTCTCCTTCCGGTTGAAGAATCTGCCTTAATAGCCCCTCGTGGTCATCATCCTGGTCGGCGGCCAGTGGGGCGACGAGGGCAAAGGCAAGGTCATCGACTACCTCGCCGCCAAGGCCGACATGGTCATTCGCTCGCAGGGCGGCAACAACGCCGGCCATACGGTCATCACGGAGCATGGCGAGTTCAAGTTCCAGCTCATACCAAGCGGGATTCTTTACCCGCACTGCATCTGCATCATCGGCAACGGCGTCGTCGTCGACCCCATCGTTCTGCTCAAGGAGATCGCGCAGCTCCGCGAAAGAGGCATCGAGCCCAAAAACCTGATCGTCAGCGAGCGCGCGCACATGGTCATGCGGTATCACCCTCTGTTCGATCAGCTCGAGGAGGAGACGCGAGGCGATGACCGCCTCGGCACCACCTGGCGAGGGATCGGACCGGCATACGCGGACAAAATCCGTCGCATCGGCTTCCGCATCGGCGACCTGCAGAAGGAAGCCTTCATGCGCAAGAAGCTCGCGTTCGTCGTCGACCAGGTGAAGAACCCGATCCTCGAAAAGCTCTATGAGCGAGAGAAGTACGACTGGGAGTCGATGCTCGACGAGTACCTGCGTTACGCGAAAGAGCTCGACCCATACATCAAGGACACGTTTCCGATCATCCAGGGCGCGCTCGACGCGAACAAGAAGGTCCTGCTCGAAGGCGCGCAGGCGACGATGCTCGACCTCGACTTCGGCACCTATCCATACGTCACCAGCTCCAACCCGACCGCTGGCGGCGCGCTGACGGGGAGTGGCATACCTCCGACCAGGGTCGACCTCACGATCGGCGTCTTCAAGGCCTACACGTCACGCGTCGGTTACGGTCCATTCCCCTCCGAGCTGACCAACGAGGTGGGGGACCAGATCCGAGAGCGCGGCCATGAGTTCGGGACCGTGACCGGGCGGCCCCGTCGCATAGGTTGGTTCGACGCCGCCGTCGCCCGATACTCGGCGAAGGTCAACGGCGTCGGCCTGGCGGCGTTGATGCGCCTGGACATCCTCGACGACCAGCCCGAGCTCAAGATCTGCACCGGATACGAGTTTCGTGGGGCCCGCTATGACCATCCCATCGCCAACATCTCGCACTACAAGCACTGCACCCCGGTCTACGAAGACATGCCGGGCTGGGAGACGGAGATCGGAGCCGCGAGATGCTGGGACGACCTGCCAGAGAACTGCCGCAACTACGTCGACCGCATCGGGGAGCTGATCGGCGCGCCGATTCAGCTCGTCGGCACCGGTCCACGACGCGACCAGTTCGTGACCCGCGGCACGCTGCCCTTCGACTGACGGGTCGACCATCTCTGGCGTAACGAGCCTCCGAGCATCCATGTTGTACTCGCGATGAGATTGACCCGGTGTCTGGTGGCCATCGCTGTTCTCTGTGCCGCTTGTGGCCCGACGGTCGAGCCCGGCGCCAAAGGCGGCGAGTCTCCGACGTCAAGCCCCACCGCGAGTCCATCGCCCACGCCTGTGACGTCGCCGCTCAGCCTCGAGAACGCCACGCCGTTGATCTTCTTTCGTGACGCGGCCGACTTCGAACAGGTCGATGGTGTGACGTGGGACGGTGTCGTGGGCGTCGCAACCGGGGTGCCCGACTACCATGCCGCCAACCCTCCCGAGACGTTGTTCGGCTTTCCAACCGAGATCCGCAATCGAACAGGCGCCGTGACCAACAAGGTCAACGTCTATGGGCTCAAGTCGTTTTCGGCCACGTGGGCGGACGACGGCGTGCACTTCTGTCTGATTGAGCCGTTCAACACGCTCGGCGCAAACGGAATCCCTGCGACGCTTCGTGAAGGCTCAGCCGAAGGGGGGATCTCGACCATCATGCAGGTGGGGAAGATCTACGAACAGGGCTCGACGTATGTCGAGTCCTGCAGCTTCGCCGGAGACAGAGCAATCGTCGTCCAGTCGGGCGGGCAGGGCATCGGCGTTGCGCAGTACTGGGTCATTCAGGTTTCCGCAGCGAAGGTGCTGTGGACGCACGACTTCGTGAACGGACAGATGCCCATGTCGCTCGTGGCATCGCCCGACTCGCGCCACATCGCCGAGAACTTCCTCGGGCCGGACGGAAGCGAGACGAGCACCGTCTACACCGGCGACGGCATCAAGTTGACGCAGTTCAAGGCCTCTGTGTCGGGGTTCAGCTGGGACGGCTCGACAGTCGTGCTTTCTTCGCGGCTCGCACCGCAGCCCGCGTTCGCAGTCCGGCTCGCCACCGGCAAGGTGATCTGGTCAGCCCCGACCGCTTCGGGCCAGTACGTCTGGAACGTGAAAGCCCAGCCGAACGGCGATGGTCTCGCCGTCGCGCTGGCCGATGCTGCCTCGCGCCCTGGGCCCTCGACCGGCGGGTTCCCAGCCGTTGACCTCTATCTCTTACGCGGAGACGGCACCCCGATCACGCTGCTGAGACGTGTCTACTGGTAGTCGCTAACGTAGCGGTGCTTTGAAGCAGACGGCGGCGGCGATGGTGACGTGGCCGCAGGTCCATGCGTTTCGCCTGCGGCGTCACCACCTGCACAAGAGGGCGCCGAACAAAGACCTGGCGCGCGTGGTGGGCGACATCGGCGGTGTGCAGGCGCAGGTAATGTCGGCCGCCGAGCTGCAGATCGCGGTCCGAGTCGATTGCACCGTCGACGATGTGCGGGACGCGCTGTGGAAGAGCCGCAGCCTCGTCAAAACCTGGCTTATGCGCGGCACGCTGCACCTCGCGAGCTCGGACGATCTACCGCTCTACATCGGCGCGATGAGCGCGCTGTGGAAA
>DASTIX010000119.1:0-13878 GCA_035717165.1 Candidatus Dormiibacterota bacterium
GCGGTGTACAGCCATCTCGTCAAGCTCGAGCAGGAGCTGATGGACCTGATGGCGTCGATGATCACCAGGATGCCGGCAGAGGCGCGGAAGGAGGCCGAGGAGACGAACCTGCCCGTGCTGGCGTCGCAGAGCGAGAGGTTCCGGCACCGGCTTGAGTATTGGAGCAGGCGGCGTTCCGAGCTTGAGGCCGACTCGCACACCCCCGGATAGGCGCGCATATCCGGGGTTTTCGCGGCCGTGAGGGCCTGATATCGGGGACTAAGCGGCCCGACGAAGAAGCAGACTTCGTGCGCGCCTTACCTGCGACGCAACGACGCCGCGGAAACGCAGATCAGCCGCCGTGAACCGAAGCACGTGATATCCCGCGTTGATCAGCGCGTTCTGCCGCCTCAGGTCCTCGACCAGTCGGTCTTTGTGGTTCTCTCCGTCGTACTCGATCACGAGACCCGCGTCCGGGTAATAAAGGTCGACGCGTGCGAGAAAGTCGCCGTCGCGATGGCGCAGCTCAACCTGCGCTTGTGGAACCGGTAGACGGGCCGCAATCAACTCGAGGCGTAGTCGTGTCTCCATGGGTGATTCGGCGTTTGGATTGGCCAGGGCGAGCGCCCTCCGCAGGCGCTTCACCCCTTTCGCACCGGCATTGCCCTCGACCCAACCGGTAAGCGCGGCAACGTCAACGAGCCCTGCATGGAGCGCCATGTCGATCACGACAACAGCTTCGATGAGGTCACGCCGGCTTCCAAGGTCGCGGACCGTCCGCAATGGACTGGTGACGCGGTAGCCAGCCTTCATCACGACATCCTCTGGAGGCAACTCGGCGCGCCGGAGTCTGATTCCGGCTCTCCTGCGCTCGCGGGAGTCACGTGGGATCATCGCCTCGATCGGATCGCACGGCGGCATGTCGAGCCCAAGAATCCAGCCAGCGGTCCTGCCACAGAACGCCGATGTCGGAGGCAGACGTTTCTCGGCCGCTCGCAACTTCAAGTCGACGTCGTTTGGAATCCCTGTCCACGCGTACTGGCCGTGAGCGAGCCGTCGCCAGGATTGGGCTTGTAGGTTCTCCCATGTCAGCCCGACGTCCTTCGCGTCGCTGACCAGGAAAGGATCGGTACGAAGCTCGTTCGGAACAGCTGACATTCTTGCGATCGCACTCTGACAGCGGCTCGGCATCGAGCCAACCCAGGCTGTTAAGGCTCTGGACCTCAGCTTTGGCCGCGATATCAGGCATTGACACGCCCGATATGCACGGATAGGCGCGCCTATCCGGGGGGGAGGAGGGCGGCGACTGCCGCCAGGCCCGCCAGGTCATCGATCGCGGCCATGAACGCCAGGCTCCCATGGTTCGCTCCCGAGCTGGCATGCGCGATCTCGTGGAGCACCACCCGGGCAAAGTGCCGAGGTGAGTCGAGCACCGACCGCTTGATCACGATGTTCGGCGCGTCCCAGACGCCCTCCGTTTCGTACGCCCCCTCGTCGAGGCGCATCGTGTTGGAGATCCGGACCTCCTTCACCCGCTTGGAATGGTCGCCGGCGAGGCGCATGAGCTCCGGCAAGATCTCCCAGCTCTTGCGCTCGGCCCGATTGAGCGTCGCAGGGTCGATGAAGTCATACGTGAACGACGCGTTCCACACGCGGACGAAGCCGCTGATGTCCAGGATCGGATTGCCGTTGATGTCGCGCAGCTTGGGCACGCGAGCCAGCAACCGATCGGGAATGACGATGACCTTGTAACCGTCAGCACGCGCCTCCTGCACCGTCGCGCCCATCGTGAACATCTGCTGCGAGCTGACGAAGAGCGTCTTCCCCTTCGCGGCCAGGATGCGCACCGCCTGCTCCTGCACGTCGAGCCACGTCACCTCATCGTGGTTGGTGCCCAGCGGGATTCGTGTCAGGTCGCGCACGAGCTCCTCGGCGACCGCGTCCGACTTGGCCTTCAGAAGGATCGCCTTGACGCGGTCCTGGTACGCGGAGCGACCGACGTTCGTACGCTCGCGGTTGAGTGCTCGCTGCAGCTGTGCCGTCGTCGACGTGATGTTGTACGAGAACAGGAACTGCTCCTCCATCGCCACGCGTACTCCCTTCACGTAGATGCGGGCCGGCGCGTCCGGCGGTCTCTCGAGGATCGTGCCCAGCGTGGTTTGCTCGAGCTCTCGGTCACCGGTAAAGCGCAAGAAGTAATCGCGCGCTGCGGCCATGTCGGCATCCGCCAGTCCTTGAAGCGCGAAATCGGTGCCACGCCGTTTCGGATCCGATGGCTTGCTGATGGCCGCGTGCAGCGTCTTCACGTCCGCGAAATCCTTCTTGGCCGCGCGCCGCAGCGTGATGTCGCCATGCGGACTCCGGACGGTGACGGCGATCCCGCGGCGATGAAACGTCGCGAGCGCATCCTTCAAACCCACGCCGAACTTGCCGACCACGAGATCCGATTTGCGCCGTTTCTCCGGATTCTCGTTCTGCGTCAGGTGCTGGTAGCGCAGGCCGCGGCCGAAATCGGTGACGTGCCAGCCGTCCCGGCGCTTGACGATCTTCGTTTCGGCCGTGCCGGTCAGCGCCTGTTCGTCGAGGGCGTTGGCGATGACCTCACGGATGGCCTCCGGTACACCCCAATGGTCGAGGATCTTCTCGACGTTGAGATCGAAAAGGGCTACCGCCCCAGCCAGGCTCTGGCCTCCGCCACCGTAGCGAAGTATGCGATCTCCATCTCGGACACGTGCCCGAGCCGCTCGCGGAGGTGCGCGGCGGCTGTCTCACTTTCGGGCAGGACGATCGCGAATCGCCTCAAGCCCGCGGCCAGGATCTCGGGGAGCCACTCGCGATTGGCGCGCGCCTGGTCGGTGAGGTTCAGGACACGCTGGCGCGTGCAGTCGGCCAGCAAGCACGTGCCGCCGTGGTCGCGCAGAGCTTTGACCTCGGCATCGAGCAGCGACTTGAACTCCGACGCGTTGGCCCAACCGTCCCAGGTGACAAGCACGGTGGCGTTCGACGCGTCCCAGCGGACGGTCGCGACCCCTGGCACCGAGAAGTAGACGTCGTCACTCGTGCCCACCTTTCGAACCGCTTCAGGGTAGTGAACGTCCGGCGATTTGAAGCCGTGAAATCCTCAGGCCGCCGCTTCGCACTCCACTGCAGCGCCGGTTGCCTCGAGCGCCGGCTGCTGACGGCTCCTCAGCGTCAACGCCGCGACGCCAAGCGTCACAACGATCACGCCGGCACCGACGAGCCACGCGAGGTGATACCCGGCGGCAAGCGCCGTGGTCGCATCGGCACCGGATTGAATCAACGAGATCGTCCTCGAACCGGCCACGGTCGCGAGGACGGCCAACCCGAAAGCACCGCCCACCTGGCCGGTCGTGTTGAGGAGGCCCGACGCGAGCCCCGCCTCAGCCGGCGCCACGTCCGCCATCGCGATCATCGTCAGCGCCGGGAACGACAGGCCGCCGCCGAGTCCGAACATGACCATCGGCGCGAGCAGGTGCACGAAGTAGGTCGCGTGCTCGGGCCCGAGGCCGACGAAAAGCAGCGCAGCAAGCGCGGTCAGCTGACCCGCGGCCAGCATCGCGCCGGCGCCGAAGCGGTTGATGAGCAGGGCGGAGAAGCGGATCGAGAACAAGGCCATGACGATCGCGACCGGCAGAAACGCGAGGCCGATCTCCATCGGCCCGTAGCCGAGCACGCGCTCGAGGTCGAGCGACCCCATGAAGAAGAAACCGAGGAACGCACTGTTCATGAGGGCCTGCACGAGGTTCGCCCCGCACACGATGCGCGACCGGAACACGCGAAGCGGGAGGATCGGGTTGCTGGTGGTCGCCTGGCGCACGACGAAGGCGGCAAGCATGCCGACCGCGGCGATGCCGGCCAGCGCCGACGTCTGCACGATGGCGTAGACGGCGGTCATCAATCCGGCCGTCACCAGCAGCGCGCCCACCACGTCCGCACCCTCGCCGAGGCCGATGCCGCGGTCAGGCTGGAGCAACCGCACGGCGGCAAACGCCGTCGCTGCGCCGAGAGGCAGGTTGACGAAGAAGATCCAGTGCCAGCTCACCGCCTCGGTGATGAGCCCGCCTGCGAGGAGTCCTACAGCCGCGCCGCCGGAGGCGATGAACCCGAACACGCCAAAGGCCTTCGCGCGCCCTACTGGATCTGGGAAAAGGGTCACGATCATGGCGAGGATCACCGCCGAGGTCGCGGCGCCGCCGACGCCCTGCACGAACCGCGCGGCGATGAGCATCGGCTGGGTGAAAGACAGGCCACAGAGCAACGAGGCGCCCGTGAAGACGCCGAGCCCCACCAGAAAGATCCGCTTGCGACCCACCAGATCGCCGAGCCTGCCTGTGAGCAGCAGCAATCCGCCGAACGCGATGAGGTATGCGTTGACCACCCACGCCAGACCCGACTGCGTGAATCCGAGGTCTCTCTGGATCGAGGGCAGCGCGACGTTGACGATCGTCATGTCGACGACGATCAACAGAAACCCCGTGCAGAGGACGATCAGTGACAGCCAGCGTGAGTTCTTCATGCCCAATCAGACGGCCGGAGACCTCCGGACTCATCGGTCGCCAACCGATGATTCGGGCGCTGCTATTCCGTCTGAACTGTGATGGCGACCGGACAGGTCATCCTGAACTGCGCGCGAATGGCACCTGACATGGCCTCGGTCGACCGGATCGCGAGGCTGCGGCTGTGCATGAGGCGCCATGGTTGCGATCTGCGCCTCGCGAACGTGAGCGAAGAGCTGCGGCAGGTCATCGACCTGGCAGGCCTGGCCGAGATGCTAGGCGTCGAGGTGCAGCGGCAGCCCGAACAGCGGGAATAGCTTCGCCGTGTCGAGGAAGAACGTGATCTCGCGGATCTGCCCTTCTGAGACGTCAAGAACCTGAAGCGCCCAGGGCGAGAAGCCGCCGTTCGGGTCGATCTTGTACTGGCCGAAGGTCGGCATCCCGTTGGCACTCATGGTCGGGATCACGCGCGATCCCTTGCACGCGATGCCGGGACCAAACCACCACGCCAGCACGTCATCGCGACCGGCGAGCCACATGTCGAACGGCGGCATCGACTGCCGCGCGTCCTCGCGCAGCAGGGCGGTCAACGCGGTGACGTCGTAGCGCTCGAACGCCGAGACATAGCGCTCGAGCATCTTTCGATCCTCTTCGGTCAGCGGCCGTGACGGCTCCTGGACCGCGTTCGTCTTCGCCATCGTCGCGCGCGCTCGCTGCAGCGCGCTGTTGACCGACGCGACCGAGGTGTCGAGCAGCTCGGCGACCTCCGAAGCCTGCCAGTCCAGCACCTCGCGCAGGATCAAGACGGCGCGCTGGCGCGCCGGCAGGTGCTGCAGTGCCGCCACGAATGCCAGCCGGATCGATTCGTTGGCGACGGCTACATCGGCCGGATCACGGTCGGGCGCGATCAGACGCATGGGAATCGGCTCGAGCCACGCCATGTCATCGGGGATGTGCAGGTTCGACTCGATAGGCTCGGCTGAGGGGCCGAGGTCCATCGGCCGCGCACGGCGGTCCTTGCTCTTGAGGGCGTCGAGGCAGACGTTGGTGGAGATGCGATACAGCCACGAGCGCAGCGCCGAACGGCCCTCAAAGCTGTCGCGTGCGCGCCACGCGCGGACGAACGCGTCCTGCACGGCGTCCTCGGCATCGAACGGCGAACCGAGCATCCGATAGCAGTACGCGGTCAACTCGCCCCGATACTGCTCGAGCTCACCGAAGTCCTGCAGGGGCGCCAGGGTTGATTGCGGAGAGGACATCAGGCTGGAGATTCTACGGCCGACCCGCCTTCGAGCCAGGAATGGCCGCAGTCCAGCGCTTCCTCCACCGAGTTGTGGTCATGCCGACACCCCCACTTCGGTTCCCGGAACTCGTCCTGCTCCTCGTAGGCCTCGGCGCGATAGACAAGCGGCGGAACGGGACCCCGGCCCGGCGATCCGTGCGTGGCGGTGACCCGGATCTTGAGAGCCACGGCGGAACCCTAGTTCTCGCATGGAGTAGATGTCATCGTTCATTTGCAGTAGGCGCCTCACGTGATCCGCGCGCCGAGCTCGGATTCGGAGTCGGGCCTCAGCAGCCGAAGGGTCCCGTCGGCCTCGGTGGCCGCAAGGACCAGCACCTCGGAGCTCACGCCGGCGACGCGCCTGGGCGGCAGGTTGAAGACGCATACCACCTGCCGCCCCACAAGCTCCTGCCGGTCCGGGTAATCGGGCTTGGCCGCGGCGACCGACTGCCTCGTGCCCAGCGCCCCGAAGTCGATCTTCAGGCGGTACGACGGCTTACGCGCCTCTGGCAGCTCCACGGCCTCCACGATCCGGCCGACCCGCATGTCGAGGTTCTGCCAGCTCTCGATGTCAAACGTCAAGCGCGTTCGTACTCCAGCACGACGATGCCTTTGCTGAACGTCTTCGTGTCGACGAGCTTGAGCTCCTCCCGCGGGTCGTCATCCGTGAACAGGCGCTTGCCTTTGCCGACGATGAGCGGGTGGACCATGAAGCGGTACACGTCGATCAGCTTGGCGCGGCTGAGAGAGCGGAACAGCTGTCCGCTCCCGGCGAGCAGAAGATCGCCGCCGGGCTGGGCTTTGAGCTTGCGCACCTCGGCCTCGACGTCGCCGTCGATCCGCTTCGATCCCGACCAGTCGAGGTCCTTCAGCGTGGACGTGACGACGTATTTCGGCATCGTGTTCATCTTCACGCCGAAGTCGCCGGTGCCCTCCATCGTCGGCCATGCCTTCGCGAAGCCCTCGTACGTCTTGCGTCCGAGCAGCTGCGCGTCCGTCGCGTTGAGCTCTTCGAACTTGAACTGGGCCGCCTGCTCGTCGAAGTACGGGAATGACCATTCACCGGGCTCTTCGAAAACGCCGTCCAGCGAGATGTATTCGGTTGCGACCAGTCTCATCTGCGTACCTCCTGCGAACAAGTTTCCTGGTTCGTTAGACGGCGCCGCGGCGCCGAACTAATCGGCCTGACGTATGTCACGGTCGGAAGCTGACCCGCGTGACTGTCTGCCGGCGCGCGTCAAAAGTAATCTCGCCTCATGGAGTACCGCTCGGCGCAGCAGTGGCGAGGCATCCCCATCATCGCAATCTCTCTGCGCGGACGTGCGGTAGGAGTCGTCGCGATCGGGCGCGTAGCGGTCGGCGTCGTGTCGGTCGGCCTTGTCGCGATCGGGCCCGTTGCGGTCGGTCTCGTTGCGATCGGAATGGTCGCGGTCGGGCTGGTCGCGCTCGCGGTCGTGTCGGTGGGGCTTGTAGCAATCGGCGTCAGCCCGGCGGGAGTGATCGCACTCGGCGGGCACGCCGCCGGCTTGCTCGCGCTTAAGGGCTAGCCTTCTCTGGCTGATGGAGGTCCGCGAGGCGAAGATCCTCGAGCGGATCCGCGCGATCCCGCCCGGGTTCGTGCGGACGTATGGCGACATCGAACCACACGCGCCGCGCATGGTCGGACGCGTCCTGGCGACGACGACCGAACGGCTGCCGTGGCACCGGGTCGTGCGCTCGGATGGAAGCGTCGCCAAAGGCGCGCGCCAGCTGACATTGCTGCGCCGTGAAGGCGTGCCCCTGCGTGGAGATCGAGTCGACCTGAGGAAGGCCCGCCTACCGCGCTAACCCGGCTCGCGTCCTTATATATGTGTAGGCGAGCGCGACGGCCGCAAGCTGGAGCTCGAGGATCGTTCCCGTGACCACGAAGGCGTCCGGCTGGTCCTTGAAGATGAGCAGCGCCACGATCGGGCCGAATACCGCGAACACGGTCGAGATCATCAATCCGGCAAACCAGGCGTGCGATCCGCGCGCGGATGCGAGCGCGAGGAACGCGGTGACCGCGGCCGCCATGAAGATCAGCAGTGGCAGCAGCAGCGAGATCGGTATGTAGACGTCACAGGCGGAGCCGCTGCACGCCGTCGCGAGCGCGCGCGTGACGAAGTAGAGGGCAACGAGCGCGATCACGCCTGCCGCGCACCAGCGGACGGCCTTCATCCGCGGCTGAGTATGCGTCCTTTCGCTTCGCGCTATCGTGCGCGGAAATGCCGGAAGCAGAGGCGATTGCCGCTCGCAAGCTGAGCAAGGTCTACCGCGGCGGGCACGGAGCCTTCGAGCTCGAGTTCACCGTGCACGAAGGCGAGATCTTCGGCTTTCTCGGGCCGAACGGAGCGGGCAAGACCACGACGATTCGCACCCTGATGGGGTTGCTGCGCCCGACCGGCGGAAGCGCGACGGTGTTCGGGCTCGACTGCTGGCGCGAGTCGACGGCCGTCAAGGACAAGGTCGGGTTCGTGTCCGCCGACCCAAGGCTCTACGAGAAGATGACGGGCGCCGCATTCCTCGACTTCATGGCCGGCTATCGGGCTCGCGGCACGATGGACCGGGCGCGCGCGATGGCCGCGGAGATGGATCTCGACCTCCGTCCCACGATCCGCCAGCTGTCCCGCGGCAACCGCCAGAAGCTGCTCCTGGTCCAGGGGTTTATGCACGACCCCCCACTGCTCATCCTCGACGAAGCAAGTGGCGGCCTCGATCCGCTAGGCCAGGAGATGTTCCTCCGACGCCTGCTCGGCGAGCGGTCTCGCGGCAAGACTGTGTTTCTCTCTTCGCACAACCTCGCCGAGGTCGAGGGTGTCGCCGACCGCGTGGGCATCATCCGCGACGGTCGCATGGTCGCCATCGAGGAAATCGACAAGCTCCGTTCGATCCGCACGCGACGAATGGATGTGACTCTGGCCGCTCCGGTTGATGACGGATTTCTCGACCGCCTCGAGGGCGTACGCGTCGTCGAAACCACCGACGGCGGCAAGCAGATCCAGCTGGCGGTGCAGGGCAGCCCACGCGAACTGCTGGCTCGCCTTGGGACGCTGCCCGTCGTCGATCTGGTCTTTCCGCCTGCCGACCTCGAGAGCGTGTTCATGCAGTACTACCGCGACGAGGGCGAACCCAGGTCATGACCGTGATGCTGCGCAAGGCGCTGTGGGACATTCGCTGGACGACCTTCTGGTTCGCGGCCGGTGGCGCGGGCTACGTGCTGCTGATCGCGGTCTTCTATCCCACGGTGCGGCAGCAGTCGGAGCAGTTCGCGAACTTGATCGCGACTTATCCGAAGGGATTCCTGACCGCCCTGGGCTACACGAACATCACCACGTTCAGCGGCTTTCTGGGCGGTGAGGCGCTGAACCTCTTCTGGCCGATCATCATCGGGGTCTTCGCGACCCTAGGCGGCGCCGCGATGGTGGCGAGAGAGGTCGAGGACGGAACTTCCGAGATCTGGCTTTCCGTGCCGGCCACACGGTGGCGCTTGCTTCTCGGTAAGTTCGCCGCGCTGGCGATCGGTCTGGCGATATGTGTCGCGGCATGCGTCGGCACCGTCGGGGTGAGCGCCGCTGCCGAGAACGTGACGGTCAGCGCTTCTGGTCTGGCGGCAATGAGCGCCGTGATGCTCGTGTTTCTTTTCATCATCGCCGCGTACTCCGCGCTTCTTTCCTCGCTCGTGAGCACGCGCGCGATGGCCGCGGGCATCTCGTTCGGCATCACGCTCGGCTTCTATGCGCTGTGGCTGATCGGCGGGCTAGTCGACCAGATGAGGCAGCTCAAGCACTTTTCGATATTCAGCGCGTACACACCGCAGAAGGCGCTCGAAACGGGAAGCGTGGATGTGGTCGCGCTTGCGATCGTGGTGGGGATCACGATCGCGTGCGCCGTGGCGGCGCTGTTGGTGTTCGATCGTCGCGACGCAATCTGACGGCGTTTCCTGTCTAACGGGTGGTGTTGGCAACCACCCACCCGGCGATCTGGGCGCGGGAGTTGAACCCGAGCTTGTTCAGAATGCTGCGCACGTGACTGTCCACCGTGCGCTCGCTGAGGAATAGACGCGCGGCGATCTGCTTGTTGCTCAGGCCCTCCGCGACCAGGTGCGCGACCTCGCTCTCACGCCTTCCCAGCGACTGATCAGCTCGCTTGCTGAGCGCTCCATTCGCCGGCGGCGGCTCGTTGAGTGCGAGCCGGACCGCCGCCTCGCGCGTCAAACGTCTGCCGGCCTCGAACTCGATTTGAAACTTCGCGTCACCCAGCGCGGCGGCGGCCAGCTCTTGCGCCTGGTCGACATAGGGCGCGAGCATTGCCATGACCGCCGCACCCGCGCCGCTTCGGATGCTGTCCGACGCGCCGAGCAGCTGCGCGGCAATCCTTGCCCGCCCGCCGCTTGCGGCGTGATATCCAAGGGCCGCGAGCAGATAGAACTGACCGATGCGGTCGTCGACCCGGTAGGCGAGGCGCAGCGCCTCCTCGTACAGCGGCTTCGAGCCGTCCATGTCGCCGGCGAGCAGCGCCGCGCCGCCCAGATTCAGCAGCATCATGTGCCGGCCATAGAGGTCACCCGACTCGCGCGTCAAACGTTCGCCTTCAGTCGCTGCCTTGCGCAGCGCTTCAGAGTCGGCGGCGAAGAGTGCGTTGAGCGATTGCGCCTGGAGAATCGCCGTGCGCGTCATCACGTCGTCGACCTGCGAAGCCACTTCCTCGGCGTCGCGCAGATGACCGGCCGCCGAGGCGCGATCACCGGCAAGCACTGCGGCGATCGACGCCATCGACAGCGCATGGGCGAGCTGGATCGGCAGTTGATGGTCTCGCGCCACATCGATCGCGCGGACAAGCACGGGCTGCGCAGCGCCGGAGTCCCCCTGCAAAACCGCTAGAAACCCCCGAATGAAGTACGCCCATGCGAGGGTCTCGGCATCGCTTGGGCCCAGTGCGAGCAGCTGGTCGAGCCACCGCACGCCTTCGGTCGTGGCTCGGGTGATCCAGAACCAGGACAGTGAGGTGGCGAGCGAAATGCCGCGCACCGAATCGCCGGCGTCAAGGCATTGACGGAGGACGGCGCGAATGTTGTCGATCTCGACGTCGATCCAGGGCAGCCATTCGAGCATGTGAAAGCGCACGTCGAGCGCCTCGGCGCGGCAGCGCGTGACGTAGTAGTCGGTGCAGCGTTCCCCGATCTCATCGTGCTCGCCGCGCTGCAGCTTCCTGGAGGCATACTCACGCACGGTCTCGTGCAGACGAAAGCACGCGATCAGCTTTGTGTCCTCCCTCATCACGAGCGACTTGTCGACGAGCGACGACATGATGTCGACGCTCGCCTGGCACACCGCCGACGCATCGTCCAGAGTGAAGCGTCCGGCGAAGGCGCACAGGCGCTTGAACACTCGCTGCTCAGCGTCCGTGAGAAGGTCGTGACTCCAGTCGATCGCGGTCTCGAGCGTCTGATGGCGCGGCAGCGCGGCGTATCCGCCGCCCGTCAGCAGCGCGAAACGGTCGCTCAAGCGCTCGAGGATCTGATCCACGGACAGGACCCGCGTGCGCACGGCTGCAAGCTCGAGCGCCAGCGGCAGCCCGTCGAGCCTCCTGCAGATATCGGCGACGGCCGCCCGGTTGTCCGCGCTCAGCTCGAAGGTGCCGGACGCCGCCTGCGCGCGCTGGACGAAGAGGGTGACGGCCTCGCTTTCGACCGTGCCGCCGGCTGCATGAGCTGCCGGCAGCTCGAGCGGCGGCACCGGTACGACCTGCTCGCCCTGGATCCCGAGCGGCTCTCGGCTGGTGGCGATGACCGTCACCCCCGGCGCCTGGGTCACGATGTCGTGGACCAGAGGGGCGACCGCCTTCAGCAGGTGCTCGCAGTTGTCGATGACGAGCAACAGCTTCTTGTCGCGCAAGAACGCCAGGACCACGTCGAGCGGCGCGCTCGCCGCCTGGTCGCGCAGATCGAGGGCGGACATCATCGAGTTCCCAACAAGCGCTGGATCCTTGACGTCCGCCAGCTCGACCAACCAGGCGCCGTCGCGGAAGACTCGGGCGAGGTCGGCGGCAGCGCGGAGGGCCAGGCGGCTCTTACCCACTCCGCCGGGTCCCAAGAGGCTCACGATCCGCGCCGTACCCAGTCTGGTTCGCAGGTCGGCGAGCTCGCGCCTGCGGCCGACGAACGTCGTCGTCTCGGACGGTAGGTTGCCGGGGCGCCGGGCGGGCCTGGCCATGATCTACGGGAAATTACTACGGCGGCGAATTCGGTAATTCCACGGATTTGCTTTGCGCCGGCGACC
Source organism: Candidatus Dormiibacterota bacterium (assembly GCA_035717165.1). Classification (GTDB taxonomy): domain Bacteria; phylum Chloroflexota; class Dormibacteria; order Dormibacterales; family Dormibacteraceae; genus 40CM-4-65-16. The sequence continues at coordinate 12,075 of DASTIX010000119.1, forward strand.
CCTAGCGTGATGGCCATGGAAGAAGGACTTCCACTGCAGCGCGTCGAGGTGACCTTTGTGGGATCGCCACCGATGCGTGAGGTCGAACGCGCGCTTGGCGTCACCGACGTCCGCGTCGAAGGGTCGGTGTTGCGCTGCACCGTGTTCGGAAGCTTCCAGTCGTTTCTCGAGGCGCTGCGCGGCCACGAGGTGATCACCCTGAAGTCCATTCAGCAAGGAGAGTGAAGATGGTCAGCGGTTACCCGGTGCAGTTCGGCGTCGACTTCCCTTCCCGGCCGTTGAGCCGCTTATCGACGGCGTTCCGTCTCGTCGCCGCGGTGCCGATCGTCGTGATCCTCACGATGCTTTCGGGCATGACGCTGAACGGCGACAACGACCACCACACGATGAACAGCATCGTCATCGGCGGGGCAGCGGTCTTCGTGCCCCTCGTGCTGATGCTCGTCGTGCGTCAGAAGTACCCGCGCTGGTGGTTCGACTGGAACCTCAACCTCCTCCGATTCTCCAACCGCGTGACGGCCTACATGGCGTTGCTTGACGACCGATATCCCTCAACAGATGAGGAGCAATCGGTCCACCTCGATTTCGCGTACCCGGACGTTCAGAACCTCAACCGCTGGCTGCCACTCGTGAAGTGGTTCCTCGCGATCCCGCACTACGTCGTCCTGTTCTTCCTCGGCATTGGCGCGCTTGGCGCGATCGTCATGGCCTGGTTCGCCATCCTGTTCACCGGCACGTATCCGCGAGCGCTGTTCGAGTACGTCGTCGGCGTCATGCGGTGGGTCAACCGGGTCAACGGATACGCCTTCACGCTCGTGACCGACCACTACCCTCCGTTCAGCCTGCGGTGATTGCGATGGTCACCGCTGTTCCGACATCGATGAAGGCCTACCTCTGCGCCGGGCCGACGTCGTTGGAGGCGCTTCGCGTCACGGAGCTCCCGCTGCCTGCCGTCCCAGACGACGGCGTGCTCATCCGCGTCCATGCCTCGTCCACGAACCCGGTCGACCTTTTCCCTCTCTCGCTCGCCGGCTATCTCATGGCGGGCCGCAAACCGGTGATTCTCGGCACGGATTTCTCCGGTGTGGTGGAGTCCGTCGGATCGGCAGTCAGGGCTTTTCGTCCCGGGGATGAAGTGTTCGGTGGTGGGAAGGGCGCGTTCGCGGAGTACATGTGCGTCAGCGAATCGCGCGCGATCGCATTGAAACCTTCGTCCGTTCCGTTCGCAGATGCCGGGGTTGTCGCCGTGGCCGGCGGTACCGCACTGCAGGCCGTACGCGACCATGGACGCCTGGAGCGAGGCCAGAACGTTCTGATCAACGGCGCCTCGGGCGGTGTTGGAACGTTCGCCGTGCAGATCGCCCGCGCCTTCGGCGGCCACGTGACGGCCGTGTGCAGCACACGCAACGTCGAGACGGTTCGCGCTCTGGGCGCGGAGACGGTGATCGACTACACGCAGTCGGATTTCACACGGTCGGGCTTGCGTTACGACCTGATCATCGACATCGCCGGCTCGCACTCGTTTCTGGCCTGCAAACGCGTGCTCGCGCCAGGCGGCAGATTCGTGGGAGTCGGCGCTGCTGCCCTTCAGCATCGCGGAGGCGGCGGCTTCCGAGCGATCGGCCACTTTCTCGGCACGCGGATCACCTCGATAGGCTCAGGCCATCGCCTGGTGTCGTTGTTCATCGCGAGCCTGAAACACGAGGACATGGCGTTTCTGGGCGAACTGATGGCGGATGGTCGCATCAAGCCCGTTATCGACACGCGATATTCGCTCGCCGAGGTCCCCGACGCTTTGCGCCAG